>CALJSV010000244.1 GCA_937976095.1 uncultured Clostridia bacterium | reverse complement strand
CATCATATTCCCCCTTATTAAAATGTGCGTCGCCTATATCCACCAAATCATGAGTGTCTAATACATCTAATAATGAACAGCCTAAACACAGCATAAACATAAATACTGTAACAAACAAAATTAAGAATGCTTTTTTCATCCCTTACACTCCAAAACAATATTTTTTCCATTGTCTATCTTATGAGACATAATCTAAATTAATTATTAATATTCTTCATTATAACAACTTTTCCTCTATGCTTATTAGTATTAAGTCTTATAAAAAAAACCTATCGCAGATAGGTTTTTTTTATATTATTTACTTAGGCTGCTCCTCACACAAATCTCATACATCATAATAGCAGCGGCTATACCGGCATTTAAGGACTCAGCCTTACCCGGCATAGGTATCTTAACATTATACTCCACATTTTCCTTTATATACTGCTTCACACCCCTAGACTCATTTCCGATAATTATTGCTTTTTTGGAAAGCTTAGGCAGCTCTTGCACCTCTAATGCTCCATATGGGTCCGCACTTACAGTGCTTACTCTACTTGCTTCAAGAAGCTCAAAAAGCTTGCTGAAATCAACATCCGTAATTATTGGAAGGTGAAATATCGAGCCCATTGTCGATCTTATGGATTTTCCATTATAAAGATCAACGCACCCTTTAGTGAGTATAACAGCATTCATAGCGCAGGCATCCGCAGTTCTTATTATTGTTCCTAAGTTGCCCGGATCTCTTATTTCATCTAGAATTATGATGTTTACTTCATCCTTACTGAGTACCGTCTCTAAAGCATGACTATCCTTGCGAATAATTGCTGCAATTCCCTGTGGGGTTTCGGTTTCTGTAATATCATCAAACAGCCTGTCATCAACTACTAATACTTCAATGCTCTTTTTTATACAGCCCTCAAGGATGTCCTTCCATTCTTCCTTATGGTAGAGCTTCCCCGCTATAAATACAGCAGCTATATCTGCCTTATAGCATAGTGCCTCTCTTACCAGCTTTTCACCTTCTATTACAAAAAGGCTGTATTCATCCCTGTACTTTTTTTGCTGCAGGGACTTTATAAGCTTTATGCTTTTGTTTTGTGAGCTCTTTATTATATCTTCCATTATTCTGCCTTCTTCTCGAGTCTCTTCAAATCATCATTGCTTCCAATAACAATTAACACATCACCTTCATTTATAGGATCATCAGCCTTTGGCGAAACATTCATAGCGTCTTCATCTTTTATATTTTTAATTGCTACAACGTTCACACCGAATCTTGATCTTAGGTTTAGATCTCTTAGATCCTTTCCTACCCAATTATGTGGCGCGACAATCTCTAATATACTGTACTCCGGCGAAAGCTCAATAAACTCAAGTATATTGGTTGAAATAAGATTATGAGCTACTCTCTCTCCCATGTCCCTTTCCGGAAAAACTACTCTGTCAGCACCCAGCTTTAAAAGCACCTTAGCATGTATATCATTTTGTGCCTTTGCAGCTACATACTTTACTCCCAGCTCTTTAAGCATAACTGTAATAAATATGCTTGCTTGAACATCTGAGCCTATGGAAACAACTCCAACGTCAAAATTTCTTACTCCAAGTGACTTAAGCACACTCTCATCAGTTGCGTCAGCAGTCACTGCATGTGTCACACCATCTGAAATTTTCTGGATTTCTTCCTCATCTAAATCTATTGCCAAAACCTCATGTCCAAGCTCATAAAGTCGTTGGGCAAGTGCACCGCCAAATCTGCCAATTCCTATTACAACAAATTGTTTCATAATAACCTCCATTTATCCTACGATAATTCTATCCTCGGGATATTTTAAATTGCTTCTATTTTTTGTCGCTATCTGTGAGAAAGCAATTATTAGCGTCAATGGTCCTACCCTTCCTGCAAACATAGTTATAGGCAGTATTATTCTACCCAGAGTTGACAGCTGTGTGGTAAAGTTTAATGATAACCCAACTGTACCAAAGGCCGATGTTGACTCAAAAAGCAAGGTCATAAAATCAGCTTTTTCAGTTATTGAGAGGATCATTGTAACAAACATAACCAGACAAAAGCTTATCATCATTACAGCTAAAGCTCTATATACTAAATATTTAGGAATTCTCTTTTCATATATTTCGGTATCTTCTCTTCCGGTTACAACAGACAATACAGTCAATAGCAGTATTCCTGCAGTAGTTGTTTTTACCCCTCCTGCAGTTGACCCGGGCGAGCCGCCAATAAACATTAGTATTATTGTCATAAGCTTTGAGGGCATAGTCAAAGCACCGGTGTCCATAGTATTAAAACCAGCCGTTCTAGGAGTTACTGCATGGAACACAGGCGCTAATATTTTTGCTCCAATTGGTGCTTCCGCCAGTGTGTTTGGATTAGTCAGCTCAGAAGCATAGAAAAACAATACTCCTAGAAGTATCAAGCCTGCTGTGATAGTAAGTACTACCTTGGTATGCAGTGAGAGCCTGCTGATGTTTTTATGCCTGTATGCTCTATATACATCTGTCCATACAGCAAATCCTAGTCCACCTATAACAATAAGCAGGATTGCATTAAGATTTATTATTGGGTGTGCAGCATAAGCTGTCAAGCTGCTAAAGGGACCATAGAACTGGCCCATCAAATCAAAGCCTGCATTACAAAATGAAGATACAGAATGAAATATTCCCATCCATATACCCTGCTTTAGCCCAAACTGTGGAATAAAAACCGTCATATAGATAATTGCCCCCACACCCTCTATGCTAAAGGTTGCTATAAGAATGTTTTTTGTAAGTCTTACCAAGCCCTCCAAGTCAAATTGATTGAGAGATTCTTGTATCAGAAGCCTTTCCCTTAAGGTTATTTTTCGCCCCATAAGTAAAGCGAACATGGTTGACATGGTCATTATTCCTAGGCCGCCAATTTGTATAAGAACGAGTATTACCACCTGCCCAAAGGTGCTCCAGTATGTACCTGTATCTACAACTACAAGTCCAGTTACACAAACTGCAGAGGTAGCAGTAAAAATAGTATCTACAAAGCTTGTTCTTATGCCCTCACTTGATGATATAGGTAAAGAAAGTAATATTGCACCTATCAGGATGACAGTAGCGAAGCCTAGTACAATTACTTGAGTCGGAGAAATTCTTATTTTTTTACTTAGTATGCTGAACGCAATTATATAAACCACCTCTAGTTGTCATTTTTTGTATTAACCTTATTATTATATCATTATAGAATTCATATATAAAGTTAGGAATAGTCTATATATCCCTTTATATCCTATTATATCATTATATAATGCGGATTATTTTAAATAATTCCTTATTTCTAGGTTTTTAATAAAAATGCATCCAAACCCTATCAGTACTACAAAAATAACAAAACCCCTTCGCAAAAACGAGGGGCCTCACTATAGTAAGTTATATATGATTAATAATCACTTAAGCTATGCACTACTTATTTTAGAACAATCACATTAATACATAGTAGGTATCGGTAAACTTACATGCTTCTAATAAAGATAATACTAAGCGTTTGTCTTTTCCTTAGCAGTTTCTACAAGCTTCTGGAAGCCTGCAGCATCATTTATAGCCATTTCAGAAAGCATCTTTCTGTTTATCTCTATACCTGACTGCTTTAAGCCGTTGATAAACTTGCTGTATGACATTCCGTTTGTTCTAGCAGCTGCGTTTATTCTAGCTATCCATAGCTTTCTAAAGTCTCTCTTCTTAAGCTTTCTGCCTATGTAAGCAAATCTTAAAGCTCTTATTACTGTTTCATTAGCTATTCTATATTTCTTGCTTCTTGCACCTACATAACCCTTAGCAAGCTTTAATATCTTTCTACGCTTCTTATGAGCATTTAACGCTCTTTTTACTCTTGCCATTACTTTTCGCCTCCTTACCTACTATTTATTTGTATGGTACTAACTTTCTTATGATTCTTGCTTCTGCTGCACTTGCATATGCAACCTTTCTAAGCTTTCTAGTTCTCTTAGTTGTTTTGCCAGTTAAAAGGTGTGATTTATAGGCACGGCCTCTCTTTACCTTACCACTCTTAGTGAAGCTGAATCTCTTTGCTGAGGCCCTGTGTGTTTTTTGCTTAGGCATTTAAAAATCCTCTCCTTTATTCAAATGTGTGTAAAAAGCTATTAGTGGGTCTGCTTTGGTGCTAATATCATAGACATATTCTTGCCTTCAAGCTTTGCAGCCTTTTCTAAGACACAACTGTCTTGAACCAATTCAAAGAACTTATTCAAAGCGTTATGCCCAAAGGCAACATGATCAACTTCTCTACCTCTAAATCTGATAGTAACCTTGACCCTATCTCCATCCTGTAAAAACTTTTGAGCATTCTTAGCCTTAACTGTAAGGTCATGCTCTTCTATAGTTGGAGAAAAACGAATTTCCTTAAGATTTACAATCTTTTGGTTCTTTCTTGCTTCTTTCTCCTTCTTGCTTTGCTCAAACTTGAACTTACCATAGTCCATGACTCTGCAAACAGGTGGCTTTGCCTGTGGTGCTATCTTTACAAGATCCAACTGTTTTTCTGCAGCCAAATCCATGGCTTGTTTAGCAGTCATAATGCCTAGCTGATCACCATTTGAATCGATAACCCTTAGCTCTTTATCTCTTATTTCCTCATTGATTTGTAAGTCTTTATTGCTGCTTATACCTATCACCTCCATAATAATTTAAGGCAGGTAGAAATATCCACCTGCCTAATAAACAATCTTACGGCATCTATAACCTTACTGACATAATCGTAAGGTGAGAAGTGGATCTTCTACTTAAACACATATATTAAATTGTATTTAATTCAATGCACTTGTATATAGTACCACTATTTCTTATAGCTGTCAATAAAGAATATAAAACATTATTTTATCAACTCATAAATCGCTTCAGCATAAATTTTTGCACATTTCATTAAATCATCCACATCAATAAACTCATCCTTTTGATGCATCAGCTCAGGCCTTCCAGGAAACAATGGCCCAAAGGCAACAGCATTCTTTATCGCTCTTGCATAGGTGCCTCCGCCAATTGATATAAGTCTTGGCTCTAAGCCTGTAACTTCATGATATACCTTTTGAAGCTTCTTAATCAGGAAATTATCAGCAGGGACGTACAATGGAGCCTTTTCTGGCCCTTCTACAATATTTATTCCGGTACCTTCAACTTTTTTGTATATTCCTGCATATACTGCTTCCTTTGTATTAGTAACAGGATACCTTATATTTATGCCTACATTTGCTTTATCCTGGTCAAGCTCAAAAACTCCAAGATTAAATATCAGCTCACCCGATACCTCATCCTGCATATGTATTCCAAAGGATATTCCATTGAGCTCCTGACCTATGCTTACATCAATAAAATTCAAAAATGCTGTTTGCTCGTTAACACATAAAGGCAGGCTGCATAAAAACTTAATCATTTGTGATACTGCATTTATACCCTTAGCAGGTGTGCTTCCATGAGCTGAAATGCCATAGGACTTAATTATGCACTGACTTTCACCAAACTCTGTTGTAAGCTTAAAGAGCTTCTTATCGTTATAGTAGCTTACTGTTTTTTCGATTCTGTCTTTAAAGTCCTTGTTCATCTCAAGGAGACACTCACAGTAGTCAGGAACCATATTAGGCCTGTTTCCGCCCTTTACATGCATAATCTTGATGCCGCCGCAGCAGGTTGGCTCAGCTTTAGTAAAGCTTTTTTGCATATTCAATATTATAATGCCCATTTCACTATTGATTATGGGAAAATCTCCATCTGGTGTGAAGCCGCAGCTTGGCATGCTTTCATGCTTAAAATAGTGCTTCATGCAATCCCAGCGTCCGGTCTCCTCATCACAACCAAAAATAATTTTAACTTTTTTGTTAAAGGCTTCTCCTGCTTCCTTAACAGCTTTAAGTGCATACATAGCTGCAACAGCAGGTCCCTTATCATCTATAGCTCCTCTTCCAAAAAGCTTTCCATCCTTTACTTCTCCACCATATGGATCTACTGACCAGTCCGAACCTGCAGGAACAACATCAAGATGAACAAGTATTCCTACTGTTTCATCTCCACTTCCATATTCGGCGTGTCCTGCATACCCATCTAGGTTTTTTGTCTCAAAACCCATTTCGCCACATATTTCCAAGGTTCTATCAAGGCACTCTCTTATTTCTTTTCCAAAGGGAGCTCCGGGAGCTGCTTCGCTTTCTACACTTTTAAAGCCAATTAGCTCTTGAGTAGTTCTCACGATATCCTCACGCATTGCTTCTATGGCGTTCTCAAATCTCATTATGTACACCTCGCTTATCGAATTTGATATTAAGTCAATAATATTATCACCAAGTATTATTTTACCATTCCTATATAAGTCGTGACAAAGAATTTTCATTTAGCAAAATAGAAACACGCCTTATATTAAAATTCCCGAATGCCATATAACATTCGGGAATTCCATTATAGCTCGTGATTCTTAGCATTCATATGCTTCTGCCATGCATGAAGCACAAGTGACATACCTATAACTCCGTATGAAATAAAGGTTCTGAAAAACTCACCTATCTGTGCATCTCCAAAAAGCTTGTTGCCCGCTATTGGAGAAATAATAAACATTGTATGGAAAAGTATAGTTCCGATTATTGCATTGCTCATTTTTGCCTTAGTAACAGAAGCACCTCCAATAAGCAGGGCCGCAATCGCAAACATACCAACCTGCTCATGGCTTGCGTATGTGTTAAGAGTACCAATGTTTTGTATAAAAATTATCTGTCCCCATGCAGCAATTGTAATTGAAATAGTTATTGCAATAACTCTCACTTTATCTGTGTTGATGCCTGAAACCTTTGCTACGTGGATGTCCTGTCCAAGTGCTCTAAAATCCTGTCCCAGCTTTGTTCTTACGATGAATCTTAAGAAATAGCATAATAGCGCAATAAGCAGAATTGGCACCACAGGTATTACAATACCCATAAAGTTAATTTTGAAAATTTTGTCTATGGCATACTGCATAAACTTTAAATCCAGGGCATTCTTTAGACCAATTCCCCCTGAAAGCACTATTTCCGGATTTTTTACCGGTATAATAGTTCCTATGAATACCAGGAATACAAGCTGATAAAGACCATTAGCAAAGAAACCAAGTATTAAGCTTGTAATCATTTCTCTTCCTTTGGTTTTATTAAGCAGCTTACCTGTTCCATAACCAAACAATAACGCAAATGGAGTTGAGAATGCGATTGCAAGAATAAAGCCAGGCAATCCGCCAACATCAACTATTTTTATGAAAACCAGTCCTATCTGCCCTGCCATAGCACCTATTACCAAGGCGAAATTAAGTCCCATACCGGCAATTACTGGTATGATCAGCGCTAGAACCAAAAACATGTTTCTCGCAAGTCTTACTATTATTTCATTTAATATGAACCTTAATGGAAGTCCTGATATAAATACTCCGGCTATACATACAACGAGAAATAGTAAGGGTACAGAATTATTTATCAGCAGGCTTTTTATATTAAACCTTTTAGCTGCAGGCTTATTAGTGTTTAATTGTGTGCTCATTAGTCATTACCTCCTACCTTGGTTAGCGCATAAAGGATAACTCCATTACTTACTATGATTCTTATTACCTCTGAAAGGTTACCCTCCGGCATCATTTTGTTAATAACTGGCAGTGAGATAGTGAGTAGTGCCTGGAATAATATCAGTCCTGATATAACATGCGATATCTTTGCCTTTTTTGCAGTTGCTCCACCTATAAGTATTGCAGCAATAGCTCCAAAGGGCATCATTAGTGGGGACTGATAAAGCTGTAAAAAGCCAAAGCTTTGAGCATACACAAGTATACCTATACCACCTAGCATGGTTGATAATATAACCCCTATCATCCTCTGCTTATTAACATTAATACCTGACGCATAGGCAAACCTTGGGTTGTCTCCAGCTGCAGTCATTGCTACACCAGTCTTTGATTTAAGGAAAAGCCACATCAAAGTACAGCAAAACCCTAAAAATATCAAGGTACCAATAGGAAGCAAGTGCCCTGAGAGGGGTACTGCTACCATATTATCAAGTATTTTAGCAAATCTGTCAGAAAGTGCAATTGTTGTTCTTAAGCCCTTTCCTCCAATTGCCCATATCATTTCAGGACTCTTAAAGGGCATCAGCAGCCAGCCTATTGACATCAAGGATACCATCGAAAAGCCCAGATAAGTTCCTACGGTCATTTCGTCTCCCTTAACCCTGTTCAATAACCAGCCATATAAATATCCAACAACAACAGAAAATGGTATGGAGATAAAGACAGCAGTAAAAAACGCTTTATAGCCGGTAAGGTTAAGCTCTACACTTATACAGCCAGCCAGTATTCCGCATATTATGCCGAGTGATAGACCAAAATTAAGACCTGTTCCTGATATTATACATGGAACCATTGCAAGCACTAGTATGCCGTTCATACCCATTCTAACCATTGAATCCTTCAGAAGTCCTGACATATCCTGTTTTTGAATTATAGCTATTATACAAAGTATAATCAGCATCAGCGTAATTGACACCTTCGGATAACCATACTTGTCAATCAAATTCTGCCATAGCTTCTTCATATTACACAGCCCCCCTTGCATGAGCATGATACTCTCCAGCCATCATTAAGCCAAAATCTACATCAGAATCTAAAGGACTTAATATTCCTTCAAGCTTTCCTTCATACACTATAGCTATTCGGTCGCAAATTGATCTAAGCTCACCAAGTTCACTGGAGGTCATAACAATGGTCATTCCCATTTCTTTATTCAGCTTTATCAAAAGATCAAGCACCAGCTTTTTTGCACCTATATCTATCCCTCTTGTTGGCTCAGATACAAACAAAATATCAGGGTCTAAGGTTAATGCTCTTGCTATACAAACCTTCTGTTGATTTCCACCGCTTAGCCTTCTGGTATATTGTGTAGGTCCTACACAGCGTATATCAAGCTCCTTAACCATTTTGTCAGCCCAACCTCTTATACCCTTATCATCCTTCATCTTAAAGCTTAAAACGGTATTTAGGAATTTATCCTGTATTTGCATGCTTGTCATTACTATATTCATTTCAATTGAAGTGTCCAGAAGCAGTCCAACTCCTCTTCTATCCTCAGAAACAAACGCAAGCTTATTAATTATAGCTCTTTTGGGGTTATTAAGCTCCAACTTTACTCCATTTTTATAAACCTCACCTGTTGTTTCGTGTAAGCCCATGATGCCGTTGGCTATGCCTATCTTGCCCTGGCCTGCCAGGCCTCCTATTCCAAGTATTTCACCTTTCTTTATATCCAGGTCTATACCCTTAACCTTCTCACCAGGCATGTTTACCTTAAGGTCCTTTATAGATAGAAGAATCTCTTCTGACTTGTTTTTTTCAGCTTCCTTTACAATAAGTCTTTCAATCTTTCTTCCTACCATCATTTGTGCTATCTTCTCAACAGTAGCCTCCTCTGGTGAGATAGATCCAACGTTCTCTCCATCTCTCATAACTGTTATGCTATCAGCAACAGCAAGAACCTCGTCAAGTCTATGGGTTATGAATAGTATTCCAATTCCCTTAGCTGCCAGCTTCTTCATGGAGTCTAACAGCTTGTCAGCCTCGCTTTCTGTTAAAACTGCCGTAGGTTCATCAAAGACTAACAGCTTGATATTCTTCTTGTCAATCTCTCTCGCAATTTCAACAAACTGCATGTATCCAACAGGCAGACCCGCTATAGGAACCCAGTCATCTACACCCATACCTATAGTATCTAATGCCTTTTGGGCGTCTTTTCTCATCTCGTTAACGTCTAATGTTTTTAAGCTTGGACCAAATATTCTACTCAAAGCATTTTGCTTTGTTATTTCCCTATTTAGTTTTATGTTTTCAGTTATGGTAAAGCCAGGAAGCAGCATAAACTCCTGATGAACCATACCAATTCCTAAATCCATTGCATCCTTTGGAGATTTTACAGCTACCGGCTTTTCATCAAACAAAACTTCACCATTGAAGCCTCCTGTACTATGTATTACCGGCATACCAAAAATAATATTCATAAGAGTTGACTTACCTGCACCGTTCTCCCCTACTAGTGCATGTATCTCACCTGCTTTTACGCTTAAATTGATTCCCTTTAATACTTTATTGCCGTAATAGTCCTTTTCTATGTTTTTCATTTCGAGAACATGTTTTGTCTGCATCTTTAATCCTCCTTGCAGGATTTATTTATATGAAACTCTTTACATGCATAAGGTTGCCGTCAAGCGGCAACCTTATGAACTTAATATTTCAAGTATATATTAGAATGTAATGTAATCACAAAGAATCATGTAGTAGTTGTTAAACTCAACGTCCTTACCATCTTTGTCCTTACCAGTATAAGTATTTATTGTCATCTTCTTTCCGCTTGCTATTTCTGAGCAAACCTTCGCCATTGCATCCTTATCATTCTTATCCTTGATTTTGCCTTCACAGTATTGCTTAGCATACTCAACGCCTGCTTGAACAAACATCATGTTTACAGGTATTGGCCAAGTTGAGAATCTTCCTGTTCCCTTTTTAGCTGCAATTTTTTCTTCAGTAGCCTTGATTATAAAAGCTATATCTCCAGCTTTGTCTGAAGGAATTTCTATACCTAATGCTCCTGGATAGCCGTGTAGTGGACTTGGGCAGCATTGTTGTGCACAGATTCCGCCAGCTTCGAGTGTAGCCTTAATAAGTGGCTCTTGCATAGCACAGTTTGTGCTGAAGAAGTTTGTGTCCTTGCCAAATTCAGCTATCTTTCTTGGAACATCTTCAAGAACGAATTGCTGAGCACCTGGAACCCCTTGATCTCCTAGTGGGTCTGGAGCTGTTGCATCAACAAACTTTAAGCCTAGCTTTTCACATTCAGTCTTGAATATGTCTCTTCTTTGAGCAAGAAGTGGGTATGACATATGTCTTGGGAATGAATAGTGTACAAATGTCGTAGCTCCAAGCTTCTTTGCTTGTGCTGGTATAGCATAACCCATAGCAAGGTCATCTGCCTGAAGAACTACGTCAGCCTTCTTAGCTATCATATCTGGGTCTTCTGCAGGTACACCGGCAATTATAAGAATGTCAGGTCTTGATTCTCTAACCTTCTCAATTGCTGCACTTGCACCTGGAACCGCTTGAACCATAACTATAGCCTTAACATCAGGATCTGCTGCCATAGTCATCATGTTAGCTATTGTAGTTTCAGTTTCTTTCATAAAGTTGTCTGGATATGTTTGGAACACTATCATATCAGGATACTTCTTTATCATAGCCTGAGCTGCTTGATATTCCTCTTCACCTTGTGAAACTGTACCAGTCATAAGACCGATCTTAAACTTTTTGCTTCCGGATGTAGCTGCGGATTGTCCGCATGCTGCCAAACTGAATACCATTAGGCATACGAGTACTAGTGCTAGAACTCTTTTCAAATAAATCCCCTCCTAATTTATATATATTAGTCCGCAAGTCTTTACACTTTACGGTTCTAACCAAAATAATGATTGTGATTGTCTTATAAACATTAATATTCTTGTGACTTTTTAATAATTCGTTAATTGTTTGACTATTCCTACTTTTATAACATATTTCTCTTAATAAAAAGAAAAAGCCCATAGGCTTTTATATGCTTGATAGCTTGTATTTGTTTTTGGGTCTTCCAATTTGGCCATAAATGGGCAGGGTTTCTATCTTTTTGTTTTCGATCAGGTATTGGATATATCTATGTATAGTCTGATAAGCGAGGTTTAGCTCCTTTGAAATCTCCTCTATGGTAAGTCCTTCTTTATTATCCTTCATAAAATCACATATAATATTTAGTGTAGCAGGGCTCATCCCTTTATCTATAAGAACTTGATGCTTCTCTTCTTTGTAAGCTTGCTGCATTTCATTTATTCTGAGATTCATTTTTATTCTCGATATCAGGTCTGCTGACTTTATAGGCTTGTTTGCAAAATCAGTTGCTCCTGCCTCAATAAACTTCTCAGCTGTCTCCTGACGCTCGTCTACTGTTAATACCAGAATGGAGACAGAACCATCCAACTGTCTTATCTTTTTGACCGTTTTGATACCATCCCATTCAGGCATATGATAATCCACTATAACAAGCTGTGGGTTTTGCAGCCTGCAAAGCTCTAGCCCCTGCATTCCATTTGATGCTACATGTGCATCCCAACCTCCATGCAGACAAATTTCCTTTACTGTATATAGTATATCGGGCTCATCATCAATAATAACGATTTTTTTTAAATTGCCTGTATTCATATCTATCCTCCAAACAAATCCTTTAGTCTGCTTCATAGCTAGCAGCTGATGGCAGTAAAATTCTTACCTTAGTTCCTTTTCCATATTCGCTCTGAAGCTCAATAGACCCCTCGTTATCCTCTATTATCTGCTTTGCAAATGGCAACCCC
>CALJSV010000243.1 GCA_937976095.1 uncultured Clostridia bacterium | reverse complement strand
AAGAGGCTATCTAAACAGACCGGAGCTTACAGCAGAAAAGTTCGTAAGCAACCCATTTTCAGGCAATGACCCTGACTATGCAGTGATGTACAGGACAGGCGACCTGGCAAGGTGGATGCCAGATGGAAATATAGAGTACCTTGGAAGACTTGACCATCAGGTAAAGATAAGAGGCTTTAGAATAGAGCTGGGAGAGATAGAAGGACAGCTTCTAAAGCATAAGGAGATAAAGGAAGCAGTAGTAACAGCAAGAGAGGATAATGGTGGAAACAAGTATCTGTGCGGTTACATAGTATCCGATAGGGAGCTAACGGTAGCAGAGCTGAGAGAGCATATACTGAAGGACCTGCCTGACTACATGGTACCGGCATATTTTGTGAGGCTTGAGGCGATGCCGCTGTCAGCCAACGGAAAGGCAGACAGAAAGCAGCTGCCTGAGCCAAACGGAAGCATACAGACGGGAGCAGAGTATGTAGAGCCGAGAAATGAAGTGGAAGAGAAGCTGGCGGCTATATGGCAGGAGCTGCTGCAGCAGGACAAGATAGGCATACATGATAATTTCTTTGACCTTGGAGGAAACTCGCTTCTACTTATAAGAATGCATTCGCGCTTAGAGGCAGAGGGGCTCGCTCAGGACATTAAGGTTACGGATATTTTTGCTAACCCAACTGTCTCAAAGCTGGCAGAGTTTATTGAGTCTACTGCAATAAGTGACTTGGAGGAGCTTCCTATTAAAGAGCTTAAGCTTCCTTCTGACTACTTTGGAGCCGGAACGGCTAATGGTCCATCGACCTTCAAGTTCAGGCTTGAAGGGGTAGATAAGGCTAAAAGGATCGCTAAAAGTGTAAATGTTGAGGTTGAAGACGTTTTCTTATCCTCCTATGCATATTTGATGTCACAGCTCTCTGGAAGTCAGGAAATTGCTGTTCAGGGCTTGTTTGAGGGAGACAAGATTAAATCTATGGAGGTTCCAATAAATAAGGTTAAGGACTTCCAAAACCTGTTTAAGCTTGTAAACGAAATTAAGAATCAGGATACAGGCAGCTATAGCTTAGATAAGGCTGAGAAGGCGTCGCTTAAAAGAAGTGAAAATGCTGTAGTTCCGTTGTTCTATAGGAGTGAGTTGATGACAGTAAAGCCAGAGCAGCTTAGGGTATATGATATTCTTGTAGAAATAAAAGAAGAGGAAAACCATGTACAGTTTAAGTGCCAGTTTAACAATAAGAGGCTTAGAGAGGACAAAATGCAACACCTCATAAACGGCTATGTAAAGCTAAGCCAACAGCTACTAAAGAACTACGATATAAAAAACTAAGATATTGACTAAAAGAGGGATGAAAATGAATCGTTTAGCATTACTTTTTCCAGGGCAGGGCTCACAATATATAGGGATGGGGAAACGGCTGTACAGCCAATTCCCCCAAGCTAAGCTGGTCTTTGAAGAGGCTAGTGATATACTTGCAGTCGACCTTGCCAAACTTTGCTTCGAAGGAAGCTTGGAGGATATAACAAGAACTGATAATGCACAACCGGCAATATTCACTGCAAGTGTTGCTGCCTTCAAAGCTTTTAATTCAGAGATAGGTATTGAACCTCATTGCTATGCAGGGCATAGCCTCGGAGAGTATTCTGCATTATGCTGCAGCGGTGCCATTAACTTTCCTGCTGCATTTAAGATAGTACAAAGGCGAGGAGCACTAATGCATGCTGCTGCAGCTGATGGAGAGGGTGCTATGGCTGCCATAGGCGGAATCGACTACGATGAGCTTGAAGAGCTTTGCAACTCTGTATCTACTGCTAAGTCAGCGGTAGGAGTTGCCTGCCATAATTCCCACGATCAGCTTGTAATATCAGGTCATGCTGAGGCTGTACACAGAGTTGGAGACCAGTTGAAGGCAGATGGGGCTCATGTCACATTTTTAAAGGTCGGCGCAGCATTTCACAGCCAATTGATGCTGGAGGCAGCTCAAAGTCTTAGAGAAGAGATAGACAAGCATGAGATAGCTTTGCCTATAAGCAGTGTGATTTCAAATGTCACTGCAAAGCCATACACAAGTGTAGATGAAATAAAGGAAAGCCTTGTACGGCAAATGCATAAGCCGGTAAGGTGGCAGGAAACCATGCAGTACATATATAAGGCTGGAGTAAGAATAGCAATAGAGCTTGGACCTAAAAATGTGCTTAAAAACCTATGTACCAAAAATATAAAGCATGTATCTGCCTTTGCGTATGACAAGGAAGAGGATAAGGAACAGCTTTTGAGGCTGCTAGCAACAAAGGATAAAGGCCGAAAGCTCAACCTTTTGGATTATTGTCTTGCTGCTGCTGTTACCACTGTTAACTATGGTGAAGATTGTGAAGAGTATAGAAAAGGTGTGGTAGAAGAATTTTCAAAACTGGGAGAGCTTCAATATGGCGAGGATCACAACCTACATATATTAAAAGCACTATGCAGGATATTTGATACAAAGCGTATACCGATAGAAGTACAAAAGCTAAAGGTTTGCGATATATTGCACAAATCTGGACTAAGCAGCTTGCTGGACCAGATAAATATTTAGAGGGGGTTTAGATTTATGAAAAAATATTGGTCAATGATAGGAAATATACTTTTATACCTGGCGATACTTTACGTGGTAATGTTCTCTGTATCTTCAGCAACACAGAGTATATACAAAGGGCTCGAGGGAGCAGCAAAGCAATGGCTGCTTGCTAATCAGACAATTGCTATGGTTGCAATAAGCATTCTCGCCGTATTAGGGTATATGCTTGTGTTTAAGCTTAGAAGGAAAAGCCTTACAGCTCAATGTAAATTCAAAGCTATAGATGCTAAAGCAATACTTGCTTTGATTACTATATCGCTGGCTATGAGCATATTCAGCACCTCATTTTTGAGGCTCTCCTTGGTGCAGAGAAACATTACGGGTTTAGGGGAGACTGTTGAGGCATTTATGGGCTCAGCCAGTCTTATTATAGCCCTATTAAGCGCAGTAATAATAGTACCTGCATTTGAAGAAATCGTATTCAGAGGCTTAGTTTTCAATGAGATGAAAAAAGCACTACCTCTTGGGGCTGCGATAGTACTTCAAAGTCTCGTTTTTTCATTATACCAGCTTAATATTCCTACTGCAGTTTTCGGGTTTGTAGGTGGAATCTTATTTGCCCTTGCATATGAATGGCTGGATTCTATCTGGGCTTCGATAATACTACAGACTGTAAGCTGCTTTTTTATGTTTATGTTCAAAAGAGTGGATTTCTTTCACCAACTTTTTGATTTAAGTGATGGGTTACTTATTACTGCAATACTAATTTCACTTGCGGTGGTAATATACGCTGCTTTAAGAATCAAACACAAATATTACAAAGTGGTCAAGGCTAATGCCAATAGGCATGCCTATGCTGTATAAGGAGGAATTAGAATGAAGAAATATTTAAAGACGGTAGTTTATCTGTTGATTTATATAGCTGCATATGCAGTTATTATTTATCCTGTAGTTTTCGGGCTAAAATATTTAGCTGAGATTTATGCACCCTTTAAGGCATGGCTGATTCCCAACAGACTATTTGCAATTATCCTTAATGATGCAATTGCTATAGCTCTTTTTATACCGCTTATAAGGTTTTTTAAGCGTAAGAGCTTTGTTGAGCATTGCAGGCTAAAGCCTCTAAAGGCTCCGACCTTGGTTGGGATTTTACTGCTTGGAATAGCGACGGGCTTTATAACAGTATGTGTTTTCAGGATTACATCCGTTTCCTCTCGATATCCTGAGCTGGAAGCTGCCTTAAGTGTATTACTGGATAATGGAACACCTCTTATATTCCTGACATTTCTTTTGCTTAACTCCTTTTACAAAGAGGTATTGTTTAGAGGAATGATACTTAATGAGCTTTTAGAAACAACACACCTATATATTGCCCTGATCGTGCAGGCAGTCATATATGGGGTAGTATTTCTACAAACTACATATTTGCTTATGATATATGCAGCCTTTGGCGGAACTCTATTTGCCATGCTTTACCTATGGTATAGGTCTATGTGGGCATCTGTTGCAGCACAGGTAGGAAGCACAGGAGGACTTTATATTGCAAGAAATATGCTTGATATATCACCCTCTACTGACGGGTTTTCAATAGTCTTTGCTGTGAGCGCAATAGCTACAGCAGTAGGAATATACATCCTTTGGAGGAACAAAGAATTACTTAGAGCAAAAAGCGATGATGAAGCCATAAGTGCTTCGTTTAACAGTTAGTGAATACAGAGCTGGGAGGAAAAGCTGGTATGCTGGATTTTAACGATTTTAGGGTAGAAGAGCTTATGATGGATGAAGCTCCGGTAATAGAAAAGGAATCAATAAAGGACATTGCCGTTATTGGTATTTCTGCCAAAATGCCCTTGGCGGATAGCGCGGAGGAATACTGGGAAAATCTAAAGCTGGGAGTAGATTGTATAGCTAATTTCCCTGATTCCAGAAAAGAGCTAATGGATAAATACCTCAACTTCGTTGGTCGGAAGGACAATGCGGATTACTCCTTAGGGGGACACCTTAAGGATGTAGACTGCTTTGATTACAGATACTTTAAAATATCACCAAAGGAAGCAAGTCTAATGGACCCAAATCAGAGGCTGTTTCTGGAAACTGCCATAGGAGCTATAGAGGATTCTGGCTATGGCGGAGATGCCCTAAAGGGTACTAGAACAGGAGTTTATCTGGGTTATAATGCTGATTCACTTTTTGATTATAAGAGGCTTATATATGAGGTTGAGCCTGAGTCAGGACCTATGGCTATACCTGGCAATCTTTCATCGGTAATAGCCGGTCGTCTTGCGTATATGCTTGATCTAAGAGGACCCAGCCTCACAATTGACACAGCCTGCTCATCCTCGCTGGTTGCGATGCACCTTGCATGCCAAGGCTTAAGAAATGGCGACTGCGATATGGCCATAGCCGGAAGTGTCAAGCTAAACCTGCTGCCTCTTGAAAGGGCTCAGAAGCTGGGAATAGAAGCCTCTGATGGAAGAACAAGAACCTTTGATGACAGCTCTGACGGGACAGGCATGGGAGAAGGTGTCGCTGCCATTTTATTAAAGCCCCTTAGCCGCGCAATTGAAGATAATGATAATATTTATGCAGTAATAAAGGGAAGCGCCATAAACCAAGACGGAAGCTCAATCGGATTGACAGCACCAAATGCTGTGGCTCAAGAGGACGTAATAATAAAAGCATGGGAGGATGCGGGAGTACCGCCTGAAACTATCGCCTATATAGAAGCCCACGGAACAGGTACCGTACTAGGAGACCCCATTGAGATAGACGGAATAAAGCGGGCATTTGGAAGATATACGAAAAAGCGGCAGTTTTGCGGAATAGGCTCTATTAAGCCTAATATAGGACATTTAGATAATGCTGCTGGTATTGCCGGTGCTATCAAGCTAATGTTATCGCTAAAAAATCAGCTAATACCTGCAAGCATTAACTTTACTAAACCAAATAGGAAGATAAATTTTATCGATTCACCTGTATATGTGGTGGATTCTCTTACCATATGGGAAGAAAGATCTTATCCGAGGAGAGGTGGCATAAGTGCCTTCGGTCTGAGTGGAACTAACTGTCATATCGTGCTTGAAGAATATAAGCACGATGCTAAGACTGAAATAGACAATGCAGAGGAAGCGCTCTTTACATTATCTGCAAAAAGCATGATTTCCTTTAAAGAGCTTTTGGAAGCCTATATAAGCTATCTGCAAAAAAATCACTCTGTCAATCTTCAAGATCTATGCTTTACGGCGAATACAGGACGGGGTCATCACCAATACCGCCTGGCAATTATAGCTTCCACCACCCAGGACTTACTTAATAAGATCAGGAGCTTTAGGCTAAGCAAGGCAAAAGAGCTACAAACTAAAGGAATTTTCTATAGTGACATAAGCAATCCGTTTTGTGTAGCAGCTGTGGAAGGTGACATGGAGATGCTTGCAGAGCGTTACATTTCAGGCGAGGCTATCGATTGGAAGGCTATTTATAAGAACAAAAAAAGGACAAAAATAAGCGCTCCTACTTATTGCTTTGAAAAAAGTCAATGCTGGCTGGAAATTCCAGAAGCTATGGGAGAGAAACATAAAAGAGTTGAAAATCCCAAAAAAGAAAAAACAACTGCAAGAATCGAGGTTAAGGGTAGAGCAAGAGGTATATACAGCGATACTGAAAAAGCCTTAGCAGCAGCTTGGGGAGAAATACTTGGGTTTAAGGAAATAAGCGTTTGTGATAATTTCTATGAGTTAGGTGGAGATTCGATTTCGGCTATGAAGCTGATAAACCACATTAATAAACAGATGTGTGTCAAGGCAGAGCTTACAGATGTACTTAAGAACCAAACTATAGAAGAATTTGCTGCATGTCTTGAGAAAAAGTATCTTTGTGTGGCAGATGCTCATAGGGACTCAGATATAGAGCCACTGGGTGATAGACCATACTATCGCCTGTCTTCGGCGCAGAAGAGAATTTTTGTGCTGAGTCAGTTTGAGGAGGTTGGCACAAGCTATAATATTTCAGGTGTGCTTGAGCTTACTGGGCAACTTGATAAGATAAGACTTCAGGATACCTTTAATAGGCTTATACAAAAGCACGAGACCCTTAGAACCTCCTTTGAGTTTAAGGATGGAGAGCCGGTGCAGATAGTTCATAAGGCTGTTGAGTTCAACCTAGAGAATATTAATGGGAAAGAAGAAGATATAGTCTTAACGATCAAGGATTTCATAAGGCCCTTTAACCTAAATGAAGCACCTCTATTAAGGGTTGGTGTGGTAGAAATAACCGCTGATAGGCATTTGCTTGTTTTAGATATGCACCATATCATTTCTGATGGAACATCAATAGGTGTTCTTATAAAAGACATGCTTGAGCTATATAGAGGGGAAATGTCCAACCAGCTTCATATTCAATATAAGGATTTTGCAGAATGGCAGTCTGAGAGGCTTGCTTCAGATGCAATGAAGGAGCAAGAAGCTTATTGGATCTCCAGCTTAGAAGGAGAGCTTCCTGTGCTAAACCTGCCCTTGGACTACCCAAGGCCATCTGTACAAAGCTTTGAGGGTGATAGCATAAGCTGCTGCCTTGATGAGCTGCATTCACAAAAGCTTATTGCTTTTGCCAGAGATATGAATACTACTCCTTATGCTGTGCTTCTAGCAGCTTACAATGTATTGCTTTCTAAATATACAGGGCAAGAGGATATAATAATTGGCTCGCTGATTTCCGGCAGAAACAAGCCTGAACTGGAAGACCTGATAGGTATGTTTGTAAATACCCTCCCTTTGAGGAACTATCCTTCAGGTGAAAAAAGCTTCAGAGAGTTTTTAGTTGAAGTTACGGATAGAGCCTTTAAAGCCTTAGACAACCAGGACTGTCAGTTTGAAGGTCTCCTGGATAAGCTTGATATCCCAAGAGATGTGAGCAGAAATCCACTTTTTGATACATTATTTGTTATGCAGAACATGGAAATTCCAGAGATTTCACTGGAGGGCTTAAATATCAAGCCTTTTAGCTATAAGGACAAAACTTCAAGATTTGACATTGCACTGCAGGCTATAGAGGAAGCGGGAACAATAAGATTTATTTTTGAGTACTGTACGAAGCTATTCAAGCAGAGTACTATTGAGTGGTTTTCCAAGCATTTTATAAACCTAATACATGAAATAACAAAAAAACCTGACACGTTGATAAAAGATATATCTATTATAGAGAGCTATGAGAAAGAGCAGCTCTTGATAGAGTTCAATAACACAGAAGCAACCTATGAGAGTCAAAAAACTATCCATAGGCTTATTGAAGAGCAGGCAGAAAGATACCCTGAGGAAACAGCTGTAGTGTTTCAAGGTGAAAGCTTAACCTATAAGCAGCTAAATGAAAGATCGAATCAGCTGGCCAGACTGCTTAGAGAGAAGGGTGTTAAAAATGACAGAGTAGTTGCAGTAGTTGCGGAAAGATCCCTGGAGCTGACAGTGGCTATTCTGGCAGTACTAAAGGCTGGAGGAGCATATTTACCTATGAACCCAACCTACCCCGCTGACAGAATCAACTATATGCTTAATGATAGTCAGGCTGTCGCTGTATTAACGCAGGATAAGTTTAAGGCAATACTTAACGATGAAAAGCCGCTGATAAACCTAAATGATAGCAGCATATACAGCGGAGCTGAGCATAACATTGAGAATATCAGCAGCCCGGAGAGTTTGGCATATGTGATCTTTACATCGGGCTCTACCGGTAATCCTAAGGGTGTTATGGTTGAACACAAGGCACTTAATAACTTCATAGAAACTATATACAATAGGTTTAATAGAGAGGTAACTGTAGGAGACAGATGCCTTAGCCTTACGAACATTTCCTTTGATGTAAGTGTATGCGAATTGTTTTTGCCTCTGACTAAGGGAGCCACTCTTGTATTGTTTAATAACGACATAATTCCAGATATATACAAGCTGGCAAGCACTATAGCAGAAGAGCGGATTACCTTTGCATATATACCGCCAACCATATTAACTGATGTATGCAGTCAGTTGAAGAAGCTCGGTAAGAGCATCGTGCTCAATAAGCTTTTAGTTGGTGTAGAGCCTATAAAGGATTATGTATTGGAAGAGTATAGAGCACTTACAAGTAATATGCAAATAATAAACGGCTATGGACCAACTGAAGCAACAATTTGTGCAACTATGTTTAAGTATGAGGGGAAAGAAATATCAGGAAGAAATGTGCCTATAGGCAAGCCTCTACAAAACATGGAAATTTTTATAGTAGACAGGTACAATACCCCTGTACCCGTTGGGGTTCCGGGGGAGATTTGTATATCAGGGGACGGACTGGCAAGAGGATACCTTGGCAAGCCTGATATGACAAGGGAAAGGTTTGTTCCCAATCCCTTTAAGGACAGTGGTGTAATGTACAAAACCGGGGACCTTGCAAGCTGGCTTCCTGATGGAAATATTGAATTTATAGGGAGGGTGGACAATCAAGTAAAGATAAGGGGCTATAGGATCGAGCTGGGGGAAATAGAAAGCCAGCTTTTAAGGCATGAAGCAATATTGGAAGTGACAGTCATAGCAAGAGAGGATAAAGGTAGCAATAAGTACTTGTGCGCTTATTTTACAAGTACAAGGGAGCTTTCCACTGATGAGCTTAGAAAGCACCTGTCTGTGTGTCTGCCTGACTTTATGCTTCCAAGCTATTATGTAAGAATTGACAGAATTCCTTTAACCCCAAATGGAAAGGTTGACAGAAAAAGCCTTCCTGCACCGATGATTGCTCAGGATAAACAAAGTGAATATGCCCCTCCTAGAAACTCTATTGAAAAGCTTCTTGCAGATATCTGGAAGGGTATATTGGGACTTGAACAGGCAGGCATTAATGATAGCTTCTTTGAGCTAGGTGGGGATTCCATAAAGGCAATAAAAGTGACCTCCTTGCTTCAGCAGCATGGGCTTAAGCTGGATATAAAGTATTTATTTAAAAACTCAACCATAAGCGAGCTTTCAAAATATGTTGAGAGCAGTACCTTGAGCATTGAACAGTCCTCTGTCGTGGGGGAGTCTGAGCTGCTGCCCATCCAACGCTGGTTCTTTGAACAGAGCTTTACAAATCAGCACCATTGGAACCAAGCTGTAATGCTACATAGCAGAGCTGGCTTTGCAGAGAAGGCTTTGAGAGAGGCAATGGATGCCATGATGGCTCATCATGATGTATTAAGAAGTATATTTGTTCAAGTTGATAATAAATTATTGCAGGTATTTGGAGGAACCAGAGATCAGTACTATACGCTGGATGTATATGATTTAAGAGACTCACATGATCCTGAAAGCAGTATAGCTGAGCATGCTGAGCAGCTGCAGTCCAATATGGATATTTTCAGTGGACCTATGGTTAAGCTTGGATTGTTTAAGACTTGCGAGGGTGATCACCTGCTGATTGCAATCCACCATCTGCTTGTTGACGGAGTATCCTGGAGAATAATTCTGGAGGACTTGATTAGCGCTTATAGTTACAGGGTAAATAATGAATCGATTGTGCTTCCGTCGAAGACGCATTCTTATAAGCTTTGGAGCAGCAAGCTGAAGGAGTACTCTAAGAGTAAGGAGCTGACAAGTGAAATAGAATTCTGGAGAGCGCTTGAAGGCAGTAAGGTAGGCATGTTAGCTGACAGTACAGAGGGCACTGGTAAAGTGGGCGAAAGCAGGACAGTTGAGTTTAGCCTGTCTGTGGAAGCTACAGATAGCCTGGTAAAGCAGACCGGCGCTGCCTACAATACCGAAGTAAACGAGCTGCTGCTAACAGCACTTGGCTATGCCATAAAGGATACGCTTAGAGTAGAAAAGCTTCCTATTATGATGGAGGGACACGGAAGGGTAGAGCTATTTAAGGATGTTGACATAAGTAGGACCATCGGCTGGTTTACTGCGATATATCCATTTGTATTAGACATGAAGGAAGCTCAAGATATATCAAGACAAATAAAGCATATAAAAGAAGCTCTTCGGAGCATACCTAACAAAGGTATCGGCTATAGCATACTAAAGCATGCATCGCCTAAGGATGCAGCTGATATAGAGTTTAAGCTGAAGCCACAAGTAAGCTTCAACTATTTAGGTCAGTTTGATAGCGAAATAAGCAATGATGTGTTTGCAATGTCGAAAATGTCTGCTGGAAGCAACGTAAGCAAAAACTCTGAAAGAATTTGTCCGCTTGATATTTATGGAGTTATTGCTGAAGGAAGACTTTTTGTAGGTATAAACTACTGTACTCATCAGTTTGAAGCTTTAGTTATGGAAGATTTAAGTAGAAGCTTTGAAAAAAACCTATTAAGTATAATTGACCACTGCATTGGCAGGGAAGCTGCCGAGCTTACACCAAGTGATTTCACAGCAAGTAATCTGGATTTGGAAGAGCTGGATGATTTGTTTGATATGCTGGAGAACTCATAATGCAATGTGTATATGAGCAAAAACGACAGGGGGTAGCCTATGTTTAAAAGAAGTGATGTTAAAGATATATATCCATTATCTCCTATGCAGCAGGGAATGTTGTTTCATTCCTTGCTGGAACAGGAATCAACAGCATACTTTGAACAAGCAGCATTCACTATTAGTGGAAGGCTTGAGTTGGAGCTTTTAAAACAAAGCTTTAGTACTATAATCAAAAGGTATGATGTTTTAAGAACGGTATTTGTTTATGATAAGGTAAAGCAGCCTCTGCAAGTGGTTTTAAAGGAAAGAGAGGCTGATATCAGCTTCTTTGATATCACAGGCTTAAGTGATGAAGAGAAGGCGCAATATATAGAAGATTTTACAAGGCAGGATAAAATAAGGAGCTTTAAGCTTGATAAGGACATGCTTATGCGTGTGGCTCTTATCAAGCTTAATGAAAGCAGCTACAAGGTTATTTGGAGCTTCCACCATATTATTATGGATGGCTGGTGCCTTGCTATATTGCTTAAGGACTTTTTTGAAGCCTATAAGTCCTTGGACAGCGGACTAAAGGTAAGAGAAGAACATGTATATCCCTATAACAGCTTTATAAAATGGTTGGAGGGTAGGGATAAGGAGACAGCATTAAGCTATTGGGAGCAGTATTTGGCTGGCTTTGAACAGCCCACTGGACTGCCTACTCTAAAGGGTAAAAGCAAGGCTGATGGATATTGTGAGGTTAACTATTCTCTAGGAACAGAATTGACCAAAGCTATGCAGGAGCTTTCCCAAAATACAGGGGTAACCCTAAATACTATGTTTCAGGCTGCCTGGGCTTTGCTGCTGAGCAGATATAACGGCAGTGATGACATAATCTTTGGAGCAGTAGTGTCTGGAAGACCTGCTGAGCTTCCTGGAATAGATATCATGATAGGTCTATTTATTAATACAGTACCAGTTAGAGTAAGGATAAAAAATGAAGGCTTCAGCGAGTTGCTTAGACGAATCCAGAAGGACTCAGCCGAAATGAGACAGTACGAGTACTTTCCACTTGCAGATATACAAGGTCTTTCAGAAGCTCGCGAGAAGCTTTTTGACCACATAATAGCCTTTGAAAATTTCCCTGTTGAGAAGGGTATCAGCAGCAATGCTGCGGAAGGCTTTAGTGCTGGGGACTTTAGCATGTTTGAGCAGACCAACTATGGCTTGACTGTAATTATTGAGCCCGGAAATGACTTAAGGCTGAGGTTTAAGTTCGATACAGCCTTATATAGCAAGCTCCTTATCGAAAGAATGGTTGGTCATCTGAAGGAAATCATTGGGCAGGTTATAGCTCAGCCACAAATAAAGCTTAATGAAATAGAGATACTCACAAAGGATGAAATTGCAGAGCTGCTATATACCTTTAATAACACGGGGGCGTATTACCCAAGAGAAAAGACTATTCATCAGCTTTTTGAAGAACAGGCTGCTAAGACTCCCAAAAAGGTAGCAGTATCATATAAGGGAAGAGAAATGACCTACAATGAGCTTAACATTAGATCCAACAAGCTTGCGCAGGAATTAAGGCAAAGGAGCGTTGGACCAGACTGCATAGTTGGTATTATGGTAGAAAGATCAATAGAAATGACAGTAGGCTTTTTAGGGATATTAAAGGCTGGCGGTGCATATCTTCCTATTGACTATGATTATCCTGTGGAAAGAATTGAGTATATGCTGGAAGATAGCGGAGCAAAGCTTCTGCTAGTGCAAAAGGATCTCACCAATACAACAAGCTTTGATGGAGAAGTACTAGCTATAGATGTAGAAGAAGAGCTTACTGATAATAGGGACAACCCATCCTTGATCAATACCTACAAGGATATGGCGTATGTTATGTATACCTCAGGAAGTACAGGCAAGCCAAAGGGCGTTGCAGTCGAACACAGAAATGTAGTAAGACTTATAAAAAACGCAAACTATATAAAATTCAGTGACAATGACAGAATACTTCAAACAGGGGCAGTGGTGTTTGATGCATGTACCTTCGAGATATGGGGAGCCTTACTAAATGGTCTGTCCTTGTATTTGGCAGACAAGGAGGATATATTGGATGGCTATAAGCTGGAGGAAGAGCTTAAGAAAAACAATATTACGATACTTTGGTTGACTTCCTCTTTGTTTAATCAACTGGCACAACAAAATATTGAGATATTCTCCGGGCTAAGATATCTGCTTGTGGGGGGGGATGTTTTATCACCCCGGTATATAAACGAGGTAAGAAACAGGTATAAGGCTTTGACAGTTATAAATGGCTATGGACCCACAGAAAATACAACCTTCTCAACCTGCTTTGCCATTGATAAAGACTACCATGACAGTATACCTATAGGGAAACCAATAAGCAATTCTTCTGCTTATGTTGTAGACAAACACAATAAGCTTCAGCCTGTGGGTGTACCAGGTGAACTGTGTGTTGGCGGAGACGGATTGGCTAGGGGCTATCTGAATCTTCCTGAGCTGACAAAGGAAAGGTTTATAGATAATCCTTTTGTAGCAGGAGAAAAGATGTACAGGACTGGAGATCTAGTCCGCTGGCTTACTGATGGTAATATTGAGTTTCTTGGAAGACTAGATCATCAGGTGAAAATAAGAGGCTTTAGAATCGAGCTGGGAGAGATAGAAAACCAGCTACTTAGCTTTGAAGAAATAAAGGAAGCGGTAGTACTTGCTTATGAGGATGAGAACATTGGTAAATACTTATGCGCATATTTTTCTTCTGACAAGCCTATAGAAACAGTTGAGCTTAAGGCACATATTAGTAAAGAGCTACCGGATTATATGATACCGGCTCACCTTATACAGCTTCCCAAGCTTCCGTTAAACGCAAACGGAAAGGTTGATAGAAAGCAGCTGCCAAAGCCTGATGGAAGTGTCAATATCAGAACTGCTTATGAAGCACCTGGAAGTCATCTGGAGGAAAAGCTTTGTGAGCTCTGGCAGGAAATATTGGGGGTTGAAAGAGTTGGAGTAAACCATGACTTCTTTGAACTTGGAGGTCACTCACTAAAGGGAGTAAACCTTACTGCAAGAATACATAAGGATTTAGGCTTTGAAGTGCCTTTGAGAGAAATATTCAAGCGTCCTACAGTAAGACAAATAGCAGAGCTGATAGAAGGAAAGACTCAGGCTAAGTTTAGCTCAATAGAGCCTGCAGAAAAGGCAGACAGCTACATACTATCCTCAGCACAGCTTAGAATGTACACACTTCAGCAATTTGATGAAAGCAGCATAGGCTATAATATACCTTATGCCTTAAGGCTTCATGGAGAGTTGGATATAAAAAGGCTAAGGCAGGTATTTGAAGAGCTTATTAAAAGACATGAAGCCCTAAGAACCTCTTTTGAAATGCTGGATGGAAAACCCGTACAGATTATTCATGATAGTGTTGATTTCAGCCTGAGTGAAAGGTCATGCAGAGAAGCCGAGCTTGAAACATGTCTAAGGGGCTTTATAAAGTCCTTTGATTTAGGCATGGCTCCGCTTTTCAGGGCAGAGATCCTGAGACTTGAAGATATAGCTGATGAGTATATGCTGCTTTTGGATGTACA
This sequence comes from uncultured Clostridia bacterium, assembly GCA_937976095.1. Taxonomy (GTDB): domain Bacteria; phylum Bacillota; class Clostridia; order Lutisporales; family Lutisporaceae; genus CALGKJ01. The sequence continues at coordinate 514 of CALJSV010000243.1, read as the reverse complement.
TCATATAATTTCGGACGGAACCTCTATGGGAATACTTGTGAAGGAGTTTGTCCAGCTTTATGAAGGTCAAGGACTTCCTGAGCTGAGCCTGCAATACAAGGATTATGCAGTATGGCAAAATAAAATGCTTCAGAAGGAAGCTATGAAGAAGCAAGAGCAGTATTGGCTTGAACAATTCAGTGACGAAATACCGGTACTGAATCTTCCAGCAGATTTTGTCAGACCAGCAGTACAAAGCTTTGAGGGTGAAAAATTCAGCCTTAGTCTGGATAAAGAGCTTACAGATGGGCTTAAGAGCATTGCGAAGGAAACAGGGACAACCCTTTATATGGTGTTTATGACAGCACTAAATATAGTTCTGTCAAGGTACAGCGGACAGGAAGACATAGTGATAGGAAGTCCTGTAGCCGGAAGACCACATGCAGAGCTTCAAAGCATAATGGGAATGTTCGTAAATACTCTGGCAATGAGAAACAAGCCAGAGGGCAAAAAAACCATAAGAGAATTTTTGGCT
>CALJSV010000242.1 GCA_937976095.1 uncultured Clostridia bacterium | reverse complement strand
ATACCATGTCATTACACAATTGAATCTTCACTTTCGGTTTTAAGCAATTGTCTGACAAGTCCCTTTCAATTGCTTATTATAAATAATAATTTGGGAGGAGATACCAATGAACGCAAAACAGTATGTGCATGAGCTCTTTGAGAGAGTTGTTAAGAGAAATCCAAATGAGCCAGAGTTCCATCAAGCGGTTCAGGAAGTTCTAGAGTCTCTTGTTCCTGTACTGGAGAAAAAACCAGAATACATAGAGCTAGGTATTGTTGAAAGAATTGTAGAGCCAGAAAGACAAATAATCTTCAGAGTGCCATGGGTTGATGACAACGGCAAGGTACAAGTAAATCGCGGCTTTAGAGTGCAGTTCAATAGTGCTATAGGACCTTATAAGGGAGGAATAAGATTCCATCCTTCAGTATATGTTGGCATAATAAAATTCCTAGGCTTTGAACAAATATTCAAAAACTCCCTTACAGGTCTTCCTATAGGTGGTGGCAAGGGTGGCTCTGACTTTGACCCTAAGGGCAAATCAGATGCTGAGGTTATGAGATTCTGCCAAAGCTTTATGACTGAGCTATACAGACACATCAGCCAGGATACAGACGTTCCTGCCGGTGATATCGGTGTAGGCGGAAGAGAAATAGGCTACATGTATGGACAATACAAGAGAATTAAGAATGTTTATGAGGCTGGTGTACTTACAGGCAAGGGTCTTACATACGGCGGAAGCCTTGGAAGAACTGAAGCAACCGGCTTTGGTCTAGTTTATTTCGTAGATGAAATGATTAAGGCTAAAGGCATAAGCTTTGCAGGCAAGACAGTTGTTATATCAGGCTCAGGCAACGTTGCTATATATGCAACTAAGAAGGTGCAAGAGCTTGGCGGCAATGTGGTTGCAGTAAGTGACTCAAACGGATATGTTTATGACAAAAATGGCATTAACCTTGCTACTGTTCAAAGAATAAAGGAAGTTGAAAGAAAGAGAATTTCCGAATATGTTAAGGCACATCCAACTGCCGAGTACCATGAAGGCTGCAATGGAATTTGGACTATACCATGTGATATAGCACTTCCTTGCGCTACGCAAAATGAAATTGAAATTGAATCAGCTAAGATACTTGTTAAGAATGGCTGTAAGGCAGTTGGCGAAGGTGCTAACATGCCTACAACACTGGAAGCAACTAAGTACTTTATAGAGAATGGCGTTTTATTTGCTCCAGCTAAGGCAGCAAATGCAGGTGGTGTTGCTACGTCAGCGCTTGAAATGTCACAAAACAGCATGAGATTAAGCTGGACCTTTGAAGAGGTTGACGCTAAGCTTAAGAACATAATGGTCAACATATACAAGAACGCGAGCAAGGCTGCTGAAGAGTTCGGCAATGCAGATAACCTAGTTGTAGGTGCAAATATTGCTGGCTTTATAAAGGTAGCTGAAGCTATGAAGGCTCAAGGCTTAGTATAGTAATAAAGCATCATAAGACCCTGCATTTGCAGGGTCTTATTTTATTCTCCTATTATTTTTACAAGCACTCTTTTACTTCTTTTTCCATCAAATTCCCCATAGAATACCTGCTCCCAAGGTCCCAAATCCAGCTTTCCCGCTGTCACAGCCACCACTACCTCTCTCCCCATGATCGTTCTCTTAAGATGAGCATCAGCATTGTCCTCATAGCCATTATGCATATACTGTGAGTATGGTTTCTCAGGCGCTAGGCTCTCAAGCCACTTTTCAAAGTCCTTATGAAGCCCTGATTCATCATCATTTATAAAGACACTCGCTGTTATGTGCATTGCATTGCAAAGGAGCATTCCCTCCTTTATCCCACTTTCCCTCAAGCAGGCTTCTATAGCTGAAGTAATATTAATAAATTCTCGCCTGCTTCTAGTCTCAAACCATAGCTCTTTTCTATAGCTTTTCATACCGCTTCCTCCTTTGTGATGAATAAATAATTTTTGTATCCTGCAATAGTTATTTTATTTAAAATATATAAATAAACATATTATTATTATAATATAAAACTTTATCTATTAAAAATGAATACATTTACATATTATTGTTAATTTTTATACTTAGAAGGATATCTATAGATTTTGTGTAATAATATATTTAGAAAAATAATTACATCGGAGGGATGCAAATGGAGTGGGTTTATACCCAGCCTGTTAAAATTTTTTTTGGCAGCAAAAAGCTTATGAATTTAAGCAGGATTCTGAGGGAGTTAAATTTAAAAAACGGGCTTTTGGTAAGTGATCCCTTCTTTACCTCAAATGGCTTTGCCAATGAGATAATTGAGTATTCAAAGGGCTTGCTAATCGAGGTATTTTCAGATATCACTCCCAATCCCACAGTAGATAACGTTGATGCATGCATTCAACTCATAAAAGAAAAAAATATAGAATTCATTGCTGCCTTAGGTGGTGGCAGTGCACTGGACTGTGCCAAGGCTGCGGCTACTATATGTATGACAGAGTACCCTACAGCAGATTTTCTTAGCAGTAAAAGGAATGTCCCAAAGGAACATTTGCCCTTGATAGCAATTCCTACTACTGCCGGTACAGGCAGTGAAGTAACTGCAACAGTAGTGCTTTCTGATATAAATCGAGGAGTTAAAGCCCCTCTTAGCAGTGATAGCTTTTATCCAAACTACGCAATAATAGATCCAGCCCTCACTCTATCCATGCCAAAGCATACCACAGCCTCCACCGGCTTTGATGTTCTCTCTCACGCATTGGAAGGTTTTTGGAGCAAGCACCACCAACCCATATGCGATGCACTGTCCTTACATGCAACAAAGCTTGTATTTGATAATTTGTTAAGAGCTTACGAGGATGGAAATGATCTCTACGCCAGAGAGAGGATGAGTGAGGCAAGCGTTATCGCCGGCCTCGCCTTCTCATTGCCCATGACTGCCGGTGTGCATGCCTGCTCATATACACTTACCAATATGTATGGATTGCCCCATGGAGAGGCGTGTGCCTTTGTTTTAGATAAGTTTATCCGAATCAACGCCGAGGCCGAGGATGGCAGGCTGCACAGCTTTGCAAGGCAGTTAGGCTTTACGGATGCCTTTGATATGGCAGATAGGATCCTTGAACTGAAGAAGGCTACAGGAATGAAGGTCACGCTGGAGGATGCAGGAATTGACATTCATGATATTGAAAACCTGGCTGTGATGAGCATGCATCCAGATATTTTTAACAATCCTATTAGGATTTCAGTAGAGATGCTAATAGAAATGTACCAAAGCCTAGCTTAACTCATAGAGCTTTCTCCACTATGATCTGTTTGCTATATAAAGAAAGACATGGCCTAAACCATGTCTTTCTTCATATAGCAATTATCTTTTCTTTTTTATAACTTCCTTAGCAGCTTCAACAATATCCTGGCTCGTCATCTTATACTTTTTCCTTAGATAATCTATTTTGGCTACTTCTCCAAAGTGGTCTTGAACTCCAATTGCCTTTACAGGTATAGGACATTCATTTATAAGCACCTCAGCAACAGCACTGTAAAGTCCGCCGATAACATTATGGTTTTCGCAGCTTACTGCAGCACCTGTTTTTCTTGCGGAAGCTGCAACAGTCTCTTTATCAATAGGCTTTATTGTATGTACATTGATAACTTCAGCTGTTATACCTTCCTTTGATAGTTCATCAGCTGCTTCAAGCGCTTCCTTTACCATTATACCTGTAGCATATAGGGTCACATCCTTGCCTTCTCTTAACACATCTGCCTTAAACAAGTCAAACTTGTAATCCATATCAAAAACAAGAGGGAAGGATTTTCTAAACATTCTAATATACACAACGCCCTCATAGTCAACTATCTGAGGCAAAGCCTTTGCCAGCTGAACAGCATCTACTGGCTCAAAAATAACCATATTTGGTATACTTCTAAGTACTCCTATATCCTCCATGCTCATGTGAGTACCCCCGTTAAGCTCAGCAGATATTCCAGGATCTGTACCTACTATCTTTACGTTTCTCTTAGCATATGTTATTGAAATCGCTACCTGATCACATATTCTTCTTGTAGCAAATGGAGTAAAGGTGCATATAAAGGGTACAAAGTCGTAAGCCGCCATACCAGCTGCTACACTTGCCATGTTTTGCTCAGCTACACCTACATCAAAGGCTCTCTCAGGAAACTTCTTTCTGAGGTTCATTGTTCCGTTTGCCTTTGCTAGATCTGCATCTATTACTACTATTCTCTCATCCTTCTCCATCAACTCTTCCAGAAGGTTTCCAAACACTTGTCTCATTTCCATATTTTCGTACATATCTCTCACCACCCTACTTCAATTCTTCCAATGCTTTAATTCTTTGCTCTTCAGATACAGGCATACTGTGGTTAGCAGCTCCCATTGCCTCTATAAAGGATACGCCCTTACCCTTAATAGTATTTAATACTATCATTGTAGGCTTATCTGTTGATTTTTTTGCTTCAATTATAGCACTGTATATTGCCTCAATGCTATGTCCATCTATACTGAAAACATTCCAGCCAAAGGCTTTCCACTTATCCTCTATTGGGTCCACTCCCAGTATCTCTCCCGTAGGTCCGTCAATCTGCATCCTATTGTTATCTGTAAAGGCAATAAGATTATTGAGTTTATTGTGAGCAGCCAGCATTGCTGCCTCCCATACCTGACCCTCTTGACACTCTCCGTCGCCTACCATGCTATATATGTATGCGTTATCCTTTTTAATTTTTGATGCCTTTGCCATTCCAACTGCGCAGGATATCCCTTGACCCAGTGAGCCTGCCGTCATATCTATTCCAGGTGTCTTAAGCATATCACAGTGGCTCGGAAGGTTCGTTTCCGGCTTATTTAAAGTGTCAAGCTCGCTAACATCAAAATATCCCTTGTCTGCAAGTACAGCATAAAGTGCTGGCCCGGCATGACCCTTTGAAAGCACGAATCTATCTCTGCCCTGCATTTTAGGATTCTTTGGGTCTATATTCATTACTTTATAATAAAGTACAACCAATCCTTCAACAGTTGATAAGCTTCCCCCTACGTGTCCTACTCCAAGCTTTCCTATTTCATCAATTATAAGCCTTCTAATATGCCTGCATTTATCCTCCAAATGCAGAATCTCGTTTCTGTCCATCAATACTCCTCCTTGTTTAATATAGCATATCAATTCTCGATGAGAATAATTATTATCCAGCAAGTATAAATATATGCACTCGCTATATATAAAATAATATATTTTTGCATTATATGCAATTATTATTGCATTTTTATGACATATATATTACTCCATCCCATTGTTAACCTATATCATTTTGCAAGGTTGACAATAAGGATGATATAAATTATAATGAGAATCGTATTATATGACTAGGGGGTAATCAGATTGAATAACCAACAAAGCAAAATAAGGGACATTACCTATATTTCATTATTTGCAGCACTTATATCAGTATCAAGCTACATATCCCTACCTATCCCTCCCGTACCTGTAACAGCACAAACCTTGGCTATCATGCTTGCAGGAAGCCTATTAAACTATAAACAGGCCGCAATGAGCGTTATAGTTTTCTTACTGCTTGGTGCTTTTGGAGTGCCTGTGTTTTCTAACGGAAGCTCAGGTATTAGCATTATACTTGGACCTACAGGAGGCTATCTATTTGGTTTCCTTGCAGCAGCAATAGTAATATCCTTGCTTAGAGGCAAAAAAAACAACATCTGGCAGCTTGGAGCCGCAAACCTTATAGGAGGAATCCTTGTAGTTTACGCCTTTGGTATTCCATGGCTTGCGTTTACTACAGGAATAGGAATCCAAAAAGCTTTAGCCGTAGGAGCTATTAAGTTTCTGATAGGAGATATAGCAAAAGTAGTGTTAGCAACAACCATCGGCTATAGCCTTTATAAAAGACTTCCACGCTAGAAAAAAATGCAAGCAAAAGCTTGCATTTTTATTTTATAATCAACCTGTCACCCAGGGATATTTCCTTAAACTCAACAGCCCCAGCAGGAAGTTCTACTGCTATATATGCCTTTTTAACTATACTAACAAGCCTCCATGGCTTTACTTCCTTCTTAAGACTAATTACTTTAAAATCCATATCCAGAAAAACAACATCTATCGGAAACCTCATAAAGCAGGTGTGAATGCTATTGCAGGACATAAGCATCAGTCCCTCCGACTTTTTTAATGCTTTTCTTCCCATAAGACCCTTCAGCCTTTTTAAGAAGTTGTCTGCTATAGATATGTTTTCTGCTATTACCCTATCATTACTTATATTATAAAGCATCCTTATCCCCCTCTCTAGCTTCCAAAAATCTCAATTATCTTTAATACTACAGGTCCTAAAAGTATTATAAAAACCGTTGGCAGTATAAAGAAAACCATAGGGAAAAGCATTTTTATAGGAGCCTTCATTGCAAGCTCTGATGCCTTTTGCCTTCTTTTTTGCCTCATCAGCGAGGATTGTATCCTAAGTACATTTCCAATAGATACCCCAAGCTGGTCTGCCTGAATGACTGCACCAATGAAGGTGATGAGACTATCTACAGGGACCCGCTCAATAAGTGACTTTAGAGCTTCCTTCTTTGATACACCCATTTTCATCTCTTTAAGCACTACTGCAAATTCTTGTACAAGAACTCCTGACATTTTTTCCACCAGCTTAGCCATTGCACCGTCAAAGCTTAATCCCGCTTCTATAGATACTGTCAAAATATCAATTATATCCGGAAGAGACTTTTCTATCTCGTGCTGGCGTTCCTGAATTTTCTGTTTTAGAACCAGCTTTGGAAAGTAGTAGGTTAAAGCCATAAGTAGAGATAGTGCAATAAAAATTTTCAGTACAGGTGTTGCAAAAGCAATCCAGAAAGAAATAACAGCGATTATTTCAATTATAAATGCACCTGCCTGTAGAGTAATAAGGCTTCCTGCATTTAGATTCATAGGACTTCCGGCTTCTCTTATTTTTTTATCCAGCTCAGCTATATAATTCTTTGGTGTGACTCTGCCTATCAAGCTATAGATAGCACTTAGTGCAGGCTTTAAAAGCCTTTCATAAAAGCTGCCTTCTACACTCCCAGTGCTTCTGTCTGCATATGCAACAAACTTTTTCAGCCTTTGCTGAACCTCGATCTTATCACGAAGCATTACACCTATTATAAGCATAGAGCTGCAGCAAACTGTTATAAATGTTGTAGCAGCTATCAGAACAATCATATACTACACCTCGATCCTTATAATTTTTCTTATTGAGTAAATTCCGATAGCCTGAAGAAGTACACATGCACCCAGCATAACCCAGCCTATGGGCTCTATGAACAAGGCTATAATATAGGTTGGGTTCAGCATAAATATGGCCAGTCCTAAGACTACCGGCAGAAGAGATATTATAAAGCCCGATATTCTGCCCTGAGCAGTCAGTATGCTTATCTCACCCTTAACCTTTATTCTTGATCTTATTGTATCGGATATGTTATCAAGAATTTCAGATAGATTTCCTCCTATTTGCCTCTGTATCAGAACTGCAAGTATAACCAACCCTAAGTCCTCACTTTGTATTCTCTTACTTAAGCTTTCAAGAGCCTTTTCTGTGCTGACTCCCAGGTTTATCTCCTTCAGCATCTGCATAAACTCAGTGGAGATAGGCGGAGGCAGCTCTCTAGATGCAACATCTATGGCCTGTATAAAGCTGTAGCCGGCCTTCAGTGAGTTGGAGACAAGCATTATCGTGTCAGGAAGCTGCTGATCTATCATTTTTAGTATCTTCTTTTTCCTCATCCTCGCATAAATAACCGGTATGAACACAGACGCAACTGTGACAACTATGATAATTATTACTCTTTTTACAAAAATCACAGACAAAATAAATGCTGCTATGGAAAACAATACTTCCAGAGTAATAAACTCCTCGGGCTTTAGTGGAATGTGCGCCTGAATCAGCTGGTTCTCCAGCTTCTGCAGGTATTTGTGACCAAGCCTGCTTTTTCCCAGAGTCCTTCCCACCGCATTTAAGCCTTGACGCCATGGTATTTTCTTATCCTTATCTGATTTCGAGCTTCCTTTTTCAGGATTAAGATAATGCTGAAGTCTGTCTATAGCTCTTGCATGTGCAAAAAAAACTTGATAAACTGCATATATCAAAAGCATAGTGCTTACAAAAGTAAGAAAGAATACTAATCCAAGCATGCTTGTCACCTCCTAGTATAAACTAATTTCCAAACAGATTTGACGGCAAGTGAACTCTGGCATTTTGCAGCTTCTCAAAGAACTTAGGCCTTATGCCAGATGACTTATGAACACCTGCTATTCTTCCCTTATCATCCATTCCGGTTTGCTGGAATAAGAAAATATCCTGAAGTGTTATGGTTTCCTTTTCTATTCCCTGAATCTCAGTTATATAAGTGATTTTTCTAGTTCCATCCTTCATTCTTGATTGCTGTATTATTATATCTATCGCCGATGAAATCTGTTCTCTAATAGCTCTTACAGGCAGGTCCATGCCTGCCATTAGCACCATTGTTTCTAGCCTTGCCAGCATATCCCTCGGAGAGTTAGCATGTCCTGTTGTGAGAGAGCCGTCATGACCTGTATTCATTGCCTGAAGCATATCCAAAGCTTCTCCGCCTCTTACCTCGCCAATAACCACTCTGTCAGGTCTCATTCTAAGAGAATTCCTAACAAGGTCTCTTATATGAATAGCTCCCTTACCCTCAATATTTGCGGGTCTGCTTTCCAGTCTTACAACATGCTCCTGCCTTAGCTGGAGCTCAGCCGCATCTTCTATTGTTACTATTCTTTCATCATCCGGTATATAGGAGGATAGTATATTAAGTGTTGTTGTCTTTCCGCTGCCAGTGCCCCCTGATACTATTATATTCAATCTTGCCTTTATACAAGCTTCTATAAATATGGCCATCTCTGGTGAAAGTGTACCATTTTCAATAAGCTTCCCTATATCCAAGGGTATTTTAGCAAACTTTCTTATGGTTATAGTAGGTCCTTCAAGAGCAAGGGGAGGAATTATAGCATTTACTCTTGAGCCATCAGGAAGTCTTGCATCAACCATTGGCGAGCTCTCATCTATTCTTCTTCCAAGAGGCGCTACTATTTTTTCTATTATCCTCATTACGTGGTTATTATCTTCAAATTGAGCGTCAGTCAGCTCCAGCTTGCCCGCCCTTTCTATATACACCATACGAGGACCATTCACCATGACCTCCGATATGCTCTCATCAAATAAAAACCTGCTTATGGGTCCAAAGCCTATTGACTCATCAATAGCATAATTTATGAGATTTTGCTTATCGGTTCTGGATAGATATATTTCCTTTTCCTTCAAAGTGTCATCTACTATTTCAGCAATCTTTGCCTGTATCTTTTTTTCCTCTGCAGTATCATTTAGAAGCTTTGCATCTACCTTCTCAATGATTTTCTTGTGAATAGCAGATTTGACCTCTGCATATGGATCCTCTTTTTTTGATTCTCTTGCAGCTTGCTTTCCATCAATGTGCTGCTCACCCTTTTCCTGCTCTATACGTCTCAACAAACTCATTTTACCACTCCTCCCCTACGATGTTTGAGCTATCCCACCTTGAAAATGCTTGGTCTTCCTTTATCACCTTCTACCAGTGCCGAAGCAAGCTTGTTTATTCTTTTTGCTACATTGGAGGTTTTTCTGTGGGATACTAACGGATGTCCATTATTTACAGATATAGTAACTGATGCAATATCATCGGGAATAATACTCCATATGTCTACATTCAATGCAACTTTAAAATCAGTGTTTTTTATTCCGTAGCCTTCATTAGACTTATTTACAACTATCTTTACCTTTTCACTGGAGTAATTCAAGGTCTTCATAACCTCAAGACCGTTTTTAGTATTTTTTATAGCTGGCAGATCTAATGCCGATACATAGAGTATTGTATCCGAGGAATCCAAAGCAGTGATTACTGTGTCATCAAATCCCTGTGCTGTATCAATTATTATGAAATCATATCTTCCTCTCAGTATTTCAATAATCTTTTTCACATGCTCTGCCTTAACATACTCTGCATTCTCAGGCCTTAAAGGTGCAGCCATAACCTTAACTCCCGAATAATGAGAAAGCAGATACTCTTCAATCAAATCACCCTCATGCTCCATATTTCCAATGTCTTTTATAAGCTCAGTTATTGTGTTTTTTACATATAGGTTTAAACAAATCGCTACATCTCCGAACTGAAGATCAAAGTCCAGCAGAGCTACCTTCTTTTTCATGCCTGCTATTGCAACTGCAAGGTTGGCAGCCAATGTAGTCTTTCCTACTCCACCTTTAGTGGAGAAAACACTAATTACCTTTGTTTGAAGCTTTGCAGCAGGGGTAGGCGCCGTATATCTCTTTTTTCTGTTTTGCTCAATATCATAAACTCTTTTTATTGTTTCTATTAATTCATTAACGCCGAAAGGCTTTACTATATAGTCTCTAGCCCCGGCTCCCATTGCTTTTTTGATATACTCCTTTTCTCCCTGTATGGACATTATGATAATTGCACCCTCCAAGCCTTCGTCAGTAATAACCTTTGTAGCTTTTATACCGTCCATTTCGGGCATGTTTATATCCATGAGTATAACGTCTGGCCTGAGCTCTCTTACCAACTCAATAGCTTCTACACCATTACCTGCTTCTCCAATTATGTCTACTCCCTCTTCCCAGTTAAAAATTGCCCTGATATTTTCTCTTGTCTGAGCAGAGTCATCTACTACCAGAAGTCTAATCTTTTTTTCCATAACGTCACCCTCTTTACTTATATATTTCAAGCTTACCCTTTGGCACCATCATATCATCTCTAATCTTACCGTTAGTATCAACTGTCCCTTCTTCCAAAGCAGGTCTTAATACAAGTCTTAAAGTCCCTATCTCATCAGCCAGTATAAGCCCCTCAGCCTCTTCCAAGGAAACTGCAAGCGTTATGCTTGTAGCTAAATCCTTTGACTGCCGCTTTACTTCTTCCATGGTTTGTCCTACTCCAAGCACCTGCACTTTTTGAAGTATAACCTTAGTAAGCTTCTCATAGTAAACCTTTCTGTTCCCAAAATCCTTATCCTTTTCCTCAAAGGTAGCTATTACATCAACATAGTCTCCCGGAGTAATAAAATCTGCCACCTGCGAGACCTCATTAACTGCTATAGTAACAGCTCTCTTTCCCTCTGGTATGACAAAAGGAAGAGTTGTCTTTTTTTCAGGATATAGTCTTTCCTCAAGTATAGCCTCTCCCCTAATAATTCTCTCCCTTGTCATTTTTCCTACGATCTGGCTTACATCAGATATTCCAAGAGGCAAGGTAATATCTACCGGTACCTTCGATTGGATAAGCATATCCTGCCTTATTACTACCTTTGCCGGAATGTCTTCCTTTGCCACATATATTAGCTTTAATTTTGCAGCCGGATCTACATTATTGATCCTTGCTAAATATATATATACCAAAAAGCTTGTAAGCAGTGCCATAGCAACTGCCAATACAAGTATCTTCTTATTTACGCTATCCATTTACACCCCCGCTTTCTATATGAATAATAGTCTACTCAACAAGCTTTACACCATAAAATCCGTACTCAGGTCCATTTTCATCAATTTCTCCCTGTCCAAGCACCTTAAGGAACTTCCCGGTTATCTCCGTTTTGCCTCCTCTGTATTCGACATCATTTATAAAGAACCTTGCAAAGCCAACAATCATTACTGTATCTCTTCCGCTAACATCAAAGGAGTCTATGATTGGTACCGTAAACAGCCTTGGGCTATTTATTGGAAGCTTGGTTAGATCCGTATATGTGTTAGGGTCTGATTGAATTATTTGTCTTATAGCATCATAAGTGGGGCCTTCCATATTCCCAGGCTCAGTATCTACTGTATAACCTATTCTAACTAAATCACCAAGCTCAACATTACCATTGTACCCATTTATTAAATTGTGCTTATAATTTGATGCACCATTGCCTCCAAGGGCCAGGGCACCATAGTTGCCATTAGCACCATCACCGGCACCTCGCTTTAGCACGTAGGTAGCTCCAAATACAAAATTCTGCTGCTCAATCCCAAGAGGCTTAATGCCTTTGGCAGCTATTACAGGCGCAATAACAGCGGTAGCCTTCGCATTTACAACTGCATCAGTTACATTAAAAATCCTTGCAAAATAAAACTTAACCTTTTTGGAGGCTTCTACAGTAAGCCTTCTATTGTTGTTTACCAGCTTTATATTTATATCCGAAATGCTTAATCCATTTAGCTGTGCATTTTGGTATACACCCAGCACTATTGCCCCTTCGCCGTTGCTCCTCTCTGCAATTCCAGCCAGAGCCGCTGCATCTACTGCATTTTGAAGCTTGTTTTTCTCAACATACAGCATACCTACATCCGATACAGTGGCGAATGTTGCCAGCAAAAGAGTCATTGCACCCAAAAGCAATATAGTGCTGCTTCCTTTTTTATTTTTCAAATACTTCATTATAGTTTTCATATCATTCAACCCTCATTACAGTATTTGCTTCCATATTAAAGGGATTTGGTATTATGCTCTGAACAATAGGTGCATATATAGTAATCCTATATCTTATTCTTACACTCACATTATCCCCGGTTCTTCTTCTTGATTGCCCCGGTTCTATGACTATCTGAACGTTTTCCAGGTTTAGCAAAGCCGATTTACTATAAACGTTTTGTACAACCTCAGCATCAGTTCTGCCGACGGCAGCCATTCTGGCACTTTCTCTTGATACGTAGTTAATAAGCAGATATGATCCAAAAATCCTTGAAAGCTCAAACATCCCCATCAAAAGCACCAGAATTATCGGCAGTATAATTGCAGTTTCAACTACGGATTGTCCTCTATTATTCAGCTTCATATCAACAACCTTCCTTCTTGGAAAATTCAGAGAAAGCACTTATAAAACTGACCCTACCTGTATTTGCAAGTAGGGTCACTCACCGTTTCAAATCAATGCCTCCGTTCTATCGATAATAATCCTTAAGCTCCGCCTGTTAAAGCAGTTACTATTTCAGTAAACTTTGCGCTTATAGCTGTTCCCAGCGGTGTCAATGCTACTATAACTACTACTGCAATAAAGGCAATTATAAGAACGTATTCCACCATGCCCTGTCCCTTTTTGTTATTAAGCATTTCCTTTACACTTAGCCACATATTTAGTAATGTCATTTTTTACTCCTCCTTTAATAATCTTTATTTTTGCTTAAGGCTTCTATAACCTTTCCCATATTTTGATTATACTAGTATCGGTTTACATAATCCATGTGCCATTGTATTCATTTTCACTAGTAACCCTTCCCTACTAGTGGGTATTTATACCTATGTGTGTATATTTATAAGTCCCATGTATTATATCCCACTTAGAATGCTTACCATCTCTGTGAATTTAGCACTGACTGCAGTACCAACAGGTGTCAATCCAGCTATTACAACTAGTGCTATGAAGGTTATTATGAGTACATATTCTGTTAAGCCTTGTCCCTTGTTGTTTTTTAAGTATCCTACTATATTATTTAATGCAGTTCGGGCTGTCCATGCAGTCATATCAGTCACCTCCTATTATAGGGCTTGTGCTCCTTTAAGCACCGCCTGTTAAAGCAGTTACAATTTCAGTAAACTTCGCGCTTATAGCTGTTCCCATCGGTGTTAATGCTACTATAACTACTACTGCAATAAAGGCAATTATAAGAACGTATTCCACCATGCCTTGTCCCTTTTTGTTGTTCAGCATATCCTTTATGGTCATCCACATATTTAGTAATGTCATTTTTACTACCTCCTTTATTAATCCTATGTTACCAGTATACTTATATTTATGCATCATTACTATCCAACCCCTGCATCAATTTACATAAGGTCGAATAACTACCTGCTAGTCAAATAATCCTATAAAACGACATAGGCTTTTTATAGGTCTGAATAATCACTATAGCTCTATAGCACTATAGCATTAAAGGGCAGCTAAGGTATTTAACCCTAGCTGCCCTTTAAGCATAGATGCTACTAATTATAGATTAATCTTTCGCTCCAGAAGATATTGTGTCAGTAAATACATTATAGTCGCACTAAAAGCCGTAAATCCCAAAATCACACCAAATATGCTATTCGCCTGCATAATATCTACCCTAAGTCCGATCAAGACACCATACATCAAATAACTAATAACCAGATTAAGTGCTATAAATATTCCAAAGGAGGCCAGCTTACTGTGCTTATTGTTTGACAGTAGGCTCTTAGCAATAGTTATTGAAAGGTATATTAAAATCATAGTATTTAAATAGCCCACCAAAATGTATAGCGTCATAAGTACTGCTTCAACCGGATAATCTCTGATACCCTCAAAAAGTGCTTGAAGACCGTTTTGTCCGAAGCTGTTAGTTGCCATACTGGCTATGAAATAAACTGTCGTCAGAAGAAATGGCAAAAACTCAAGTAAAGCAGCTGCAAGCTTGGCGCCTAGGATTTTTCCCGCATTTAAAGGTATAGAAAATGTCAAGTACCCCGTCTCAGTATGCAGGTCTCCGTTAAGATTAGCTATACCTCTGATAAAGAACAGCGCCATTGCCGATATACAACTAATTACAGTTATAAATTTACCAAGCTCACTGCTTACCAAGGGTGAGAAACCGAAGGTTTTGAGTATGCCTAGCTTAAGGCTTGCATTAACCGCTATTAATGTAATCAGTGCCACAAGATCAAATTTGTATCTTCCCTTAATTTCATGTTTTAAAAGCTTAAACATTACTGAAATACCTCCCTGTATAATTCGTCAATAGACTTTCCACGCTCCAGCCTTAGCTCCTCTGCATTTCCCTTTAGCACAACTTCGCCATGTGAGATAAATGCAACATCATCAAAAAGCCGTTCTACATCCTTAACCAGGTGAGTGGATATTATCATTGAGCTATCTTCTCTATAATTATTAAGTATTGCATCAAGTATCTTTTCTCTCGCTACCGGGTCTATCCCACCTAAGGGCTCATCGAAGATATAAAGCTTTGCATTACGAGAGAGCACTAAAGTTAAATTAAGCTTCTCTGCTTCACCCTTTGATAGTGTTGTAACCTTGCTGGCTTCATTCAGCTTCATGAAGCCCAACATATCCTTTGCCTTATCAATATTAAAGTCAGGAAAAAAATCCTTATAAAAGCCTATGGCATCTTTAATGGTCATCCATTTGTACAGATGGCTGATGTCCGGCAGATAAGACACCACCGACTTTGTCTTAAGACCAGGCTTATTACCTGCAATTATTATATCCCCCGAGCTTTGCCTAAGTAAACCTGCCGCTATTTTCATCAGGGTTGTTTTACCGCTTCCATTAGGACCCAAAAGACCCAATATCTTGCCACTATCCAGACTCAAGCTTACATTTTTTAGGGCCTGCTTAGTTAAGTACGTTTTAGATAGATTATTTACTCTAAATACTGTTTCCATTCTTAGTCCTCCTTAGATACATACTCTGTGATGACATTCACAATTTCTTCATTCTTAAAGCCCAGATCCTTCATACCCTGTATAAAGTAATAGATCATATCTCTCGACATTTCCCTTTTTATATCAAGCACCTTGCTTCCATCATCAGTAATAAAGGTACCCATACCTCTTTGTGTATAAGTTACTCCTTCTCTTTCCAATTCCTGATAAGCTCTTTGAACCGTATTTGGGTTCACCTTTAGCTCATCAGCCATTTCTCTTACAGAAGACAATTTATCCCCCCCCTTAAGCTTTCCAATCACTATTTCCTTTTTTATGGCATTCATAATCTGTATGTAAATTGGAATATTTTCACTGAAGTCTATTTTCATAAGTCACCTCCGTATCCGTGTTAT
>CALJSV010000241.1 GCA_937976095.1 uncultured Clostridia bacterium | reverse complement strand
GAGCAGGTTACTTATCTTGAAAAAATAAGCAAAGAAAAGGCTGTTCAAATTCTTTTAAATATGGAAAAGAAGGAAACGGTGGTTCAGATATTAAGAAATATGAAAAAGGAAAAAGCATCGGCCATTCTAGAAGCTATGGATCCCCTGCAGGCAGCTCAGCTTTTGGAAGACCTGAAGGCAACAGATAGAAAAGAAGGTACAAGCACATCTCAATAGCTATATAATATTTGTTAAAAGCCATAACAATGGTTTTTATATATAAAAATCAAAAGGAGGTGAATGCATTGACAACAAATTTTAGTTTTCTTCCAATGCTGCAGCTATCCAATACGGCAGCAAATGCACCAACTAAAGCGAGAACGCCTGAATTTGTGACAGTTAATAGATCAAAAGATACAAATACTAATGATTTTAGGGCCGAGCTTAAACAAGCAACAAGCACTAGAAGCCAAGATAAAGGCTTTGCAAAAAGCATTAGAAATCAAAACAACCAAGGTTCGCTTAATAGGCCGGTAGAAAGATCAAATGAAAAAGAAGTCACAAACTCATCAGCTTCAGCCAGAGAGAACAGAGAGCTTAAAAGTGTTGAAAAACCAGCAGAAAAGCAGACTATAGAAGAGGTAGACAAAAAAGAAAAAGAAGAAACAGTTGAGAACAGTAAGGACAAAAAAACTCTGAATTCACTTATGGAGCTTTTAGAAATGCTCAAGCTGCTTGATCCCTCAATAATGCAGCTTCAAGTAAATCAGGAGGATACTGTAAAGCTTAGCGAAAACCTTGAAAAGCTTCAAACACTTATAAATGAGCTTGAAGTAAAGCTTACTGAAATCCCTGATGAATCAGGTGTTGAGCTAAAGAAGACCTTTGGAGAACTGAAGCAGCTAATGGAAAGCAGTAAAGTCAATGCAAACGAAACTAAGAAGGACACTGTAGTACCCGAAAAGCTTGAGAAAAACACAAGCTTTATGGACAAACTAAACAATTCACTTGAAAGACTAACTGGCAAGCTGGAAAAAGCAATTTCTGTACTTGAACAAAAAGTAAAAGTCAGTGAAAAAGCGACAGCTGAGACCTATGCTTCAGAAATACTTCCAAATGACTTAACAGTAAAACAAGACAAAGCAAAGGTATTTGATAACCAGAGGTATAAGGTTCAAGTGGCAAACACAGAAGAAGTAGAAGCAGTTATAGAGCCAAAGGACTTAAATCAGACTAGCATGAACAATAACACCAATGATAGCGACGAAGCACTCAAGTATTCTAACCAAAGTGACGATAAAGCTAGTGTAGATAGTTCAGAGCAAACCGAAGTGAAGCTTGACAATACAGGCATAAAGCAGGTAGAAGGCTTTTCAGCTAAGCTTGATACAGCTGTCAAGAATGTAGAGGTAAAGGACACAGCAGTTCACAGCACTCAAAAAAGCTCTGAGGCTCAAGGAACAGAAATAATAAAGCAGATTGTAAAAAAAGCAGAGGTTATACTTAAAAACGATAAATCAGAGATGATTATGAAGCTGGAGCCGGAAGCGCTTGGTAAGCTTAACCTGAAGGTAATTGTTGAAAATGGCAAGGTTGAAGCAAGATTTGTAGCGGAGAACTACCAGGTAAAGGAAGCTATAGAAGCTAACTTCAATCAGCTAAAGGACATGCTGCAGCAAAAAGGAATAGCAGTTCAAGGCTTTAGCGTTTCAGTAGGTCAAGAAAACAAAGAGTTTAATCAAAGGAATAACCTGAACATATGGAAGGAGTCCTTAAAAGGCACTTCTAAAAAGATAGGAAGCATTGGATATGCAGAGCTAAACAGTGATGAACCGATAAACAGCATAAACCCATACACCTATCATGACGGAAAGGTAGACTTTAAAGCATAGGAGGTGAAACAATGTCAGTTGGCGGAATACTAATGAGCACAGGAACAGCATCGAGCAAGCCTCGTGAATTTAAAACCAATATGGACAAGGATGCTTTTCTAAACCTTTTGGTTGTGCAGCTAAAAAACCAAAACCCGCTGCAGCCTATGGAGGATAAGGAATTCATATCACAGATGGCCCAGTTTACAAACCTTGAAACCACTCAGAACATGAACAGGACAGTAAAAATAAATTCAGCTTACAACATGGTTAACAAGTTTGCAAAGGCTGTTTATACAGATCAATATACCTCTGAAAGAAAAGAAGTATTTGGAGTAGTTCAAAGTGTAAAGATCAACAATGAAAAGCTGACTCTTGTGATACAGGACAAGGAAGTTTCCTACGACGATATACGCGAAATAACTGATACGTTATCTGAAGTAGATAAGATGCAAATGATCAATGACAACTTTGGTCAAGTTTACGCCTTTAATCTAATGGGCAAGACAGTTAAGGGAACACATAACAAGGAGGCCTTTGAAGGAATAGTTGAAAAGGTAAAGATGGATAAGGGTAAAATTGTACTGACGGTAGATGGAAAAGACGTAGCAATGAGCAGCATCTCTGAAATCAAGGAATAGTGTCAGGGCATAGAGAGGTGAAATTATGAGCGGCATATATGGAAACAGACCGATACTACCAATAGGGAAGCCTATAAACACCGAAAAGCCGGCAGCAAGACCAAGCAGCAGTACATCTAGTACAAGCTTTGACAAGGTATTTCAGCAGGAGCTTAATAATCAATCTGAAGTTAAATTTTCAAAGCATGCTATTGAAAGGCTGCAAAGCAGAAATATTTCCTTATCTGAGCAGGATATCAATAAAATAAATAACGCAGTAAATAAGGCAGCAGAAAAGGGTGTAAAGGAAGCGCTCATAATGATGGGAAACACAGCCTTCATAGCGAATATACCCAATAGAACAGTGATTACTGCAGCAACAGAGGACAACCTAAAGGAAAGCGTATTTACAAATATTGATGGCGCAGTGATTATATAAAATAACAATAAGCCGGACCTTTTTAGGGAGGCTTAACCTTTCGGACTGATTGAAGAAAGGACAATAATTTTTATACTTTAAGGAGGTCAACAATTATGATGAGATCTATGTATTCTGGTGTTTCAGGCTTAAGAGCGCACCAGATGAAAATGGATATAATAGGTAACAATATTGCAAACGTAAACACAGTAGGCTATAAAGGACAGAGAGTAACCTTCCAGGAGGTTTTCAGCCAAACGGTCAAGGGTGCAGGCTCACCACAGGCTGGCAAGGGTGGAACAAACCCGCACCAGGTTGGACTTGGTATATCACTGTCATCTATTGATACCTACCATATAAGAGGAGCTGTTCAAAGAACAGACAACAATACGGACCTTGCAGTTAATGGTGATGGCTTCTTTATGCTGTCAGACAGCAGTGACTATCTGAATAGAACCTATACAAGAGCTGGTAACTTCTCCCTTGATGAGGATGGCAACCTGGTAGCATCCAACGGCTTTAGAGTACTTGGCTATATGACTGACTCTGTAACAGGTGCGCTTAAGAGTAATCTTGAAGGGATAAAGATATCGAAATCAGAAGCAGTTGATGCTAGGTCGACAAGCTTTATCAACTTTGAAGGGAATCTGGATAATAGTTTAACTGCGATGACTACTCCGTCTACTTATGATGATAGTACAGATCCACATACACTTGCACATCATGGCAGTACTAAGTATTGGGAAACAACCTATACAGTGCTGGATAGCTTGGGTGGACAGCATAGTCTTAAGTTTACCTTTATAAGAGGAATGGACGATCAAGGTGCTATTGGAGATCCTAACGAATGGGGAGTAATTATTCAAGATTTAGATTCGAAGGAATATTATACCAATTCTGGCACGGTTGGAGATACTACTCCGGGCGGTGGCGCAGATATGAATGAAATAATTTTACCTTTAATCTTCGGAACAGATGGTAAACTTGATACTGGTTCTACACTGTTACACAACATCAGAGTACCAGCTAAAAACGGATCAGCTACAACAGATATAAAAATCGACTTCAGTAAACTGACACAGTTCCGAAGCGACTCTAATGCATCCGTAACAGCAAGTGACGGCTATGCACAAGGCTTCCTTGATACCTTCACAATAGGACCAACTGGTGAAATAAACGGCGTATTTACAAACGGTCAAAACAAGGTTATCGGAAGATTAGCTCTTGCAGTGTTCAAGAACCCTGCAGGTCTAGAAAAGACCTCAGAGAACATGTACCAAACAACACCAAACTCCGGCGATGCAGTAGTAGGTGTTCCGGGCAGCGGCGGAATGGGCTCCCTAAACCCTGGTACACTTGAAATGTCAAATGTTGATATATCAAGAGAATTTACGGAAATGATAAGCACTCAAAGAGGCTTCCAGGCTAATTCAAGAATAATAACTGCTTCAGATGAGATGCTTCAAGAGCTTGTAAATCTGAAGAGATAATAATCTAATAAATAAAAAACAGGCTGTATAGTCGCACTACGTACTATCAATCTACATAGTGCGAAGCGCACTACGTAGATTGATAGTACGTAGTGCGCTTTATATGGTCTTGAATTGTATAAGGAAGTGTTTATAATGATATGCCTAAGGAGATTAAACAGGAAAGAGTACTACTAAAACAGTGACCTAATAGAAACCTTTGAGCAGACACCGGATACTGTTATTACCCTAAGAGATGGAAAGAAGCTAGTAGTAATGGAAACACCGGATGAAATTGTACAAAAAATTATTGAGTACAAAAGAAGGATTTTTGGTTCATTACCTATAATTATTAATGATACGGATGTCGAAAAACATCAAATGGAGTGAGGTGTGCATAATTGGATATAGCTTCGTTAATAGGCTTTATTGGTGGTATAGCGGTACTACTATTTACAATTTTGTCCAGTGGTGAGTTAAGCAGTTATATAGATCCTACATCTATAGTTTGTACCTTTGGTGGAACTATCCTTATGACCTTGGGTGGTTTCCCGATGAAAAAGACAGTAGAGGCTCTTAAGTCCTTAAGACATGTATTTGTTTATAAGGAGCTTGAGTCTGAAGGTATTATAAAATCAATAATAGACCTTGCTAACATAGCCAGAAAGGAAGGTCTTTTGGCATTGGAAGAAGCTGCACAGCAGTTAAATGATACATTTTTGCAAAAGGGTATACTTTTGATAGTTGACGGTACTGACCCTGAGCTGGTTAGAAACATTCTAGAGACAGAGCTTTCGTTTATCGAAAACAGACATAAGAGCAATCAGGCCTTTTATGAGTATCTTGCTTCAATGGCACCTGCATTTGGTATGTTGGGTACACTTATTGGACTTATAAATATGCTTAGAAATCTTTCAGACGTTTCGTCTTTGGGACCAAACATGGCAATAGCAATCATAACTACTTTTTACGGTTCCTTCGTAGCAAACTATTTCTGTATGCCGGTTGTTAATAAGTTGAAGCTTAGAAGCTCACAGGAAACACTTTTAAAAGAAGTAATGCTGGAAGGTATGCTTTCAATACAGGCCGGAGAAAATCCAAGAATAATAGAAGAAAAGCTTAAGGCGTTTATGTCTCCAAAGCTTAGAGAAAAACTATCTTCAGATAAGGAACAAAGTGAAGGTGAATAATAATGGCTAGAAAAAGTGCACCAGAAGAAGCCAAAAAAGGCGCTCCAGAATGGATGGCCACCTATGCTGATATGATGACATTACTGCTATGCTTTTTCGTATTACTTTTTGCAATGTCAAGCATTGATGCGCAAAAATTTGAAGCGTTAGTACAGTCCTTAAGTGGAGCAATAGGTGTGCTTGATAAAGGAAGCACTGTAAATTTGCAGCCTTTAATAAACAATTACCCAAATGATAGCCCACATGAAACCTTAGATGAATTTAAGCAAGCACAGGAAATGGAAGAGCTGGAAGGCTTGAAACGGGAATTAGAGAATTTTCTTTCAGAAAATGATCTGCAAGAAAGCATAGTTTTAGAAATAAATGAAAGAGGACTTTTACTCAGGTTTATGGATAAGGTGCTGTTTGATTCGGGAAGAGCTGACTTGCGGGGAGAGGCATTTGAAGTCTTAAATAAGGTTTCAGAACTTCTAAACGAAAACAACAGAAATATTAGGATAGAAGGACATACAGACAATAGACCCATAAGTACAGCCAGATTTCCTTCCAATTGGGAGCTGTCCTCACAAAGAGCTTGTAATGTTTTAAAATATTTAAATCAAAAATTCGTTGCAGCAGAAAGGCTTTCGGCTTCTGCCTATGCAGATACCAAGCCAATTGACACTAATGACACTAATTTAGGGAGACAAAACAACAGAAGAGTTGATATAATAATACTCAGGTCGACATTAGATGCATTAGAACCTAAATAAAGCTCATGAATTTCTGACATTTTTGGAGGTTTTGATATGAATAAGAAAAATTTGATTCTTATTGTAATTATAATAGTTTTACTTTTAATTATTGTATCAGGTATAATATTATATATATTTGTGCTTAATAAGCCACCTAAAGAAGAAGTTAAGGAACGAAAAATTGATGATAAGCTTGTAGAAATACCATTTAACTATTTTGCAAATAATGTTAAAGATAGTAAAAAGGTGTCAAAGCTTACTATAAAGCTAGAGGTGGACAAGGATATTGAGACAATTATTGTAAATAGAACATCTGAGATAAGAGATGCAATAAATTTAATAATGAGAAGTAAAACAGAGCAGGATCTTGATGGAGCTGAAGGCCAGCTGAAGATCAAGGAAGAAATACTGAAAAAAATTCGAGAAATACTGATATTAAAGCCGGAACGAAGGGTCTTCGTCTATATTGATGAAATAATAACTCAGTAGGAATATACAAAAATACACAAAAAGAAATCCTTGAAAAAGGAGGTGACCTTAAATGTCTGAAGTTTTATCGCAAAGCGAAATAGATGCCCTGCTTAGTGCTCTTAGTTCAGGTGAGATAAGTGTACATGAGATAAAAGAAGAAAAAGACGAAAGAAAAATAAGAGAGTATAACTTTAAGCTTCCTAATAAATTTGCTAAGGATCATACACGTACCCTGCAGATAATGCATGAAAACTTTGCAAGATTGCTGCAAACTTATTTATCAGGATATTTAAGGACACTTGTTCAGGTTGAGGTTATATCTGTTGACCAGTTGACATACAACGAGTTTAGTAACTCTATGCCAAATCCGTCAATACTTGGAATCATAGATTTTGCGCCATTGTCAGGATCTATTATCCTTGAAATCATGCCTAACATTGTATTTGCTATGATTGAAAGAGTTTTAGGCGGAACCGGACAACCCTTTGAAAGAGCTAGAGGCTTTACAGAAATAGAAATTACACTTATCGAAAAGGTGATGGGACAAATAATCAGCTTTTTACGCGATCCATGGAAAAACGGTATAGAAATTAAGCCGAAGCTTAAGAGAATTGAGACAAATCCTCAATTTACACAAATCATGTCACCAAATGAAACTGTTGCGCTTATAACTCTAAACACAAAGGTGGGTAATGTTGAGGGAATGATACATATATGTATACCTCATCTTGTAATAGAGCCAATAATACCTAAGCTAAGTACAAAGTACTGGTTCTCCAGTATAAGTAAGGAAATAACAAGTAATGATCTTAAGACAATAGAAAACAGAATTCATACAACACTGCTACCAGTCAAGGTAGAGCTAGGAAATGCAGAAGTTACTGTACGAGATTTTCTGGAGCTGCAAATTGGTGATGTAGTACCTTTAAATACTTCAGTAAGTGATAATTTAAACGTTTTTATAGGAAATAGGCTTAAGTTTACATGTAAGCCGGGCTTAAAGAAAAATAAGGTTGCTGTAAAGATCGTAAGTTCTTATAAGAAAGGAGATGAGTTTGGTGAGTGAAATGCTATCACAAGAGGAAATTGATGCGCTGCTTAGAGGGGATAGCTCATCAGCATCTCAGCCAGAGCCGGAAGCATATGAAATACTTACGGACGAAGAGAAGGACGCCCTTGGAGAAATTGGAAACATTAGTATGGGGACTTCAGCAACCACGCTGTTTACTCTTTTAAATCAAAAAGTTAATATTACAACTCCACAGGTATCGGTACTAACATGGGAGGAGCTTGGAAGGGAATACTCTGCACCTTATGTTGCAGTACAGGTTGAATATACAGCCGGCCTTGAAGGTAAGAACCTTTTGATACTTAAGGAAAGTGATGTAAAAATAATTACTGACCTTATGATGGGGGGAGAAGGATCTGATAACGGAGAGCCTATAAGCGATTTGCATTTAAGTGCAATAAGTGAGGCAATGAACCAAATGATTGGTTCGTCCTCAACATCACTAGCTACGATGTTTAACAAAAAAATAGATATATCACCGCCAAGAGCATTTACGATAGATTTTCAAGGTAATGTAGATATAGAGGAATTTCAGTCTGAAGAAAAAATCGTAAGAATCTCCTTTAAGATGGAGATTGGTGATATAATAGATAGTGAAATAATGCAAATACTCCCTATTGATTTTGCAAAGGATCTGGTTGATAATTTACTAGGGGGTATGGAGCATTTTGATTCAGAGCCGGAGCCCCAACCGCAGCCGGTTAAAGAAGCTCCCAAAGCAGCTGCTCCTCAAAGAGAGGAAAAGCCAGCTTCTGATAGACAAGAGCAAGCTCAAAGGCCCAGAGCTGAGAGCAGTACAAGACCAGCAAGTGTTTCACGTCCTGTACAGCCAGCACCAAGAGAAGAACCAAGGGTTGTCAACGTACAACCAATACAGTATCAAAGCTTTGAAGCAGAGCACTATGAGGGTGAGCGAGAGAGTATTGACCTTATCATGGATGTACCTCTTGAGATTACTGTTGAGCTTGGGAGAACGAAAAAGCTTATTAAAGACATTTTGGAGTTTGGCCCAGGTACGATACTTGAGCTGGATAAGCTTGCTGGTGAGCCTGTTGATATACTTGTAAACGGAAAGTTTATAGCTAAGGGAGAAGTAGTAGTAATTGATGAAAGCTTTGGTGTCAGAATTACAGATATAGTAAACGCATCAAAGAGATTGAGCAAAATCTAATTATTTTATCATAGCGAGGAGGAAATATACAAATGGCAAATGGAATACTTATAGTTGATGACGCAGCATTTATGAGAATGATGATTAAGGATGTATTATCCAAAAATGGTTTTACTATCGCTGGTGAAGCAGAAAATGGTGCAAGGGCGATAGAAAGATTTAAAGAGTTGAATCCTGATTTGGTAATCATGGATATTACAATGCCAGAGGTAGATGGGATACAAGCAGTAAAGGAAATAAAGAAGACTAATAGTGCTGCAAAAATTATTATGTGCTCAGCTATGGGACAGCAAGCTATGGTTATAGAAGCAATTCAAGCAGGCGCAAAGGACTTTATTGTAAAGCCCTTCCAAGCAGAAAGAATTATTGAAGCTGTTAAAAAAGTTTTAGGTTAGAAGGATCTTAAGAGATGTTCGGGTACTTAACTTATGCCGTCCTTTGTGGGACTTTGATTTCACTATGTCGGCATAAATCTGGCCAGGGCAGGTATAGTTATGTTTGAATATGATTTCTTTAAATTTCTATACACAATATTTGTGTTTTCAGTAATTTTAGCGATTGCTTATTATGTTACAAAGATAATTGCTAAAAAGGGAGCTCCGAGAAGTAAAAGTAAGAATATGAAGGTGGTAGAGACGCTTCCTATTGGTATTGATAAGAGCGTAGTATTGATTAAAGTCGGAAAGCAATTTGTGCTCTTAGGCAATACAACAAAAAATCTCACGTATTTTTCTGCTTTTGATGAGGACAAGCTTGGTATATCTGATGCTCATAATGAGCTTGAGGATTTTAATACAAGCTTTGAATCATATATGGAGGAATATACAGAAGAGGAGACAAACCCATATTTTAATCCAATCAAAAAAAATTTGGATAAACTAAAATCAATAGTAAGGGGAACCAAATCCGATGAATAAAAAGAGATTTATTTTAAAGACAGTGCTGGTTACCTTTATTTTGATGTCAATATTATGTGTAGTAACCTATGCAGAGCCGCCACTTCCTATCCCTAAAATAGGACTTGATATAGATGCTGCTGAAACACCGGGTGATGTCGCATTAAGCATACAGATTTTACTTATGTTGACTGTGCTTGCATTAGCACCGTCAATTCTAATTATGATGACCTCTTTTACAAGAATCATAATAGTATTATCTTTTACAAGAAATGCGATAGGAACTCAGCAAATGCCTCCAAATCAAGTGTTAATTGGTCTGGCACTGTTTTTGACCTTTTTTGTTATGAGGCCTGTTATTGATGATATTAATATCAATGCATATCAACCTTTTACCAATGGAGAAATAACTCAAGAGGTTGCATTAGAAAAAGCAATGGATCCTTTAAGAAATTTTATGTTTAGAAATACTAAGCCAAAGGATCTTGAGCTATTTCTCAGCTTAAGTCAGAATGAACAACCTGCCACTCATAAAGATATACCTAGTTCTGTACTGATACCTGCTTTTATAATTAGTGAGCTTAGAGTGGCATTTCTTATAGGTTTTTGCTTGTATATACCATTTCTGATTATAGATATGGTGGTATCCAGCACTTTAATGTCCATGGGTATGATGATGTTACCTCCGGTAATGATTTCTCTGCCCTTCAAGCTTTTGCTTTTTGTAATGGTTGATGGATGGAACCTAATTATCAAGTCCTTGATAATGGGGATTAATTGATCGGGGTGAAGATTATGGATCAAAACATTGTAATAGATATAGGGATAGAAGCTATAAAAACTGCTCTGATGCTGGCAGCACCAATTCTTTTGATAGGGCTACTGGTGGGTTTGATTGTCAGTATAGTACAGGCAACTACTCAGATTCAAGAGCAAACCTTATCCTTTATTCCAAAGATAGTAGCAATATCTCTAACCTTGCTGCTATTTGGCCCTTGGATGATGAACATCATGAATTCATTTACAATAAGGCTGATACAGAATATACCCTCATATATAAAATAGAATGGGGTAAACACTATGGATTTATATACAATAATGATTGAGAAGTTTACTGTGTTTTTTCTTGTATTGGTGAGAATGAGTTCATTATTTGTTATTACGCCGATATTTGGAAGAAAGAATGTGCCAAATTATATGAAAATTGGTTTGGCATTTTTTTGTACAGTTATTTTGGTTCCGCTACTGGGTGATGTAACAGTAGAATTTACAAATATATTTGCATACACAGGAATTGTAATTAAGGAAATGCTTATAGGTATAGTATTAGGTTATGTAAGCTTTTTGGTGTTTTCTGCAATTTATGTGGCTGGACAAATAATCGATATGCAGATAGGCTTTGGTATGGTGAATGTTCTCGACCCTACAATAGGTGCGCAGGTGCCATTGATTGGTAACTTCATGTATATTTTGGCTACCATGTACTTTCTTATGCTGGATGGCCACCATGTGCTATTAAGGGCTCTATTTAAAAGCTACAACCTAATAGCGATAAACCAGGCGGTCTTTAATGATATTATGGTTAATAATATCATTAATATATTTGTTGAAACCTTTGTAATTGGTTTTACAATCAGTATACCTATTTTAGCTGCCTCTTTATTGGCAGAAGTATCTCTCGGAATACTTGCAAAGACAGTCCCACAAATGAATGTTTTTGTTGTGGGCATGCCTTTGAAGGTTGGTTTAGGCTTGTTTACAGTTGCACTGGTACTACCTGTTTTTATGGATGCTATGAGTATTTCCTTTGACAGGATGTACGATTATTTATACTTAATATTGAAAAACTTGGCAAGTACTTAGCATCTGTGCTCTGGAGTTACCAGGCTTAGCAAAGGATGATAGCTTTGTTGGAATATAATTTATTAATAAATCTTCAGCTGTTTTCAGAGGAAAAGACTGAAACAGCATCCACCAAAAAGAGAAAAGACGCCAGAGAAAAAGGACAGGTAGTAAAAAGCAAGGAAATCGTAACTGCGGTCCTTTTATTAATAACCTTTTTAAGCTTGAGAGCGTTTTCTCCATTTGTATTTGAAAATTTACATTATGCAATGGCCAAATTCTTTAATTTCAATGACCTATTGAAAGGTAGGTTTGAGGTAGAGAATGCTATGCAGTTATATGCTTTTGGTGCCTGGACCTTTGTTAAGGTTATGGCTCCTATACTTTTAGTAACCGCATTTTTATCAGTTATTATAAATATTCTTCAGGTTGGTTTTTTGTTTACCCTTAAGCCTTTAGTGCCGAAATTTGATAAACTAAACCCTATCGAAGGCTTTAAGAGGATTTTTTCGTCACATTCGCTTTTAGAGCTAATCAAATCTATCTTAAAAATAACAATAGTTGGTTTTGTAGTATACAACTATTTTATGAACAATTATGCGGATATTCCCAATCTTCTTGCCATGAGTATAGAAGAATCTACTATGTTTATTGGAAACACAATAGTAAATACAGGGATTAGAGTTGCGATGGTCCTCATGCTGATTGCCATATTTGATTATGCTTATGAATTTTGGCAATTTGAAAAAAAGTTGAAAATGACTAAGCAGGAAGTAAAGGAAGAGTATAAACAAGCAGAAGGTAATCCTCAGGTAAAATCAAAGATAAAAGAAAAACAAAGGCAGATGGCTCTTAAAAGAATGATGTCTGAAGTACCTAAAGCCGATGTAATCATAACAAATCCAACCCACTTTGCTATAGCCATAAAGTATGATTCTGGTGTATCAGAAGCACCATTAGTTATTGCTAAGGGTAAGGATTTGATCGCACAAAAAATCAAGGAAATAGCAAAGAATAATAATATTCCTACTGTAGAAAACAAGCCGCTTGCGCAGGCTTTATATAAAAGCGTGGATATAGGCAGAGAAATTCCGGCTGAGCTTTATAAAGCTGTTGCTGAAGTACTTGCCTTTGTATACGGACTTAAGAATAAATAATTCTTTTGTTTTGGTTCATGCTAGAAGGAGAATGTGATATATATGAGCAAGTATAGTGATCTTATTGCTATTGCGATAATTGGTATAATTCTATTGATATTTATTCAACCACCAACTGCTTTGGTGGATATACTATTGACACTTAGTATATCCTTATCCTTAGTAATATTTTTGTTGTCAATGTATATTAGAGAACCGTTAGAGTTTTCGATATTCCCTACAATGCTGCTGATAACAACACTTTTTAGGCTGGTGCTTAATTTTTCTACCACTAGACTAATTTTATCGGAAGCAGATGCAGGAAAGGTTGTCTATGCCTTTGGTAACTTTGTAACAAGAGGAAATCCTGTTGTTGGGGTAATAATGTTTCTTATTCTAACTATAGTTCAGTTCTTGGTTATTACGAAGGGTTCTGAGAGAGTTGCGGAAGTAGCAGCGAGATTCACTTTAGATGCTATGCCGGGTAAGCAAATGGCTATAGATGCTGATCTTAACTCAGGGCTAATAAACGAGCTTGAGGCTAAGGATAGAAGAAAAAAAATACAAAGAGAAGCAGATTTTTACGGGGCAATGGATGGAGCCAGCAAATTTGTTAAGGGTGATGCCATTGCCGGTATTTTAATAACAATTATCAATGTTTCGGCTGGTTTTGTTATAGGCATGCTGCAAATGGGAATGAGTTGGCAAGAAGCAGGATCAACCTTTATGAACCTTACAATAGGAGACGGACTTGTGGGTCAAATATCTGCTCTATTTATATCTATTGCAGCGGGTATGGTAGTTACGAGAGCTGCGTCAGACTCCAACCTTGGTAATGATGTTATTAAGCAGCTTTTGGCACAACCGAAGGTTCTTTATCTTGCAGCAGGTGCACTGTTAATACTAGCTTTTACAGGCCTTCCTCCAATACCTAATATTATTATCGCAGTGGTACTGATAGTAATAGGCTACAGCCTGCAAAAGACAATAAAGGAAGCTGCTATTGAAGAAGAGATTAAGGCTCAAGATGTTGAAGTTGAAGAAATAAGAAAGCCTGAAAATGTAATGACACTTCTACAAATAGATCCTATAGAGCTTGAATTCGGCTATGGAATTATTCCTCTTGCTGATGCAAGTCAAGGTGGAGATTTACTTGATAGGGTTGTAATGATAAGAAGACAATGTGCGTTAGAATTAGGTATGATTGTTCCTGTAATACGATTAAGAGACAATATTCAACTAAAACCGAGCGAATATGTAATAAAAATTAAAGGAATTGAAGTAGCTAGTGGCGAATTAATGTTTGATAACTATCTAGCAATGAATCCTGGGACTGCAGATGGTGATCTTGACGGTGTCAAGACTATAGAACCAGCCTTCGGCTTACCGGCAGTCTGGATTGGAGAAGGACAAAAGGAAAGAGCAGAAATGCTTGGATATACAGTAGTTGATCCACCTTCTATAGTTGCAACTCACCTCACTGAGGTTGTTAAGGCTCATGCTCATGAGCTGCTTGGAAGGCAAGATGTTCAAAAGCTAATAGACAATTTGAAGGAAGCATACCCTGCTTTAGTAGATGATGTAATACCAAAACAGCTGTCTATAGGTGATGTCCAGAAGGTTCTGGCAAATCTCTTAAAAGAGAATGTATCAATAAGAGATATGGTTACAATAATAGAAACATTAGCGGATTATGCGCCTATAACAAAGGATCCGGATATGCTTACTGAGTATGTAAGGCAGGCCATGAGAAGAGCTATATCAAAAAGGTTTATTTCTGACAAGCAGGCAAAGGTTATTACTCTGGATAATGCAATAGAACAAGCAATTATGGAGTCAGTTCAGCAGACCGAGTATGGAGCATTCTTAAATATTGATCCTCACTCGGCGCAAAGCATAATAAATAGTCTTTTGAGAGAGGTTCAAAAGCTGACATCTATGGGTGAACAACCAATAGTGCTAGCTTCACCTGTTGTACGCTTATACTTTAAAAGGCTGATTGAGCATGTGGCACCAGGCTTAACGGTGCTGTCCTATAATGAGTTAGACCCATCAATTGAAGTACAATCTGTAGGGATGGTGAGCATTTAGTGAAAGTTAAAAGGTACGTTGGTGAAACAGCGCAGGAGGCATTGCAAAAGGTAAAGTCCGATTTGGGCAGAGATGCAATTATTCTTAATACTAGAAAGATAAGAAGAAAAGGTATTGCTGGCTTGTTTACAAAGCCTTTAGTTGAGGTTGTAGCCACAATTGATGCAGATGCAGTCAGCAGCAAAAAAAACTACAATGACAATAAGCCGATGCAGGGTCAGGCGAGAGCAGAAGCAGCTGTTGACTCATATAGGCCAGCAGAGGCAAAAAACATATATACAAGTCCTGAAGCAAAAAAAGCTTCTATAGAAGCTGAAGCTTTAAACGCAATCAGCTTTAAAAATGAACTTATTAATAACATGCAGGCACAAAGAGATGGATTCAACAACCCACAGGGGAGTTTATACAATCAAAGCGGAATGTATGTGCGAAATCAGAATCCACAGCAAAACAATATTCAGCCAAGCCCTGAGTTCATAAAACCGGAAGAGCCTGCAAAGGCATTAAACCTAAGTGACATATTAAAAGAGAGTCTTAAGGCTGAGAAGGAAGATGCCAGTGGAATATCAGAAATAAAAAATATGCTTAATAAGGTTTATGATGCTGTTAAGGTGGACTATGAGAATAACAGACTATCAGAAATAACAAAAAGCTATTTGAAAAGACTTGAGGATAATGAAGTTGATAAGCTGATTATCAATGATATTAAGGAAGACGTTATAGAGCTTCTAAGCATTGAAAAGCAGCAAAATGAAAGTATAGTCCGAAGTGCCTTATACGATATATTGGATAAGTATATAAAAGATCCTGAGCCATTTATACCTTCAAAGAACAAAAAGGTTATACTTTTTATTGGCCCTACTGGTGTAGGAAAAACAACCACTCTAGCAAAGCTTGCGGCTAATATGGTGATTAACGAAAAGAGAAAGGTTGGATTGATAACCTCTGATACTTACAGGATAGCGGCGGTAGAACAATTAAAAACCTATAGTGAAATCATTGGGGTGCCACTATCAATAATTTATTCTCCGGCAGAAATCACTAACACTATAAGCGGATATAAAGATAAGGACTTAGTATTGGTTGATACAGCGGGAAGAAGCCATAAGGATCAATACCAGCTTATGGAGCTTAAATCATTGCTTAAGTACAGCATAGATAACGAAGTATACCTCTTAATCAGTGCAACAACAAAGTTCTCTGATTGCTTGGAGATTATAAAGAGCTACAGCTTCTTAGATAATTATAAGCTTATTTTTACTAAGCTTGATGAAACCTCCACACTTGGCCTATTGCTGAATGTTGCTTATATTACAAAGAAACCGATTTCTTATATTACTATCGGTCAAAGTGTTCCTGATGATATAGAAGTAGCAGATAAGAGCAAAATCATAAACAGTTTGTTGGGAGATAATAACTATGAAAGATCAAGCTGAAAGATTACGAGAGATTATCAACGATATCAAGAGCAGCAGTGAAGATAATTTCCTGAGTGACACTCAGAAGAGAGCCGGATCGCGAGTCATTACTGTAACAAGCGGAAAAGGCGGCGTAGGAAAGACGAACTTTACCGTAAATCTAGGAATCAAGCTTGCTCAGCTTGGATTAAGAGTTGTTATTATTGATGCTGATTTAGGACTTGCTAATGTTGATGTTGTTATGGGTAAAATGACAAGGCATAATTTATCCGATGTTATTAATAATAATAAAGATATCTTAGATATACTTGAGGTTGGACCTTCCGGAGTAAAGTTTATTTCAGGGGGCTCAGGTGTACAAGCGCTTATTAAGCTTAACAAAACTCAGCTTGTGGACTTGCTTATGAAGCTTGGAAAGCTTGATGAAGAAGCTGATATTGTACTTATTGATACAGGCGCAGGACTTTCTGATAATGTTCTTAGCTTTGTACATGCTGCAAGAGAAGTTATACTTGTAACCACACCAGAACCAACAGCAATAACTGATGCATATGCTCTGATTAAGACAATATCAAGTAAAGATAAGAACAAAAATATAAAGATTGTAGTAAATAGAGTCGATAATTCTGCTGAGGCAGCAAATATTCTTGAAAAGCTTAATGTTGTTACTGAAAAGTTTTTAGGAATTAAGCTACAAAAGCTTGGATATATAATGAACGATAATTCAGTTTCAAAAGCTGTTAAGCAGCAGCAGCCATTTGTTATAAGCTTTAGTAAAAGCGAAGCAGCACGAAATATGAGTGATATAGCAAGTGCATTGGTGAATAACGCTGAAGCAAATGTTAACTCAGGATCAAGCTTTAGAATGTTTATAAATAAGCTTTCTAATATTTTTAATTAAAAAATTCAATATTGTCAGAAAATGTTGTATAATTATATACATACAAATAAAAATTTGGATTATTATGTCGAGTTATAAAAACATGTATCACCAATTGTTGATTCCGGGGGAGATATGATTATGCATAATTTGAAAAACTTTAGTATTGGTGATAGGATTCAGTTAGACTTAAATAATAACTATGATAATCATCAGTATACAAG
>CALJSV010000240.1 GCA_937976095.1 uncultured Clostridia bacterium | reverse complement strand
TAAATATATAAAGCTGTTTGAAGGATGGTAGTATTTCTTATGAAAGCTCAAAAAATCCTCCAGGGTTAGATCAGGTATATAGTCAGGGTCTCCACCTGACTCATTGGCATATGGAGTATCCGGATATAGGGATTCTTCAATTTTTCTCATCAGAATTGATTCTGGTGAAGAGAAGGCCCCCTGCATTTCGTTATATACTACACCCTTGTAGGTAATAGGCTCTGCCTTGTCATTAAGCTCATAATGCCAGCCTTCCTGCATAAGTATTTCAGGATACTTATATATATTTGGATAGAAAACTGCATCCAAATAAACATCCATTAGGTTCAAAAAATCCTTATCATTTCTGCTTGCTATCGGATACATCGTCTTATCCGCAAATGTCATAGCATTTAAAAAAGTGTTTAATGAACCTTTTATAAGCTCTACAAAGGGCTCCTTAGATGGAAATTTTCTGGAGCCGCATAGCACAGAGTGCTCCAAAATGTGTGGAAGTCCTGTACTATCATGGGGCGGAGTCCTAAAGCTTATGGAAAAAACCTTATTGTCATCATCATTCTCCAGCTGCAGAAGCCTTGCCCCGCTTTTTTCATGATAAAAGGTTCTGGCCTTAGACTTAGTCTCCTCTACATATTGTTCTTGCTCCAGTATAAACCCATGATATTTCTCGTTTTTTACCAGCTGCATTTTACTACCTCCCAGTTGTTAGCATTACCAAATTTTCTCTCTACTTAACATTATTCTATTCACGCTAATAAAATCCTTCTAATTTACTCTATATATAGATGTGTCCTCCGGGCAAAGGCTGTTTTTTTCCACCAGTGCTTCAGCCACGGCATTACATAGTAATCAAGTCCAAAGGCCCTGCCCGCTCCTCCAAACAAAGCAATCGCAGCAAATATGTGCCAGAATATTTCTGTTCCCGCCATTGCGGAAAGTATGAAGTTTGCACAAAGAAAAATAGAAGCTGCGGATGCAAGCAGTGTAAAAAGTCCTGCAATAAGTGCCAAGCCTATTGCAAGCTCAACAAGCACTATCATCAGCTGGAACATGTAATGGTTTGGTGCAATAAATGTATCCATAAACCATTCAAATAATGCAGGCGGCCTTTTTAGTATAGGCTCTGGCCAATACTGTGTTATCTGTGTTGCACTTGCTACTGCATTTGCAGTGTCAGAAGGCTGATCCCAAGAATTGGGCATGGTTGCAACAAAGTTCATGGCTGGGTTTAGCCATCCATCCTTAATTTTTTTTATACCTTCCCACAACCATATATAGCCAAGGTATACTCTGAGAATTGCAAGCCAGAATATCGGTGTCTTGTTTGACAGATGTGAACCAACCATAGACCTTCCGTTTCTAATATCAAAGAACTCATGCATTATATACGAGACAACAAGGCTTAAGCCTCCAATCCCATAAAGATAATGCAAATTAACCATATGCTTAGTCCCCATTGCTGCAAAGCCTGAGCTTGATACTCCCATAACATTTGCAACAGCATCCCGACTTCCTATTGATACCATTATTCCATGGTAATTAGACTTATACCGTTTCAATGGTCTTCCGTCTATTGCTGCAGATATATTATGAGCAGCCGTCTCACCAGTCTGCAAAGCCGCCTCAACAATCTGAGGCATTGGCTTACCTTGTTCCTCAATGTACGAATTATCACCTATAACATAAACATCATCATAGTCAACAGATTGCATATATTCATTAACCTGGACACGATTTCTTTTTCCCATAGTCAGACCCAAGCCGGCTGAAAAACTGCTACCCTGAACCCCGCAGGTCCAGATAAGTGTATTGCCCCTCAGTACCGTTCCATCCTTTAAGGTCAATGAACCCTTTTCAGCACTTATAATAGGTGCATCCACATATATCTTTATATTCTTTTTCTTTAGGTACCTTTCGGACTTTTTTATCAGCCTTTCATTTAGAACTGACAATATATTGCACATAGCCTCAATTACCACTAAGCTTACATCATTTTTATCTATTTCATATTCGTCACAAAGGCCCTTCGTCCACTCTGCCAGCTCACCTATTACCTCTATCCCTGTAAAGCCTGCCCCGGCCACCATGAAGGATAGCAGCTGCTGTCTCTTAATGCTGTCACTTTCCCGGCTGGCTTCCTCAAACATATTTACAACATGCTCCTTAATTTTTATGGCATCTTCAAAGGACCAAATTGTAAATGAATTTTCCTCTATGCCGGGTATACCAAAAAAAGCCGGCTCAGCTCCTGCCCCAATTATAAGATAGTCATAAGCATAAGTATTATTGTTGGATATAAGCTGCTTCTTTTCAAAGTCGATACCAGTAATTTCATCCATGATTGTTTTAACTTTTGATCCTGCAAAAATTCTTTTAAGCTTTATTCTTACTGCATCCGGCTCAACTCTTGCCCCTGCTACCTCATGAAGCTCTGTCATTAATGTATGGTATGGCTTTTTATCGATTAATAGAATCTCAACCTTATCGCTCTTCTTATATAGCTTCGAAAGCTTCTTTGCAGCATGTACCCCCCCATAGCCTGCTCCCAGTATAACTATCCTTTTTTTATCCATCATCATAATCCCTCAATTTATATAAATTGTGAAAGAACAGAACCCATAAATGAATAATCCATAAATGTGTTCTGTTCTTATAAAGCCTTTTGCTTTTATTGTTGTGCAGCCTGTTGTAAAGCTCTTGAAACAGCCAGCATCCAATTTTCACATGTTACTGTAGCTCCTGCAATGGCATCAACATTATAGCTCTGCTTTTCTATCATTCTGCTTGCCATTTCCTCTCTAAACTGCTTCAGATTAGGTCTTATTGCACCTTGGAATTCCTCACCTATCCACTCATCATAGTTGACCTCTTGCCCGTCTAATGTAAGTCTTCTGAGTATAATGCTCTTGATTCTGTCGTTTTCAATAACTACAGTTGCGCTTTCATCACCATATTGCCATTTATCACCCTTTGCATCATAGGTTCCATCCTTTAATTTTCCCTGCCCCGGTAGTGGTGCAGCTTGATCAGGTGTAGGGGTTGGGGTAGCTTCCCCGCCTTGTGCAGGAGTGGGCGTTGGAGTTGGCTCTGGAGCTGCAGTCCTTGGTGCACATGCTGCCAGTCCGATTAACATTGTTAATGCCAATACAATACATAATAGTCTTTTCATCTTTCGTCCTCCTCATTTTTAAGCCATTTCTTCTAAAACTCACTAATACTTCAAGGTGTAGCAACCTTAAGCTAGAGTTTCTTACACTGGTTATTTTATACGTTATTGGCTTTTACTATGCAAAATTATTAGAAATTTTACAAAAAAACGGCATATTGAATTTCACTTCAATATGCCGATATTATTTTTCTATTCC
Organism: uncultured Clostridia bacterium; assembly: GCA_937976095.1. Taxonomy (GTDB): domain Bacteria; phylum Bacillota; class Clostridia; order Lutisporales; family Lutisporaceae; genus CALGKJ01. The sequence goes on along the minus strand of CALJSV010000240.1, from coordinate 11,334 downwards.
GTCATCAGTTCATTGACCTTTTCATTATACATGTCAATCAGCTCATATGCTACAGCTTCATCCAAAGTGCCATTCATTGTAGGGGTTTCAAAGAACCTCTTAGGAAGCTTTATTCCCTTTAGATAGAAGCCCAGTGCTTTTTTTATACGAAGCTTAGTCTTATATATCTTCTCAGCTATTTCAGTAAGATTTTCATCGGTACACTCATAGCCAATAGCATTTAGAGCCTTAAGTATAGTCTCTCTATCATATACCTTTCTGGCAAACAGGCATATTATCAAAGAATTAAGCATGCATCTTTCCTTTTCTTCTTTAAATATCGAATCCACCAGCTTTTCCTTATCCAGCTCCTTCATGGACTGATCTACAGAGTAGCCTCCATTGCACAGGTGGGAATGTCTTGCTCCTACTGCCGCTCCAACTACTGATCCATAGCCTGTATGGTAGCCCGGCATCTCGTTGCCTGCAAAGTTCATAGCATAATCACTGCCACCGTATCTTGCTGCAGCCTTTGCTATACCCTTTGAAAGCTCGCTATAGAAGTCATTCTCCTTTGAAGCCATATACCTTACAGCCTTAATGTAGTCCGCTGTACCTCCAAATTGCAGAGGAACTATAGTGTCTTCCTCTGTGACAAGCTTATTAGCCAGAGCTTCGGTAGCCCAACCCAGAGCAACACCAGCTGACATTGCGTCCAAGCCCATTTGCTCTACTACTTCGATCAGCTGCAATATCTCATCTGTAGTCTTAATACCAAGAAAGCTGCCCAAAGAGAAAATCAGCTCATAGTCATAACCTACACTTACTGACTCATACTCATAGCCCTGATCAAACTCTCTCCTAAACTGGCCTATATGTATACAGCCTACAGGGCAGCCCGTACATGCCAGCTTTCTTACAAGATTGTTTTTAGCAAAGGTCTCTCCATTTATGGCTTCTGCATGCTCGAATTTGTTGCTCTGAAGGTTTCTTGTAGGCAACGCTCCAAATTCATTAAGAGGCTCTACGTTAATGGGCGTGCCTAAGTCGTGATACTTTGCCATAATTTCAGTATCTGTAACCTTTTTGTATATCTCCTGATAAACCTTAAAGTAGTCTTTAAAGTTTTTTACCGGTATATTTCTATCCCCTATAACCGTTATCGCTTTTAGGTTTTTGCTCCCGAGTACAGCACCAAGTCCTAGTCTTCCAAAGTGCCTGTATGTATCTACACAAGCGCTGGCAAAGCTTACCTGGTTTTCTCCGGCAGGACCTATTCTTATTATGCTTCTTTTGCCGCTTCCAGGCTCTCTCTCGCGTATTATGCCTCCAACATCATCAGAGGACATTCCCCAAATAGCCCTCGCATCCTTAAACTCAACATTGTTGCTGTTGATGGTTATATATGAAGGCTTTTTAGCCTTACCTGTTATTACTATAGCATCATAGCCCGCCATAAACATTGTAAGTGCTAATCTGCCTCCCGCATAGGACTCTCCAAGCTCCCCTGTAAGAGGAGACACAAACATTGCAACTGTTTTTGTTACTACAGGATAAATAGTTGATGCTGCACCTATAGAAAAAATAACAGGCTGATCCTCATGTAGCGGATCCAGCTCTGGTCTCATGTTTTCTTCCAGAAGCTTCGAGGCTGTGCCGACTCCACCCAGGTATTCATATAGATCTTCTCTGTGTTCAATTTTTATTTTATTGTTCTTTAGATCGATGTATAGAACCTTAATGTGTTTTTCATATATCATTTTCAACTTCCTCCAGTCTCAGGCATTCATGTGGACAGAACCTTGCGCAGACACCGCAATGCTTGCAGATTATCGGCTTATGGTTTATCTCATCATAGTTAACTGCTCCTACAATGCATGCAGAAACGCACTTTTTACAGCCAATGCACCTCTTTGCATTTAAAAGCACACCGCCTCCCGCTCTTCTTTCTAGCGCTCCTGATGGGCAGGCTTCTGCACATGCCCTTTCATCCTTACATGCAAGACAAACGATTGCAACAAAGTTACCCTTCATGCCTCCTCTTGTACGCACCTTTATAGCACTCTTGGTTATAGAGTGATTCTGCTGGTTTACCCCTGCGCAGGTAAGCATGCAGGTAAAGCAGCCAATACATTTGTTCATACCCTCAGTTCTTAATACCTTAGCCATAGCTCTCCCTCTCTATACTGTTATTTAACAATCTTTTTACATACATATTTATTACTGGTAATCTGCCTAAATTATTTCCTCCATAGTCTGGCTTGCAGGATCATAGTTTATAAATCTCTTAAAGCCCTCCATGAATATAAAAGGTAAAAAAATAATTGTTGTTGCCATAAATCCGCCTGAGATAACCAGCTTCAGTGGCAGGAACTCACCAAGAAAACCTCCCAGAAGCATTGCAAATGGCATAAGTCCACCCAATACCGTACCCATAATTGAGAACACCTTGCCTCTTTTGTCCTGTGGCACCGTAAGCTGCACTACTGAGCTGAAAAGGACATTAAGTATCGCATTCAGTGCTCCTGCTATAAATAGCAATGTCAGCATCAAATAGTATATATCCATAAAAACAAATGCTGAGAAGCATACACTTGATATAATACCGCAGCTTAAGAATATCTTAGCTCTTTGATTTGGCTTTATGTTATAAACCGAAGTAAATATCATTCCTACCAGTGAGCCTGCTGTCATAAATGCGATTGCAACCCCGTATTTTGCTGCTCCCAGGCTGACTGTTCTCTGGAACAAGGGTAATATAAGTACAATACCCATGTTTGCAAAGAAATTTAAAAAGCCAGCAATAAAAATAACATCTCTAAGAGATTTAAACCTCCAAATAAAGCCTAATCCTTCCTTCATATCAGTCCAAAAGTTATATTTTTGACCTTGCTTTTCGGTTTTTGGAACCTTTATAAAAACCTCAGTAGCTGCAGAAAACAGATAGGATATTCCATTAAACAGAAATAATATAGGAGCTCCGATTATTTGATATAATATACCTCCCATGGAACTGCCCAGTATATTTGAGCCTGCATGTATCATGCTGAAATAGGAATTTGCCTGAGTCAATCTTGAGCTCGGCACTATATCGGGAGTTGCTGAGCTTACTGCCGGGTTGAAAAATGCTGCACATATCCCAAGTACAACTCCTGCCGCAAATACCATCCATATCTCCAGAATACCGAGTAATGCAGCCGCACCAATCCCTACTATAAACACACCTCTTATAAAGTCCATCCAAACCATTATCCACTTCCTGTCAGCCCTATCTACTATAACCCCTGCAAAAGGTGAGATAATTATTCTTGGCAGTGTCGATACAGCCATCAAGGTTCCCATCATCATTGTAGAGCCTGTTACAGCAAGCACCCAAAAGCCAAGTGCTATTTGGTATATAACATCTCCCAAGGCCGAGACTAGCTGCCCCTGCCAAAGCAGAAAAAAGTTAAAGGTCCAAAGCCTTTCCTTCTTTTCTAATGAGCTTTGTATTACGCTTTCCATTATATAACCCCTTTCAAAATATCTTCATGTAATATTACACATTTTTTACTATAATGTTTCAGAAAAAATATTAATATAGTATAATTGTAATATACGTAATCTTCTGATTATTTTAACTTTAGTGACTATTTCACCTTTTATAGGAGGAATACTATGAGCAGATCAATCTTAATACTTGTCAACAATGAAAAGAAAAACGAGTTTAATAGAGTTGCAGCTATACTGAGCAGCAGCTACAGGCATATATTATGCGCTGATATTGTACAGGCTCTCGATCTTATCACAACCTCTTCATTTGATATGGTAGCTTGTGACTATACAATTAAAGAGATAAACGGTCTTGATTTTCTTATGAGGGTGAAGCAAATAAATTCAAGCATAAGTACTATGCTGCTTTATTCTGAGCCTGATGCAGCAGTCCTGATAAAATGCATCAACAGTGTAGCAGTAGACTGTGTAGCAGCTTTACCGGTAGATGAAAAAGAGCTTTGCGATATAGTAAAGTCTTGCTTTTTAAGAAAATCACATATGGAAAACTTAAATAAGCAGCTATCGGTTATGGAAAGAGTCAACCATGAGAACAACCGTCTTTATATGCTGCTTAAAGAAAACATGCAGCATCATGATGATAATGTTTTGAATGTAATTATTTCTCTTGCAAATATAATTGAAGCAAAGGACAGCTATACGGATCTGCATACAAGAAGAGTTGGCAGCATCTGCCGCCGCTTGGGAAGAAAGATGGGGCTATCTGATGAAAGAGTTAGAGCGCTTGAACTATCAGGGTTTATTCATGACATTGGCAAGGTAGGCATACCCGAAGGTATTCTGAATAAGCCCGGTAGGCTTACTTCTGAAGAGTTTGAGAAAATGAAGGAGCACACAATAATTGGAGTTAACATATGCAAGCCTCTCCCCTGCTTTGAAAAGTGCCTGGATCCCTTAAGACATCACCACGAAAAGCTGGATGGAAGCGGATATCCCGATGGCCTCAAGGGCGACGAAATAAGCTTGGAGGCACGCATCGTGGCCGTTGCCGACATTTTTGATGCTCTGTATTCAAAGCGTCCTTATAGAGATAAAATGCCTATGGATGCCGTAATCCGCATTCTCTATGAAGAGGCTGATGCCGGTTGCATTGACAGGCTATTGGTGGATGTACTTATAGATATGTTGCTAAAGGGTGAAATAGATGACATAATCACCGATAAGGTAATAACAGTTAATATGAAGAAAGGTCTAAACCATGAGGTATATGGAGCATACAAGAGCAAAGATTATAACGAAAATAGAAGGTATCTCAATATTCTTAATAACCATGTCGATGGAACACAGCCACCAATAGTAATAACCGGAGAGCTGGGCTCAGGTAAGACCTCTCTGCTGGCATACTGGTATCAGCAATATAAAAAGCATAATCCGGATAGCTTTGCAATTATACACTTTTCAAGTGTTTGCGACAGAGAAGCTCCAGCTGTTCTCTCACGTATTATGCAAGAGATAAAAGAAAGATACCTGTTGACTGATTGTATCCCTACGGATTTCAATGAAATAATCAATGTTTTTCCTCTCTGGCTGGCTAAGGTTCAAAAGGAGAAGCTCCTCCTTATAATAGACTCCATTGATCAGGTAGAATGCAGCCACTATGATTGGCTTCCAATGCATTTTCCTCCAAACATAAGAGCAGTCTTTACAGCCGTTGACGTTCCTGATTCTCAAAGATTTGATTTGTTCGGCTGGCAAAAAATCCACATAGAGCCCTTAAGCAAAGCGGAAAGAGAAGCGATTGTAGAAAAGCACCTTGGCAAGTACCAAAGCAACTTATATTATGAGTTGAATGAGCATGCAGAATTTGAAGAAAAATGCTCAAATCCTCTCTTTTTAAGAACAGTAATCGAAGAGCTAAAGGCTTATTCTAACTTTAAGAAGCTTGACAGCAAGCTAGGCTACTATTTAGCCTCAGCTGACCTTAACGAGCTTTACGAAAAGGTATTGGAAAGATTGGAAAATGACTTTGGCAGCAGTATAATAAATAAGATGTTTTCGCTGCTTTGTATTTCAAAAAATGGATTAAGTATACCTGAGCTTATGTCAATAGGTGGCTTTAGTAATGTAGTAATCACTGGAATACTAAGCTCTATCGATTACTACATAGCTTCAACAGATGATTTGCTAAGACTATCGAATAATTATCTGAAGGCGGCTGTTTCAAAGAGATATCTATCAGAAAGGGTACGGGAGCTGTACCTACATAAAAAAATTGCCGAATACCTCGAAAGGCAAATAGTAACAAGAAAAACTGCTTATGACCTTCCATGGCACTTAAAACAGGGGGGGCTTACCGATAGGTTGGCAGCTTCAGTATCTTTTATTGAGGTCTTCAATATATATAACCAGGATAATCTCCTTTACGAGCTCTGGAGCTACTGGCTTTTCCTTGGTGATAAATACGATATGGTCTCTGCCTATGTAGAAAGCCTCAAGCACTATCTGGCACTTGCAGAAAAAGACGAGAATGCTCTAAATATTATAACAAGACTTGGCCTTTTCTTCCAAAGCTGCGGCAAATATGAAGCAGCTATTGAACTTTTTGATAAAGCGTATGATATATCAACCTCTCTGGGCTGCAGCATTAGTACTAATACATTAATGCAAAAATACAAGGCAGACAGCTTACTTAAGATTGGAAACTATAAGGAGGCTGAAAAGCTGTACAGGGTTGCACTGAATGACAGGGAGATATTTCTCGGCTCTCAGCACCCCGATACCCTTGGAATTTACAATGATCTTATTCTGCTGCTTAATTATAAGGGTGATTATACTGCTTCGGAAAAGCTAATCAAATACCTTCTGCCTATTCAGCAGACTATCTTTGGAAGTGAGCACTACAGCATAGGCAAAACACTGAATAGCCTTGGAATAATACAATCCGTCAAGGGTGATTATGATGAAGCTGAAGTCAACTTTGAGTGTGCCTATACGATATATAAGAACAGCCTGGGAGCAGAGCATCCAGAGACAACAAGAATACTCAACAACCTGGCTGCCATAAGCGTTGATAAAAAGGATTATTTAAAGGCAGAAAAGCTATATAAGCAGGTTCTTTATATAAGACAGCGGCTGCTGGGCAGGGAGCACCATTATACGGCAAAATGTCTTAACAACCTTGCAGATGTTTATATCCAAATGGAACGGTATGAGGAGGCTTATCTTTTAGCTAACGAAGCCTTGAAGATATATGAAAAGGTATTTTCGCAGGATCATCCTGATATCGCAACAGTGCAAACTACAATGGCAGAGATTCTACTTAGGCAGTCGAAGCATCCTGAGGCAGAAGTATGGTGTCTTAAGTCAATTTCAGTAAAGAAGAGTATATTTGGTATAGAGAATATAAAGCTTGCCAATTCAATCAAACTACTGGCAGAAATACAAGCAGGCCTTGGCAAGCTGGCTGAAGCTAAATCAAGCTACAGGGATGCTTTGAGTATATATGAAAAGCTCCTAGGAGGCGAACATTTTGAAGCTATTGCATGTAGTGAAGCTATATCAGCAATAAATGGCTTGGAATAACAATTCCAAGCCATTTATTTACGCAGTTTCAATATATATTTCTGCTTCCTGCTCCTGTATTTTCTTAGCTTCAAACTTCTCCAGCCTTGTCATCAGCAGTACGGCTATAGAAACTATTGCACCAATTACAAGCCATCCCTTTGCAACTCCGGCAAGAGATATCACCCTACCCATTACAGCAGGCCCAATAGAATAGCCCATGCCAAGTGTAAGCATAAGCACCGAGCTCATTCTACCACGGTGCGAGGCTGGAGTATGATTTGCAATAAAAGGCATTGTGCTTACAGAGAGCACTATTTCCCCTATTGTAAATATAAATACTGAGATAAAGAAGTATACCAGAGTGTTTAGAATCCCCAGCATACCAAAGCCTACTGCATATAATATCCCACCAATTACCATCTTTCTTAAGCTCTTAATATTCATAATAAGCTTTGTTATAAGAGGCGTAAATATAATAACTATAAACCCATTGAAGCTGGCCATTATTGTATAGAATTGCGCTCCATTTGCAAGATTTTCATTTGCCTGAATCGGCAGCATAAAGCCCCATTGTGAGTAAGCAAAGTTATACCAGAAGGTTATAAGGGTAAACATTACGAGCACCGGGCGCTTAAGCAGCACTGAAAAAATCGACCCTTCTTCACTTCTTTCATTTGCTCTTCTCTTATCTTCAATATCAACCTTAGTAACGTTGATTGTCTCTTTTACAAACAATGCCACCAAGCTCAGAGAGATTAATGCAGTAATAGCATCTCCTATAAATACCAAGCTCAGATAGTTCTTATAAAGCATGCCGCCTATAATAGGACCCAGAGCATACCCAAGGTTCCAGCCCATATAAAGCAGTGAATATGAACCATCTCTGTTTTCTGGTGTTGTAATATCTGCAACCAGCGAATCATGGGCAGGACCTGCCATGGTCATGAAGGTCGAAGCTAGTATAATCATGTACATAAGGTTTATTGATGGCTCTACAAACCCACAGGCAAGATATGTAACAACTGCCAGTGAGTCAAATATTACTATCATCTTTTTTCGTCCAATCATATCAGTCAGCTTTCCTCCTATAATACCTGCAGGCAGATAGATAAGGCTTGCTGCGCTCATATAAAGTCCCGCCTTTTCTACCGGGAGGCCTATTTTATCAGTAAGTATAAAGGTAAGCAGCGGCATTACGAAGCATCCCATAGCATTTACGACTCTTGATACAAATAATATATAAATCTCCTTAGGAAGCCCCCTGTACGGACTGAACAAGTCCATTATTTTTTTCATTCTCGTCATCCCCTCTCAAATAATTAAAAAAAGTCATGATATGCTCTAAAAGCATTCCATGACTCTCTGTCATATATAACATACAAAAAAGTCACGGTGTCTCAACGACCCGTGACATACTATCATAATATTATCCATACCTATACATACTGAATAACTATTTTGACATACCTTCAGAGCAGGTCGCAGTAACTGTATTCATATTAAAATCTACATTCGCTATAAGATTCTTCATGGATTGCGACCTCCTTCCAAATTTGTATTGTTTTTCCTTGCTTATTTTACTACTTATACAAGTACAATGTCAATATGGCTATGTTACAATTGAATTACAGATAATATTAACCACAACATTTTTAAAGACCAAAACCCTTTATATCTTTTTGGGGTCTAATATATAGAAATTCAAATTCAGGAGGTTAGCAATATGGACATCCTACAGCTATGCCAAATGGCTTGCAGTGGAAACGATGAAGCCTTCTATAAGCTAATATGTGAGCATAAGGCACAGCTTTATAAAATTGCATATTCCTACTTTAAAAATGAACCCGATGCATTGGAAGCTATACAGGAAACAACCTTTCGTGCATACAAGGGTATTAGAAAGCTTAAAGAACCAAAGTACTTCAAAACCTGGCTAATACGCATACTTATTAACTACTGTATAGATGAAACCAAGCAGAACAAAAAAGTTCTGATGCCGGTAGAAAACGTCGACATTATAAGTAGTATTGATGGGGATATAGAGCTGAAGCTGCTAGTGGGGCAATTAGATCCAAAGTACAGAAGCATTATAATTCTCAAGTATTATGAAGGGTTTACACTGAATGATATTGCCGAAATACTGGAGAAACCCGTTGGCACAATTAAGACTTGGCTCAATCAAGCTTTAAAAAAGCTTAGAGTAGTCCTTGCAGAGGAGGGGAAGCATTATGCATGAAGATAAGCTCTATGAGAACGGAAAAAATGAGTATAACTCTATAGCCATACCATCCAATATAGATGAAAGTATACTAGCAGGCATACAAAAAGCTAAGCTATATAGAAGGAAAAGCATCAGCCAGAGAGCTGCTTTGTTGGCAGCATGCTTAATAACCTGTGCCCTTATAACCATGATCAGAATCTCACCAGTGTTTGCAGGCTACCTAAGTGAGCTTCCGTTATTTGAGCATATTGTGAAGCTTGTTAACTTTGACAAAGGCTTGAAGTCTGCAGTAAAAAATAACTTTATGCAGCCTGTGGGGATATCTACTGAGCATGAGTCTATTAAGCTTTCCATAGACAACATTATTGTAGATGAGACAAGAATGATTATTTTCTATACCTTAAAGAATAATGGCAATCCGGCAAAAATAAGGATGGGAAGAGTTGATCTACTAGACGAAAAGGGAGAGCATCTTAAAGCAGCCTATGGAATCACACACTACTACAGTAATGATGACAGCTCGGTGGAGAGCAATTTTATAGATGTGAGCTTTTCAAAAGAAACCACTATCCCTGATATGCTTACTATAAAAGCCTGGATAGAGGATGTGCCCATTAGCAGCGAAGCAGTAAGTATAAGGGATTACCCGACACCGACTCAGCCCAAATACCTTGCGAGCGTATGGGAGCTAAGTATACCTATAGATAAAAGCAAATTTGAAAGCATGAAGCAGACCTATGATGTATATAAGACTATTGAGGTAGAAAATCAGAAGATTACCTTTGAGCAAATCATTATTTATCCAACAAGAGCTGCAATCACTGTAAGCTATGATAGTAGAAACAGCATGAAAATTTTCAACTTTGATGATCTATGTCTTATAGATGAAAAAGGCGAAGTATGGGGTAGCATCAAAAACGGGATATCTGGTTCTAAACTGTCAGATAATACTGAAGTCTTATATTTTGAAAGCAACTATTTTGAAACACCTGCTGAACTCTATCTTAAGGGGAGCAGCATGAGAGCCTTAGCAAAGGATAAGCTTGAAATAGTCGTTGACATTGTAAATAAAAAGCTAATTAAAGCACCGGATAATAAAATCAGTCTTAGCTCCATTTCATCTGCCGGAGACAGCTACGCCTTAGACTTTATACTTAGGAAGGATCCAATGGATGAAGGCTTCCACTATATGCCCTTCAGCTCCATCTTTAGGGATTCGGCTAATGAGACTTACTACGATAATGGAAGCTCAAGCTCTGGTGGTATGAATGACGGAAACTATTTTAACGAGATTACGCTATATATACCAGGGGACAAAAAATACACCAACCCATTGATATTTACACTGGATAATTACCCCAATAGAATATCCAAGGAGTTTTTTATAAAGGTGAAATAAAAGGAGCTAGCGAATCAGCTAGCTTTTTCTTTGCCTTTCATATTATACATTATGGTTCCAATTATAATAAGCAATGCTCCTATTATGCTTGTAGTCTTTATCTGCATATTCAATATATATACATCTATTAATATTGAGCTTATAAATTGACCGCATAATATTAGTATGGTTGAGGTAACTACAGAGGTTTTGGAAAAGGAATAATTTGAAAGCACCACAAAGGTAGATCCCATAACCCCTCCGAGGAAAGCATATGCTGGAATACCTCCAAGCTCCACTCCCTTCGACATCCCGAGCATTAAGGCAAAGATAAAGATTATTCCACTGCCCGCTATACCAGTCAAATGGTTTACCATATTGGAGGTGTATATTCCCAACTGCTTTCCCAAAAGCATATTTATAGACATTTAAATAAGGGACATATTCCCCTCCAAATTTCCGAAAGAAAGGTTCTATCGAAGGTACCATTGACCCTTCAAAGTCAAAATAGGCGCCTTGTTTTTTTGCGATGAGGATAGCTTGATAAAGCAGCCATTCATTTACGCTTGGGGTCCGATTGCTTTTATCAAACCCACTTAAAATTAGCGTCGTTACTTGCTTATAGTTTAGAAGTCCTGCTACTGCCACTAATGCTCCTTCTTTATTCTTCACACCTATCAATTGTAAAACTTCCCGCTTA
>CALJSV010000239.1 GCA_937976095.1 uncultured Clostridia bacterium | reverse complement strand
CTTTTAAGCAGCAGTGTTCTGGCAGTAGAATATGATGATATAAAGCATTTAATAGACAATGACAAAATAAGTAAATATTTCGAGAAGAAATTTACTATTTCAGTTATTGTTCCTATAGCTTTCAGGGGAAACACAAAAGGCCTGTTTGCCTTCTATTCCTACGATTCCCAAAAGCTATGGACAGAAGAATATAAGAATATGCTAAAGATAGTAAGTGAGCTTATCACCAACATTTTAGAGCAGCGAGAATATCAGGATGAACTAAAAAAGGCAAAGGAAGCTGCGGAAATAGCAAATATCGCAAAAAGCAAGTTCCTGGCAAATATGAGCCATGAAATAAGAACACCCATGAACGGTATTATAGGAATGACTGAGCTTGCTATGATGACAGAGCTTAGTAGTGAGCAAAGGGAGTACTTAAGTCTGGTTAAAACCTCTACAAATGCGCTGTTGGACATAATTAATGGAATACTTGACTATACAAAAATAGAAGCAGATAAGCTGGTCCTGGTAAACAAGCGCTTTGAGCTACATAAAGTGATGAATGAGCTTCACAGTATATATAGCATTGCTGCAGAAAATGCAGGACTCAAGCTGAGAATTAATATAGATAGTAACATTCCTCAAGTCTTATATGGAGATTCAGGAAGGCTTAGACAGGTGCTTAGTAATATACTAAGCAATGCAATAAAATTTACAAGGGCAGGGACGATTTCTGTAGCTGCTTCACTTATCAGCCTTAAAGAAACAGAATGCATTTTGAAGTTTACTGTAACTGATACTGGTATAGGAATATCAGAAGAAAACGTTCCCAAGCTTTTCAAGCGGTTTAGTCAGTTGGATGATTCGTATACTAAACAATTTCAAGGCACTGGCTTGGGTTTGGCCATATCAAAAAGTCTTGTTGAGATGATGGGTGGAGATATTTGGGTTGAGAGTGAGGCTGAGAAAGGAAGTACCTTCAGTTTTACAGCGAATTTCGGCTATGTAGAAGGTGAAAAATCTTCCAAAGCAGCAGCTGATGAAGCAAGTGTAAAACCAGTCAAAGTGTCAGGAAACCATATACTCGTAGCTGAAGACGATGAAGTAGGTAGACAACTAACTGAAGCTCTGCTTAAAAAGAAAAACTATGAATTTGAAATTGTGAGCAACGGCAGGGAGGCGATAAATGCTGTAAGAGAAAGCAGCTTTGATCTGATACTAATGGATATTCAAATGCCTGTGCTTGATGGTTTTGGTGCCACGGCAGTCATAAGAGAGCTTTTAAAAAACAGCTCAAGGCGCATACCTATAATAGCGCTTACTGCTTATGCTCTAATCGGAGATAAGGAAAAATGTCTGGAATCCGGGATGGATGACTATATTTCTAAGCCCATTAGCACAGAAGAATTCTATAAAAAGATTGATAGATGGTTAGGCATATAGAAGCAGGTTGACTTGTAGGAGCAAGTCAACCTGCTTCCATGTTTGCAATTATTCAAAAATAGAGAAAGGGGCAGGAAATAAATATTAAATATAGAAGTAAAATAACAATAGAAGGATAAAGGAGTATTTTTATGAGTAGTGAAGCATTTTATAGTATAGATACTTTGGGTTTGTCAAAAGCATTAGCATTAGTTGATGGCAATGAAGCAATGCTGGACAGAGTGTTAAAGCTTTTTTTGAGCACCTACAGAATTGCAGCTGAAGAAATCGATAAAGATATCCTAAATGCCAGCCTTATTAACGTCTCGGAAAAGCTGCATAAAGTTAAGGGAACCTCAGGAAGCCTAAGTCTTGATAGGGTTTATAAGCTTGTTTGTGAGTTTGAGGCTGTATGTGAAATAAATGATATTGAAATTGCTGTGATGGTAAATAATAAGCTGGAGACAGAAATACAAGACATAGAGGCTTTCCTATCAAGTGATGCTTGGATAAGCCTTTTGCGGGAAAGCTAAGCTTAATAATTTACTTGGAGGGAAGTATGAAGAAGCTATTAACTGTACCTGAGGTGCTTAAGGAAAACCAAAGGGTACTCTATGCGGGCAATCACTATATAAGCATACCTGAAATAGAAGCAGGAAGTGCAGCTATAAAGAGTATTAATACCATTTCTATGCGAAATAAGTGTTTGATTGAGCTTTCGGGAGAAGAAACCCTTTTTAAGCCTCGATTCTATAGGAATGATACAGAAATATTGATTTCTACAATTGAAACAGAGCAGATTTTGAGCTATATACCCGCCCTAAAGATGGTTTTAGAGGATGGTACACATATATGCGTCAAAATATATGCTGATCTTAGTGAGAAGGGCTTTGTTTATGACTTTGAAAGCAGTGCGCCTTTAGATATTCATATTGATTTTACTGCAAACAGTCTCTGCTTTTTAAGGTTTAACAAACATGCTGTTGATGCAGCCTTTAGCTTCAAGCTTGATAAATGGCTTGGCAATCCGGTCTTAGATATCTATGCAAACGGAGCATCTCTGGGTATGGCCGTTGGTGGAGACAGTGACTTTGATTTTGAGTTTGATGGAGTCGGCTCTGTTAGCCTAAAGCTAAGGTGCAATGAAAGAAATGCCTTTTATATTGCTGTTAATTCTGACACTGATGGAGCCTCTACTACCTTGATACACCTGAAACGAAAGGGCTATCAGAGTATTTACAAGGAGCTTCATAATTGGCTGAATGATAGACAGGTAAGGTACAAAAGTGATGAAGGGCTTCAGGAAACTATCAACACAAACTTATTGTTTAACTATTTCTTTGCAATCGGCAAGGATATGGAAAGTGACAGCTATGTTGCTCTTACCTCAAGAAGTCCAAGGTACTACGTATCAGGTGCATTCTGGGAGCGAGACAGCTTTCTCTGGTCCTTTCCTGCAATAAGGCTAATAGACAAAAAGCTGCATAAAAGACTGGTTAGAGATATGCTGCTTATGCATTACAAGAATGCAGGAGATCATGCACACTATATTGATGGTACAGTACTTTATCCCGGCTTTGAATTAGATGAGGCGGCAAGCTATTTTACGCTTCTTGATTATATTAATGAGTATGATAGAGATATATTGCACGCAGTTGATGCTGTATTTGAAAGGATAGAACGAGAGTATTCCTCTAAAATGGGACTCTATAGAACCTTTCTGCTGCCATCGGACGACCCGGCAGAGCACCCATATGTAACTATTGATAATGCGATTCTGTGGAACGGGCTTAAAAAGCTTGCAGATTTTTATATTAGAGCAGGAAAAGAAGAAAATATTGATATACTTGAAAAAAGGATAGAAGGCATTAAAAGAGGGATAGAGAAGTACCTTATCAAGGAAATACAAGGTAAGCTAATTTACATCTGGTCAACTGATGAGGCAGGTGCCTATAGGCTATACAACGATCCTCCCGGGAATCTTGGACTGCTTCACTACTATGGCTTTGTTGACAAGACTGACGAAGTATTTAAAAATACTATTGATTATTATTACTCCAAGGAATACTTGTACTTTTCAGAGGCTGCCAAGATAAAGGAGCTGGCCTGTGATCATCATCCGGAAACCCCATCCGGCTTAGGCCTTTGTGGCAGCATCCTAAACCCTCTAAAGCATGAAGAGGCAATAGGCTGGCTAAAGCAAGCACCAATGGATCATGGGCTTTTATGCGAGAGCTTTGACTGGAACACTGGGGAAGCAAGGACTGGAGTAGGCTTCGCAACTGGAAGCGGATACCTTGCCTTTGCGCTGTACCATACTCTGATAGGAGAGTGATAGTTTGTTATCGGCAGCTGTAGCAATAAATGAAAATACATTGGATAAGCTTAATAATCCTGCAAAGGCATTGGGCTTTTTTGAGCATATGTTAAAAAGCAGTAAGGCTAAAAAGATAGAGATTCTAGTTTTTCCAGGGCTTTTTGGAGGGCTCTGGCAGGATGGAAGAGACTTTTTAAGGGCTGTATCAGAAATTTCAAAAGCCTATAAGGGTATATACCTATGCCCCGGGAGCTTCTGGGAGCGTGATGGAGATAAGCTCTACCATTCATCTTGCATTCTATCGGAGGGTGAGACAATACTATGGCAAAGACAGCTATACCTTTCGAAGTGGGAAAGGCTTAAAGGAGTATCGCGAGGTGATGAACTTAATATCGTAACAATAGGCAGCAGCAAGCTTGGGATAATAATGCCCACAGATGCCTTTTATCCTCAGGTCTCAAGGAGGCTGGCGCTAATGGGAGTGGATATTGTAGCTGCACCTACTGCCATTGTAAATAGTAAAGGCTCACTGCTGCAAATGAGCGGTGTATGGCAAAATGTGCAGCAGAATCTATTTTATGCAGTGGAAAGCAGCCTCAAGGGAGCTTTAGGCGGAAGTGTGTTCTATGGCATATCGGCAATACATGCACCATTAGAAGCTACTGAGGATAGTACAGGGTACTTAGCTCTTGAAAAAGAGCAAGAGGAAGGCTTGGTCATAGCTGAGCTTGATCTGAGAAAGAGGCTAGAGGCAGCAGAAAGGTTCAATACTTTAAAGCATATGAATATGGAATTTTGCAGCTGCGTATTTTCAGGAGATAAGCTGCAAGGCGGAGGGCAGTGATGTATAAGCTATTAGAGACATATTTTTGGTATAAGCTTAAGCCTTCTAAAATTAATAAGTATTTGAAAAAAGAAAGAAGGCTTATAGCTGCTGGCGATAAAAGGAGCGAGCTCCCTAAGGTAGCCTGCGTGCAGAGAAGTATTAAGCCTGCTGGGAGTATTGAGGATTATATTGATATGATTGATGGCTTTGCAGCAGAAGCATATCGTAATGGCTGTGACCTGCTTATATTTCCAGAGTATAACTTTTTTGATTTACTCGGAATAATACCCGGCTTCAGGGCTATAGATAAGTTACTTAATAAGAGTGCTATTAAAAGCTCTAAGAAAGCAGATGGCAATAGCAGCAACAAAAGCATGTATCAGCTCTTTTTTGCAATAGCCGACCCTATTCATCGAGCTATGGAACAAATAATGTGTAGCGTAGCTTCAAAATATGGAATAATTATATATACAGGCACCTATCTTATAAAGGAAGGAAATAAGCTATACAATGCAGGTGCGCTTATATCCAGAGAGGGAGCTGTTCTAGGCCATCAAAAGAAGATAAACCTTACTGATTTTGAAAGTAAGCTGGGCTTTGGCCGGGTTTCGGAGCTGAAAGCCTTTGATACGGATATAGGAAGGCTGGCGGTACCTGTATGCATGGACGCTACCTACTACGAAACCTTCAAAAGGGCAGCAGCCTTGGGCTGTGATATTGTTGTACTTCCAATAGCCAATAATGAGGAGTACAATGTATATAGGGCAATGAGAGGTATATGGGCTAGGGTACAGGAGTCATATGTTATAGGTGCAAAAGCAGCGCTTACGGGGTGGATCGCCGGAATGCATTTTACAGGTAAAGCCGGTATATTCGCTCCAATAGCTATGTCAGATAAGGGTGATGGTATAATTGCTATATCAATGGAGTCTGAGGGTGATGAACTGGCAATGGCAGAGCTTGATATTAGTAAGCTTAAAAGGCATAGAGAAGAGGCAGAGTATTATGGAGATGCAAATGAGATATTTGAGCTGAGCTATCATATAGTACAGGGGAAGCAGTAAGTAAGTTTAAGCAAAAGAAAGGTAAACAGGTGATTTAAATGAGAAAGAGCATAGATGAATTAATGCAGGACTTAGTATGCTTCAGAGATGAAAGGGATTGGGAGCAGTTTCATACGCCAAAAAACTTGGCAGTTTCTTTAAGCATAGAGGTCGCTGAGCTCTTAGAATGCTTTCAGTGGAAGACAGACGAAGAGGTAGCTGCTATGCTAAAGGGGGCTGAGCGGATAAAGGTACAGGAGGAGCTTGCAGATATTGCGGCATACCTTCTGCTGCTATGTGATGGAATGGATGTGGACCTTGCAGAAGCTATGGCTGACAAGCTAGAGAAAAATAAAATGAAGTATCCTGTGGAAAAATGCAGGGGTAAGGCTGATAAATATACAGAGCTGTAATGGGAGGTTTTATGAAAATTAACAGGGGTTTTAAAGAGGCTTTTACAATATGTATTTTAATTTTTTTTGCAATGATATTTTTTATTTCATGCAGCACAACCACAAGCTCAAGCCCAGATAGCGAAAGCTCCGATGAGCAGAGCGAACTTTTTCCGGCTTATATCAATAAGGACGGCAGGCAGCTATGGGGCTTGATAGATAGCAGTGGAAGCTTTGCTATTAAGCCGGAGTATCAGTTCATTGGTGAGTCGCAGCAGAATGGGCTTATAAGAGTTTATAAGGATAATTACTTTGGAATTATCGATGGAAGCGGAAGTGTTATAGTCAAGCCTGAGTATCAGTACATCCATGACTACTCAGATGGCATAGCAATTGCGATGAGTAAGGATAAATACTATGCCTTTAATGAGTCCGGCGACCTTATTTTTGAGTCTTCCGGGCTAGTAGGCAGCTTTAAGGAAGGCTTAGCCTGGTTTCAAAGCATGGACAAAAACAATAGTATAATATATGGATATATTGATTTAAAGGGAAAGGTAGTTTTGCCGGAGCAATATGCATATGCAACGGATTTTGTAGGAGGAAGAGCCATAGTCAGAGACAGAGCCTCGCGGTATTTGATAATAAATACCAAGGGTGAAGTCATTTATCAAACAGCTGATAAGGTATTGTACGAAATAAGTGAAGAAATGGTAGCTTATCTTGACTATAATAAGAATCAGTACGGTTACATGTCCATTGACGGAAGGCTGCTGGGGGATGCTATGTTCAGTTATGCAGGGGCATATCAAAATGGACTTGCAATTGTTGGTGTCAGCGATAGTGCAGGCTTGCAGAAATTTGGCATAATAAACAAAAAAGGTGAGTTTGTAGTAGAACCAGATTTTTCATCTATAAGCAGCATTGGTGAAGATATGTTTGCTGTCAGCTTAAGCTCTCTTTATAGCACGGTAGATCTTTTTAGCAGCAAGGCCATTATGGATAATAAGGGTAAGATACTGACCGGCTATAGCTTTTTTGACATAGGAAGCTATAAGGACGGGATTGTATCGGTATGTGATGGAGCAAGCACATATTTTATTGACAAAGGCGGAAGCGTGAGAAGTGATATTCCAAAGCTGGAAGGTGCCGGAGTTTTAAGCATTAAAGGTAAGGTTATAGCAGCAGATATTGATGATGAGCTTATATATCTTGATAAGACAGGAAAGGTCATATGGGCTCCAGTAAAGGACACAAGCTTAAATAGCGGAATTGTTATCAGAGAGATAAAGTACAGACCAAACAGGTTTTTGCTTGTTAAGTATCCTGAGCTAAACAATATGAGAGATAAGGATATTGAAAAGCAGCTAAATGAAGAGCTTATGTCTTACTTTATAGGAGAGCAGGATGAACACAGTCATACAGAGGAGGAATTCCCTGAGGATGTCATTGTTGGATATACAGTAGGGGAAAATAATGATCTGCTGATTTTTCAAATGGATGCTTATGTTTATCCCATAGGAGCTGCTCATGGACTACAGATAAAGCAAAGCCTGCATATAAACAGCAGAACCGGCAAGCTGTATATGCTTGAGGATCTGTTTAAAAAGGGCAGCTTCTATACTGCAAGGCTTACAAGCATTATTAATGCTAGAATTAAGGAAAGCATCGAAAAGGGAGAATATCTATACACCGTTGAGAGCATAGAGCCTTTGAGTCCTGAAAACGGCTTTACTGTAAAGGAAGATGCTCTGGTAATCTACTTCCAGCAATACGAAATAGCGCCTTATGCAGCGGGTCTTCCTGAATTTGAGATTCCCTTCGGAGAGTTGGAGTCGATAATTGACAAGAATGGTGATTTTTGGAGGTCGTTTAAAGAATAAAAACATATGCTTGGAGAAGAATAGTTTTGAAAAGAACTATTTGTATAGGAGTGATTATAATGAATGTAAACGAAATGCTGGATAAAATAATAGGCATTGAGTGTCCTCCAGAGCATATTATTGATAGAGTAGTAGAGGTGCTTGAGGATTTTGAGGCGGATGGAAATTATCAGATAGTTGCTGGTGAGGATGATGACTTGATAGATGACAGCGTAAAAATTTATAAAGCATACGCTGAGAATGATGCTGCACCATCCTTTCAATTTAAAGTAGTTGATGGGCCTGAGCACTATGTAGCTAAAATTGCTGATGCAGAGCTGATAGATTAAAGTTTAAATAAGAGAAGTGTGATAGAGAAAAAGCATAAGCCAGGGAAACCTGCTTATGCTTTTTCTCTATCATAAACGACATTGCCGTCTATAATTGTAAAGATAACCTTAGAGTAAAAGTCAAAGGGAGAGCCATTAAACACTACAAGGTCTGCATCGCAGCCAATATTTAAGCTTCCTATTCTATCTGAGCATTGGAGTATCTCAGCTGGATGTGTTGTAAGGCTTTTTAAGGCTTCCTGCTCATCTAGACCCTCAGATATGGCAAGTATAGCGACGTTTCTTAGCTGGTCTATTGAATTATATGGATGGTCTGTCATAAGGGCAACCTTTATGCCTGCCTCCACAAGCTCCAGTATAGAGCCATAATTTCTCTTTCTAAGCTCCATCTTGATTCTTGGTGTAAGCATTGGGCCATAGGCCACCGGTATATTTTTTTCCTTTAGGTAATTCTTTATCAGATTGGCCTCTGTGCCATGCTCTATTACAAGTTTTTTGATATTAAATTCCTCTGCAAGTCGTATAGCCGTGGCAATATCATCAGCTCTATGGGCGTGTGCTCTAAGAGGTATTTCACCGCTTAGAAGAGGGACAACTGACTCAAGACGGATATCTCTTTCCTTTAGTGTATTGGACTTCTTTTTTTGAATATAGTCCTCTGTCCGCATAAACAGCTCTCTCATAAGTGCGGCTGTACCCATGCGGGTAACAGGGCAAAGTCCTTTTTTACCATGGGTTTCAAGAGGGTTTTCTCCAAAAGACACCTTAAAGCCAGCGGGGCTTTTTATTATCATTTTATCAATTATCAACCCATGAGTTTTTATAGCTAGATTTAGCCCTCCAACTACATTATTGCTGCCTGGACCGCTCATAACGCTTGTAACTCCCGCTCTGACTGCATCACCAAAGGCTATGTCAAAGGGATTGATAGCGTCGATTCCCCTCATATGAGGTGTGACAGCATCTGAGGTTTCATTGTTGTTAACACCAATCTTACCGGTAGCCTCTTCTATAATGCCAAGGTGGGTGTGGCAATCCACCATACCAGGCATTACATAGGAATCCTTCATGTCAAGTATTTGACCCTCATCCTTGTTAAGGTCTATACTTCTCTCAACCTTTGCAATTTTACCCTTACTAATTAAAATATCTGAAACATTTGTCATATCAGGCAGTATACAGTTTTTTAGAAGTAAATTCATACTTGAAATTATCCTTTCATTAACTAAAATATCTATGCTGGCGTGAAGCTTTATAAATATATTATTGGTCAATGAAAGCTAATTAATCCAATATTGCTTATCCAAGTGTATTATCAAGGAACATCATGATAACAAAGCCGATAAGAAGTGCGTGAGTAGAAAGCTTTGAGTGTCCATCGTGATTTTTTGTTTCAGGAATTATTTCATGGCTTATGACAAAAAGCATGGCGCCTGCTGCAAAGGACAGAGCGAGAGGAAGTATGGGTCTTGCTGCGTGTACAAGTCCTATACCTACAAGTCCGCCAATAGGCTCAACCAGTCCTGTGCAAAGAGCAATAAAAAATGCCTTTCTCGCAGAATATCCTTCGCGAAGCAGTGGAAGTGCTACTGCGAGCCCTTCCGGCAGGTTTTGAAGGCCTATCCCTATAGCAATGCTTAATCCGTTTACAATATCTCCATCGCCAAAGCCTACACCAACTGCCATGCCCTCTGGAAAGTTGTGTACTGTTATAGCCAGTATAAAAAGCCAAACCTTCTTTAGATTTGGAGTAAGCTTCAAAAAGCCAAGCTTAGTCTCAGATTTGCCATTCATTGCATTTGACAGCAGATTAGTGTCAGGGAAAAGCCTGTCAATAAGGTCTATAAAAAGTCCGCCAAGCAATATACCAAGAACTGTTATTCCAGCACCTTTTATGCCTCCTCCACCTTTTTCGATAGCAGGTATTATTAGGCTAAAGGAGGTAGCTGCAAGCATAACGCCTGCAGCAAGCCCAAGCAGTGCATCCAGCAGTCTTCTGGGTACGTCCTTGGTAAAAAAGATAGGCAAAGCGCCAATGCCGGTAGCTGTACCAGCTAAGAGACTTGCTATTATTCCGATGTATATAAGGTTAAATTGTGATAAATACTCAACCATAAAAACCTCCACTTGCATACTAAATAGTTCCGTAAAAGCACACTCACTATATAATATGCTTGTAGATTTTTATGGTGCTAAAAGCTGTTGCCTCTGCCGATATTCTGCTATCAAAAGATCTACCATCCTTCCATAGCTTCTTACGCCATCCTCCTGCAGGTTTGCTCTGAGATATGCATCATTCAGCTTTGTTTGTGCCTTCTCTACAGGTCCTTCATACTGTCTCCAAAAATCACTTATACTTTTAATATCTCTTTTTACTCCTTCACTAAATTCGTTATATATTTCAGAATAACCCTCGGGATCATATTTGTATAGCGAATTTGTTGAGTATATTAGTGCAAGCAGCATGCCTGAGTATTGAAATTCGATGTCCGGATTTAAGGTACAGGTTAGATAGGCTATATAATTTGCCTCATCCTCTCTTGCAAATCCTCTCTGATGAGCCATTTCATGGCATAATGTACTTGGAAAGCTGCTGTCTGGTATAAGATTGTTCACGTTAGCTTCAACAGTAAAAGGAAAGTATATTCCTGAGATTCCCATATATGACATAGCATTAGATAAAAAAACAGCTTTGCCATTGCCGTAGCTTCCCCCAAGCTCTTTGTACAATTCAGCTGCGTTTTTGAAGCCTGTTTGAGCATCTCTAAACACAGCAGATCTTTGCTTTGTGAGCAACATTGTCCCATTGGTCTCTTCAGTTATGCGCGCTCTAAGATCATTTGTCCTTGAAGTAAGCTCCTTACAGAGAAGCTTTAAATCATGGACTGAAGCTTTTTCTATCCTTAGACCGGCGATATCTGCAAAGGGAAGCCTATGGTAGTTCAAACCCCAAAGCAGTACAAAGGAGAAATAAAGAATACTTAATGCTGTTGAAAGGCTTACTATTCTCTTAAATATTAATGTAAACCTATTACCTTTGTTTTTTATAATAATAAAAAGTGTTTGAAATAGACTATAGAATAAAAACACAATTAGAAATATTACTATTACCTCTGCCAGAGAAAATGGAAGTACTGCGCTTACAAAGCTTAGTAATGGTGCAAAAAACTTATATATACCGCTTGAGTACAGTGACTCTGTTAACTCGGGATATTTGCTGCATAGCACAGTTAAGATTTTTCCAATTGGAATGAGTATTAAGAACAATAAGGACTTGAATTTGAATTTTACTTTCATAGTACCCCTCTCTGATAAGCATATGTATCAGCTTGATTGAAGCCTAATCTGATTATAGCATAACTTGTAAGAGTTATGGCATAACTCATATAAGTTGTAATATATGACAGCAATTGGTAACTCTATACAAAAAATGTAACCTTCTGTCGTAATTTATTGATAAAAGGCATAAGAAATGTTAACATATAATGTGAAAGCGTTAACAATATACTAGGGGGGGAGAACAAATTGAAAAAGCTAGGGGTCAAAGTCTTTTTAATGCTTACATGCATTGTTCTGGTTGCTGTATTGTTTGTGTCTGGAGCATATTTTTATGTATTTCAATCTATACTAGGAGATATACGTGTGCAAACAGAGGCTGCAATAGACGATGCAGTGGCATCTATTAATGTAGAAAAGCTTGAGACCATATTAAAGAGTAATAACTCTAACAAATTAGCCTTTGATGATGTATTAAAAGACATGCAGTTTTTTAAAGTTAAAAGTGATACGGTAATAAAAAATTTCTACACCTTTATTCCTTTAGATAATGAAAGTGTAGCATTTTTGGTTGATGCTTCGCCTGAGCCGGCTGAATATGGGGATGCTTATGACATCAGTGATGAAATAAGAGCAGCCTTTAGCGGGAAGACTATTTCCACAAGTGCTCCTTACACTGATGAATGGGGTACATTTATTTCTTCCTTTGCGCCCGTAAAGAATAAGTCAGGAGAGGTTATTGCGGTTGCTGGAGTAGATATCGATGTGAGAATGTATCAGATGATAAAGGACTCCTTTGGTGTAATAATGTTTTTTGGCGGCATATTGTTTATGGTGCTGTCCAGCTTGTTAGCTTTGCTTTTCTCAAGAAGGTTAAATAAAAATATAGGCAGTATACAGGGCAGTCTTAAAGTCATGGGAACTGGAGATCTGACAGGTAGCATAAATATTTCAGCTAAAGATGAAATAGGAGCTGTTGCAGACTCAATAAACAGCTTCAAGAAGGATATAGCAAACACCATTGGTGTAATAAGAAGTGAAGCTGATGGTATAAAGCTACAGTCTGGAAGTGTTGCAGCTATATCAGAAGAAATGGCATCCTCTTCACAAAACGTTGCTGAAATAGTTCAGAATATAGCAAGTGGAGCGAGTCGGCAGTCTTCTGATTTATCTACCATAACAGATATTGTCAACAAGCTTGGGCTTCAAATTGAAGATATAGTAGAATCAGTAGGAAATGTGGATAAAAGTACAAAGAAGATCAATGAAAAAGCCAATAACAGCAACAAGGATCTGGAGGACGTGGTCAATACAGTAAAAAGCACTGGAGAGTCCTTTAGAGAAGTTGTAGATAAGGTATCAGGCTTGGGAGAGAAAATTAGTAAGATCAATGAGATAACAAACATGATAAACAGTATAGCAGAGCAAACGAATTTACTGGCTTTGAATGCAGCTATAGAAGCAGCAAGGGCAGGTGAAGCGGGCAGGGGCTTTGCAGTTGTAGCGGACGAGATAAGAAAGCTGGCTGAACAATCAAAGGTGTCTTCTGATAATATTAACGTGCTATTAGAAGGAATATCAAAGGAAAGCCAAGATGTTTTGTCTACGACAGAAACAGTAACAGGGTCTTTAGATAATCAACTGCTAACTATCAATAGGTCTACAGAATCCTTTAAGGCAATTTTAACAGAAATTGAAAGTATTTTACCAAAGATAGATGCAGTAAACGGCTCTATAATAAAGATAAGCAGTCAAAAGGATGAGGTTATTACTAATGTAGAAAGAGCGACAGATCAATCAAGAGAGATTGCTGCTTCCTCTCAGGAGATATCTGCAGCAACAGAGGAAATGAGTGCATCATCTGAAGAGGTTGCTGCAGCTGCAGAGAGCTTAAACAGCAGCATACTTGTGATGATGGACACTATGAAGCATTTTAAACTATAGCATACTTTGTTTTTAGGAGTGGGATAATGGGTATCGAGTTTACAGATATAACAGTTGAGCAGCTTGAAGATTTGCTGTATGATACTTCAGGAGAAAACACTGAAGACCTATCAACCTTCGTTGATTCGTTGTATGATATGTATGGTGGAATAGATGAGTCAGCGTTTGAAAGCCTGATCAGCTTCATAAATGTAGAGCTGGGAATAAAGAGTGACGCTCAATTAAAAGCAGCAGAGCCAGCAATAAAAGAAAAAATAGTTGAATATATGGCTGAAAAATAAAAATCCCCGTAAGGGGATTTTTATTTAGCAAAGCTTGGATATCTTTTTGTTATCATACATTTTTTTATCAGCTATTCTAAGCAGATCTTCCTTGCTCTCAGAGTCCATTGGATACGATGAGATTCCATAACCAAAGGTTATTTCAAATAGCTCCTTTTCCTCAAAAACAAAGGGTGCTCCTTTAAAGCTGCTGCAATAGCTGCTTATAATATCGGCAGTAGATTGATAATCCTTATTAAAAAAAACTGCAGAAAACTCATCTCCACCTGTTCTGGCAAATATATTGGGCCTGTCAGGGTGTGAATTAATAAGGTATACAAAGGACTTTATCAGCTTATCTCCTGCTTCATGTCCATAATTATCATTTGTGTTCTTTAGGTAGTTTATATCAAAGGCAACTAAAGTAAAGCACTCGGTTGCTCTTCTTGCATTTATGTAATGCTTCTCCAGCAATTCTTCGAAATAGCTTCGATTATAAATGCCGGTAAGGCTGTCGTGCCTTGATAGGTATAAGGTTTTTTCTATAAGCTTGGCATTCTTTAGTGCCAGGCCCATCTGGTCTGCCAGATGCTTTATGAGGGGCCTGTCCTGTTCGGTAAATGCATTAATATAGTCCACATTATCTATATTGATGATTCCAAGAAATTCATTGTCAACTCTTATTGCACAGCTTATTACGGCCTTAAGCTCAAAGCTTCTGCTGTTTTTCAAGGCTTCAAATTTTTCTCTGTTTAGATTACGGTTAAATTCTTCTACGTCTTGTATTATTATAGGATCATAAAAGTTATTTGATTTGTATTGGAAGCATTCAGTAATGTCAAACTTTACCCCCTTTAGAACTTCGTAATTGTAGCCGTACATAGCCTTAAACTCTAAGTACTCTCCGTTGTACATAAGAATGCTGCCTTTTTGTGCATGTGGTATTATCTGTATGGCACTTTCCAAGATGTTTTGAATTATCAGATCAAGATCCTCGGCGAAAAGTATATCATTAGTGATGCTCATTATTGTCTTCGTTAGCTTGTTGCTGCTTTCCAGCAGTTCATTTTTGTGCTGTAGCTGCTTCATAAGCTCGTCCTTTGCAATTATAACATTGCTGTACTCATCTACCGTTCCCCTAACCTTATTGTAAGGAGCCATGTACCAAAGGTGAAAAAACAAAACCCAGCTTATAAACAGAACAGCTTGCCCCGAAATAAGAAAGGAGTAGTGCAATAAATCCTTTAAATATGAAAAGTAAAGATAAGTGAGTACAATCATACCTACTTGAAGCGAAAAAAGTAAAATATGCTTTAATACTTTCTTAGTGTCTGCCTTCACTGCATCACCCCCTGCCTACTAATGTATATATTATATATTAAAACTACAAAAATGTAAAAAGTAAACAGCAAAAGCTGTTTACTTTTCGGTTATTATTGTGAGCAATTTATTGCTTCTTTCAATAAACTGAGACATTGCTTCTGCGTCCAGCTGCTTATGACTGATCATTGCAAGGTCGTGTATATGCTGGCATATTAAGTCAATGCTTTCTACGTCAGTGTTATTTTCACTAAGCTTTAATAGGTTGGCTATAAGCTTGTTGTTGGAATTAAGCACAAGGGTGTGCTCAGCAGGGAAACCGCCCATAAGGTCTTTTCCTCCAAGCATGGCACTGAATTCCTGCATTCTTCTTGAATGCTCTGATAGCAATATGATTGCCGGAAGCTCATTCGCTTTAAGACTCTCAAGCTTAATAACCAGACTCTCCTGCTTAAGAGCAGCTCTAAAAAGCGTTTCCAAAAGCTCTCTGTTTTTTTTCTGCTCTTCTTGATTGCCGATACCTTCCTTAAGGCTTTCAGAGAGATCGGAGTCTATTCTACAAAACTTAACTTCTTTTTCGTTCATCTCAAGGAAGCTTATAAAATGACTATCTATTGATGAACTAAGCACAATAGCATCCATTTCATTATCTTTAAAAAGTTTAATATATTGAGCCTGCTGCTTTGGGTCAGTTACATAAAATACCTTGCCTTCATGCTTTTCCTTGTTCTTTTCAAGGTACTGGCTTAGGGTAACGTACTGGGCATTAATATCCTTAAAAATCACTATGTCCTTTACCTTTTCGTAGAACTTATCATCCCTAAGACAGCCATACTTAATAAATGGGCTTATATCATCCCAAAGCTTAGAAAAGCGTTCATTTTCCTTGTTATAAAGCTCATTAAGCTTATCTGCAACTTTTTTGCTGATGTGCTTTGAAATCTTAGCAATTTCCTTATCCTTCTGTAGAAAGCTTCTGGATACATTTAGTGGAAGATCAGCACAGTCTATAACGCCTTTTAGAAGTATCAGGAACTCAGGGATAACCTCCTTGATGTTATCTGCAACAAAAACCTGATTATTATACAGCTTTATCTGCCCTTCGCTTGCATCCAGCTCATGCTTAAGCTTGGGGAAATATAGGATGCCCTTTAGGTTGAAGGGATAGTCTACATACAGGTGAATCCAAAAAAGCGGTTCGCTATAGTCATGGAAAAGCTTTCTGTAGAACTCCTTATACTCTTCCTCTGTACAGTCCTTTGGGTTTTTTATCCAAAGAGGGTGTGTATCATTAAGAGGCTTCTGCTCCTTTGGCTCCTCATCCTTCTTTGTCTCATCCTCAAGGTATATTTCTGTTGGTAAAAAGGCACAGTGCTTTTCAATTATTTCTCTTAGTTTGTATTCATCAAGGAAATCAAGATTTTCATTATCAATGTATAGGGTTACGATAGTCCCCCTTTGACAATGGTCTGACTCTTCAAGCTGATACTCTGTTCCTCCTGTGCAAATCCATTTAACAGCTTGTGCTCCCGGCTGATAAGATAAAGTGTCTATTTCAACCCTCTCTGATACCATGAAGGAGGAATAAAAGCCCAGACCAAAATGCCCTATAATCTGACTTTGCTCATCCAGCTTATCCTTATAGCGTGAAATAAAGTCCTCTGCACCTGAAAAGGCTACCTGATTTATGTATTTCTTAACTTCATCGGCGGTCATTCCAAGACCATTATCGACAAACTTAATAGTCTTATTATCCTTATTGAATAGAACCTTCACATGGAAGCTTTCATCCTCGCCTATAGATGCTTCTCCAATAGACGCCAACCGCTTG
>CALJSV010000238.1 GCA_937976095.1 uncultured Clostridia bacterium | reverse complement strand
ACCATGTAGCTGAGAAGCTTACGGAATGGACTTCTGAGGAAGCACGAGAGAAAAGCTTTGAGGAGGTTTTTAAGGTAATTAATGAGAATACAGGAAGCTTGTGCGCAAATCCTGTAAAAAAGGCTTTAATACAAAAGAGAGCTGTAACCTTAGAGGAAAACGCCAAGCTTATAACAAAGTGCGGTAAAGAAATATTGGTAGCTGACAGTGTAGCTCCTATAATTGATAGGTACGGCAATGTAAACGGAACAGTACTAGTATTTAGAGATGTAACTGAGGAAAAGCTAAGCCAGAGAAGGATTGAGTATTTAAGCTATCATGATCAGCTTACCGGTCTTTATAACAGGAGATTCTTTGAGGAAGAGCTCACAAGACTTGATGTGGAGAGAAATCTTCCGATGACAATAATTATGGCTGATGTAAATGGTCTGAAGCTTATAAATGATTCCTTCGGTCACAGCATGGGGGATCAGCTGCTGAAAAAAGTTGCAAGTGTGATTGAACAGGGCTGCAGGGCAGATGAGATTATATCAAGGATAGGCGGAGATGAATTCGTTATTTTGCTTCCAAGGGTTGATGCTCTAGAGGCCGAAAAAATTGTTAATAGGATAAATTCCATAAGTGCTCAAGAAAGCGTTGCATCAGTTGAACTGTCTATTTCCTTCGGTTGGGATACCAAGTACAAGGTTGAAGAGGATATAAGAGATATACTGAAAAAGGCCGAAGACTATATGTATAAAAAGAAGCTTTTTGAAGGACCAAGCATGAGAGGAAAGACAATAGGGGCAATAATAAATACTTTGCATGAAAAAAATAAACGTGAAGAGCAGCACTCCCATAGAGTATCTGACTATTGCAACAAAATGGGAAGGGCAATCAGCCTGTCTGAGGTAGAGGTTCAGGTACTTAAATCAGTAGGTCTGCTGCATGACATAGGCAAGATTGCAATTGATGAAAATATACTTAACAAGCCCGGAAAGCTCGATAGATGTGAATGGGAAGAGATTATGAAGCATCCTGAGATTGGGTATAGGATACTAAGCTCAGTGAATGACATGGCAGAAATGGCTGAATATGTACTGGCTCACCACGAAAAATGGGATGGAAGCGGCTACCCGAGAGGGATGAAGGGAGGGTCTATTCCAATTCAGTCCAGAATAATTGCTATTGCAGATGCGTATGATGCAATGACATCATCTAGGTCATACAGAGATGCGATGACAGAAGAATTTGCTATCAGTGAGCTGATTAAAAATGCCGGAACACAATTTGATCCGGACTTGGTTAAGGTTTTTGTAGAAAAGGTTTTAAACTGAAAGCTAGAGCTGGCTTATTATTAGCTGGCTCTGGCTTTTTAGATCAAGTACAACTGCTTTGTATGTAATATTAGTAATAATATAGTTTGATTTTCTTTTTAATATTGTTTATTTGTTGACAATGTGTTATTATTATAAGGAGATATTATCATTAAAAACCATTAATTAGGAGGGGGATAAATGAAAAAATTATTATCAATTATTTTAGTACTAAGCTTAGTACTTGCATTACTTACAGGCTGCGGTTCAAAACCTGAACCTGCTGCTTCGGAGACACCTGCTGCTTCAGATACACCTGCAGCTGACGGTGGAATAGTTAAGCTAGGAATAGGTCAATCTACAAGTATAGCTAAGTCTAAGGATCTTGGAAAAGATAAGGACGGTAAGGATGTTTTACCATTAGGTCAAGTTGATACAGTAATAGTTGTAGCCGGCTTTGACAAGGATGGCAAGGTTGTATCAGTTACAATAGACAATGCACAAACTAAAGTAAACTTTGATGCAGCTCTTCAAGTTACATCTGATGTAAAGGCTGAGCAAAAGACTAAGGTTGAATTAGGCGATGCATATGGCATGGTTAAGGCTTCAAAGATAGGCAAAGAGTGGTACCAGCAAATAGCTGAGCTTGAAAAGTGGATGGTTGGCAAGACAATAGCTGAAATAAAGGCTATGAAGACTAAGCAAGTTGATGCTGCGCACCCATCAGTACCAGATGTTCCGGAGCTTACTTCATTGGTAACAGTAACTATTCAAGACTATGTAAAGGCTCTTGAAGAAGCTTATACAAACGCCGTAGCTGCAAATGGAGCAGTTAAGGTAGGCCTTGGACATGGTGTTTCAATAGCTAAGTCAAAGAGTCTTGGAAAAGATAAGGATGGAAAGGATATACTTCCATTAGCACAAGTAGATACAGTTATGGTAGGCGCGGCTTTTGATAAGGATGGCAAGGTAGTTGCTGCACTTATTGATAATGCTCAAACAAAAGTAAACTTTGACGCTGCTGGAGTTGTTACTTCAGATAAGGCTGCAGAGGCTAAGACTAAGGTAGAGCTTGCTGATGCATACGGCATGGTTAAGGCTTCAAAGATCGGCAAAGAGTGGTACCAACAAGCTGCCGAACTTCAGAAGTGGATGGCTGGCAAGACAATAGCTGAAATAAAGGCTATGAAGACTAAGGAAGTTGATGCTGCGCACCCATCAGTACCAGATGTTCCAGAGCTTACTTCACTGGTTACAATAACTATTCAAGACTATGTAAAGGCTCTTGAAGAAGCAAGCGCAAAGGCTAAATAAGCAGGATTCTATATGGCTCCCCCATTTTATGGGGGAGCTTTTTATGAGTAGAGTAATTGAATAGCAGCTAAACTTTTGTTATTATTATTGTGGGTGATGATTATGAAAAGATTAATGATTTTGCTGTTAGTAGCAGCTATGTTTTTTAGCATGCTGAGCTGTGCGAAGCAAGAGGAAACACAATTTGAGAAGTATAGCGAAGGTTTTTTTGGCACCTTTGATACCCTCACTCAGGTGGTCGGATATGCAAAAAGCGAGGAAGAATTCCATAGCTATGTAGAAAAGCTTAGAGTACAACTGGAGGAGCTTCATAAGCTATATGACAAGTATAATGAGTATGAGGGCATAAACAATATAAAGACAATAAATGATAACGCAGGCATAAGACCTGTAAAGGTAGATAAGCGTATCATCGATTTGATAAATTTTTCAAAGGAATGGTATGCAAAAACAGGAGGGAAGACTAATATCTCTATGGGGGCAGTGCTGGAGATATGGCATGATTACCGTGAAGCAGGCAAGGCAGATCCTGAAGGAGCAATGCTGCCTCCTATGGAGCTTCTGTTAGATGCCGCTCAACATACCGATATCAATAAGGTAATTGTTGATGAAGCAAACAGTACTGTTTTTTTAGAGGATAAGGATATGCGCCTGGATGTAGGGGCTATAGCAAAGGGCTATGCAACAGAGCTTGCAGTAAAGGTACTTAAAGAGGACGGATTTACATCGGGAATTATAAGTCCCGGCGGCAATATTAGAGTATTAGATAAGCCCCTTGACGGAGTAAGGGAGCGCTGGGGCGTAGGAATACAAAACCCGGATGCAGCAATTGTCTCTGATGATCAAAGCAATCTGCTTGACACAATATTTATTAATAATTCTGCAGTTGTCAGCAGTGGAGATTATCAAAGATACTATATTGTTGATGGCAAGGTAATACATCATTTGATTGATCCCCAGACGCTTATGCCAGGAGAGCACTACAAGGCAGTAACAGTACTTGCAAAGGATTCAGGCATTGCTGATTTTCTGTCGACGACAGCATTTTTGCTGCCCTATGAGGAGAGTAAGGCTTTGATTGAAAGCTTGGATGGTATTGAAGCGGTTTGGGTAATGCCCGACGGAAGCATAAAAGCGACAGAGGGAATGAGAAAGATTATGAAAAGCCAGGGAGCAACTGGAGCTAAGTAAAAATAAATATAAAAATAATAGAAGCCTTATAGGCTTCTATTATTTTTAATCGTCACATTATTGTTGAAAAGTGTATTTAAATAGGATAACATAAGACTAATAAGGGGGGATGCATATGAAGGGTTGCAGGCTTGTGAAGTATATAGTGGTGACTATGCTTATGGCTTGTATTGCAGTGGCAGTTTTTGCAAATGCAGAGAATGATAATCCTAGAACTATTACAGTAGTATTAGATGATAACTATCCTCCTTATTCCTTTAGGGATAGCCGCGGAAGCTTACAGGGCATTACGATAGATCAGTGGAAGCTATTTGAGAAGAAGACAGGCATAAGGGTAGAGATAACCGGGATGGAGTGGAATAAAGCCTTTCAAGCAATGAAGGATGATAAATTTGATGTTGTGGATACAATATCTTATAATGAAGAACGTGAAAAGTACCTTGACTATACAGAGTCTTATGCTACTATAGATGTTCCAATCTTCTTTCATAAAAATATTTCCGGTATTACAGGTGTGGATTCACTAAGAGGCTTTTCAGTAGCAGCAAAGAAGAGCGACAATGCTATAAACGAGCTAATTAAGAATGGGATAACCAATATTCAAGTATATGATTCTGCCGAGGCTGTAGTTGAAGCAGCCAAGAAGCAAGAAATAGTAATTTTTGTAATGGGCAAGCCACCTTCACTTTATTATCTTTATAAGCTGGGTATACAAGACGACTTCAAGTACTCATCCTCCCTGTATACCAGCAAGTTCTATAGAGCAGTAAAGGAGGGGGACAAAGCTTTACTGGATACATTAGACAAGGGCTTTGCAAAGATAAGCAAAAGTGAATACAATACTATAGAGCAAACATGGTTTGGATATGCAAACCCTACAATATATGATGGTGAGTTTTTTCAAGTTTTGATGATCATCATACTGGTAATAGTATCAATTGTGTTGATTCTCCTTATATGGAATAGAACACTTCAGGCTAAGGTTGAGGAGAAAACTGAGGAGCTTTCCAATACAATTACTGAGCTTAAGCATAGCGAGTCCAGAATAAGAGCTCTTCTGGAAGCTATTCCTGACATGTTTTTTCTTTTGGATAAGGATGGCGATTTTTTAGATTTTCATGCGGCCGATCCCACACAGCTTTTCGTTTCTCCTGACGAGTTCATAGGAAGGAACCTCCAGGATGTATTCTCATATCAGCTGTATGAAGATTTTATGAAGGCTATAGACAAAGCAATTGCTACAGGGGAAATCCAGACTATTGAATATCAACTGCAGATAACAGGTGTAATGACGAGCTTTGAAGCGCGTCTGGCTGCTTGTGAGGGAGATAGAGTGGTTGGCGTGGTCAGAGATATTTCTGAACGTAAAAAAGCTGAGGAAAAGCTCCTTGATGTAAGTATTCATGATTCACTGACTGGCCTATATAACAGGTACTATTTTGAAAGTCAAATAGAAGCTTTTGAGGAAAAACAGACAACCTCATTATTTGCAGCTGTATTTGATTTGGATGGATTAAAGCTCATCAATGATACAATGGGACATTCCATCGGTGACCAGTATCTGGCAGCTGCAGCCAATATTATCAGTTCGTCGTTTTTTGAAGATAGTATTGTTGCCAGAATAGGGGGCGACGAGTTTTCGGTACTAGCTGCAAACAGATCACATCAGGATATACAGGAATGCATTAAAGCATTTAATTCGAACGTTGAAGCATATAATCAGAATAGCTTGATTCAAATAAGCATTTCACTTGGATATGTATTTAGTGATAAGCAAAATGCTAGTATGCATGAGATGATCAGAGAAGCAGATAACAGGATGTATAGAGTGAAGCTGCATAGACGGCAAAGCATGAGAAGCGACGTGGTTCAAACTATGAAAAACATGCTGGAGGCCAGAGATTTTATAACAGAAGGACATGCAGCACGGATGGAGGATCTGGCGGTAGCTTTATCTATGGAAATAGGCATACCTGAAAAGGATATAGCCGATATAAGACTGCTGGCTCAATTCCATGATATTGGTAAGGTAGGAATACCGGATCATATCCTGTTTAAGCCATCCAAGCT
>CALJSV010000237.1 GCA_937976095.1 uncultured Clostridia bacterium | reverse complement strand
CAAGACCTTCTCCTAATGCTTCACCCCAATTCAAGTAATCATGGCCGCTTTTGTGTTCATGGCCATACACTTCATATCCCTTCTCTCTTAGCAAATTTATCATATCCAAGCTTCGGTCTACAATCGAAAACTCTTTTTTTCGTGAGTGTTCCAAAATTCCATAGGATATAAAAAACCTTAACGGAAGCTTATCAACCTCATTATAAAGCCTCATGATTATATTGCGCTCTTGGCCTTCCATGGGACTCCAAAAAAAAGAACCAGATTGTGCTATTACATTACCAAATTTCTCTGAATGCAAATATCCCATGTAAGCAGCGTTTAATCCACCTAAGCTAAAGCCACAGACCGTCTTTTTCGAGGCTTCATTTGTTATTCTATACTTAGTATGTAAAAGTGGTAGTAGCTCATCAGTGACAAAGTGCGAAAAATCTTCATTTAAGGATAATTCTTTAAATCTATCCTTTCCTGCATCAATAAAAACTGCAATAGTAGCTGGAATAAGGCCTTCATGGATAAGATTATCCAGCACAGTAGTTCCATAAAGCCAGTTAATATATGCATTACCATCAGTGAGTATAAGCAAGTCACACATTTCCTCACGCTCATCATAGTGATACGGCTTATATACCCATATTCTTCGCTCGTTTTTGAGTATATCACTTTTAAAAATAAGCCTATCCACTAATCCTTTATTTACTTCTTCTCTTTCAACTGACCAAGTCTTATCCTTAACTCTCGGCAGCTTCACATACGAAGCCTCATAGTCTCTTCCTACAGGAGCTTCTGCATCGTCCTTCATCACAAATCTATTTGAGTTTAGTGGATCTAATATGCATTTCTCGTTTCTTTTTACAAAATCCTCATTCTGCTCATCATTTTCTACGAGCCAGTAGGTAATCTCAATGTCACTTGGGAAAACATAGGTTTTGTACCATAGTTCCGTATCAAGCAATTGCTCCATTTTATTTTTTGTATAGTCTAAGCCTACTGCCTCACTAAATATTACAATATTCTCTGCAGATTTCTCATTCTTATATATAAAAGTCACCATTGTATTATTTTCATCGTATGACTCCAGTATTGGTGCCCCATCATAGCTGATGAAATTCCAAAATTCTTGCATCGCACTACTATTTCCACTAGCCAAAGAGGTCTCCACCTCTGAAATAAGCTTGCTTTTATACATTTCCTTGCCCCCTATCGGTTATTTCTTAGGTATGCATTTATAAGCGAGTCAATTTCTGATTGCGACAATATGTCCAATATGCCCTGCATACTCTTTCCGCTGCTGTCATTTGCTTCAAGAAGGCTCATTATAGCAAGAAAAACCTTTGCCTGCTTCTCACGCTCCTTTAGCTTATATCTGTGACTTCGTATGGTTGATGTGCTTCCCCCGCCTTGCTGCTCAACTATCTCTTTATCACTTAATCCCTTATAAAACAGCTTGAGCAAGTCTTTTTGTACTTCACTAATATCATTAAACTTTTTGTTCAGACCTACCAGACATTCAAATACGTTACCATGTATTATTTTTATATGATTCTGAACAGCCCTTTCAGCCTCAAACAATAGATCCTCAAATGGAAATACTATTCCACGCTCGTACTCTTTACCGCAAAATAGACATACGTATTTGTTCTTTAAGAAATCAAACCTATAACCGCTTTTGATATCTTCTACGCTTGCAGTCCACAGAAGCTTGTCTACAGCGTAATGATCGACTTTGTTTTTGTCATTATCCATGCATTCAGGAAAATGCTTGCGAAGATACTCTTCATTAATATCACTCATGCACATTTCCGCCTTTCGTCCACTTATTTATAAACCTCTTGTGTATATGTTTATACTTTAACACTTGCACAGATTTAAAGCAAGAAAAAAAGTGTATACACTAACCAAATGTGTATACACTTCATTTTTTCGTTGCTTGTAAGGCTCATGCTTTCGGGTGCAGAGCCTATCCTATATCACACCGTATTCTTTCCCTATTGACTCCAGTGCATTAAGCGCTTTATCAAGATGCTCCTTAGTATGTGCTGACATTAGACTCATTCTTACTCTAGCCAGCTTTTTGGGAACTGCAGGATAAAGCACAGGGTTTACATATATATCTGCCTCATGTAATCTTCTGCATATCTCTTTCACCTTTATATCATCCCCTATAATAATAGGGAAAATAGCAGTTTCAGAGTCACCAAGGTTAAAGCCAAGGTTTAGAAGATTTTCCTTAAAGTATTGTATATTTTTCCAAAGCTGTTCTCTATGTACAGGTTCGTCTTCTATTATGTCTAAAGCTTCTATAAGCGAAGCAGTAACCTGTGGCGTCATTGCAGTTGAGAACATATATGGTCTAGAGTAAAAGTGTAGCAGCTCTATTAGCTCGTTATTGGAAGCTATAAAACCGCCTACTCCACCAAGTCCCTTCGAGAAGGTACCTGCTACAATGTCAACCTTGCCTTCAATATTGAAATGCTGAGGAGTACCTCTTCCAGTAGAACCAATTACGCCAGTCGCATGAGCTTCATCAACCATGACATAAGCACCATATGCCTTAGCCAGCTCAACAATCCTGTCAAGCGGAGCTATATCTCCATCCATGGAGTATACTCCATCAACAATTATAAGCTTTGTCCTATGTTTATCCTTTACTCTTGCAAGAACCTTTTCTAATGACTCCATGTCATTATGTCTGAAAAACTTAGTGTTTGTACTCTTACATCCATCTATAATGCTGGCATGTACAAGCATATCAAGTATTGCTATATCCTCTTCCTGTAATAACGAAAGCAGAGTCCCGCAATTGGAGCCAAAGCCTGAAGTATATATAATCGCTGACTCGCAGCCCTTAAATTTTGATATCTTGTTTTCGAGCTCAATATGTATATCAAGTGTGCCACCCAGCAGCGGAACACTTCCAGCTCCAGAGCCGTATTTCTCAAGTGCAGCCCTTCCTGCTGATATTGTACGCGGATGCTTAGTCATATGAAGATAGTCATTTGATGCAAGGTAAACCATCTCTTTTACCTTGCCTGTATATCTGTCCAAAACTCTCATTACAGGCTCAGATCCATTCATGGATACCCTTCTGTACTGAAGATGCTTTTTATCAGCTACATCATCAACATACTCCTTAAACATTTTAGCTCTAGCCATTA
Source organism: uncultured Clostridia bacterium (assembly GCA_937976095.1). Lineage (GTDB taxonomy): Bacteria > Bacillota > Clostridia > Lutisporales > Lutisporaceae > CALGKJ01. Next base: position 2,795 of record CALJSV010000237.1, on the reverse strand, counting down.
TGTCCTTATCTGGGACATTATAAAAGTCAGCGAAGCTAATCTCCTTATAATCCATATTACCCCTCCTTAATCACCTTGGATGCAAACAATATAAAAGATATAATAAATATCTTTGTGTACAATTATGTGTACATCTGTACCGTATTATATTATACCACAAATGTAAGATTTTAGAATGGGAAATAAAAATATTTGTTACTTTTAGTATTTTTTTTGTTACTTTATATATATTTATAGCCTCTAGACCACGAAAAATTAGTGAGCTGCAGCAGCAGCCCACTAATAAGGTAAAAGCTTTTACTTAATTGTGCCTTCATCCACTAGCTTGCTAAACCCAGCAAGCAGCTCTTTTAGTGTCTGTACTACTTTATTACGCCTTCTTCCTTAAGGATCTTCTCCATCTCATCTACTAGCTTGCTAAACTCTGCAAGCAGTTCATTTACCGGTTCAGGTGATGACATATCAACGCCAGCCTTCTTTAGTACCTCTATAGGTGTATCCGATGAGCCCGCCTTTAAAAAGTCCATGTACTTTTCAACGGCACCTTCTTCGCCCTCAGACACTGCAAGACTTATAGGGTATGATGCTACCATACTGGTTGCGTAGTTATATACATAGAAGTTCTTATAGAAATGTGATATTCTTGACCACCATAAAGTAGCCAGCTCATCAAGCTCAAAGTCAGGACCAAAATACTTAACCATAAGATCTCCCCATATTTTTCTTAAGGAGCTTAGGGTTAGTCCTTGACCATTCTCAATACGCTCATGAATTATCTTTTCAAACTCAGCATACATTATTTGCGTGTATACACTTCCTCTGATGTTTTCTATCAGATTGTTGAGCAGATACAGTTTTTCCTTGTTGTTCTTCGCATTCTTAAGCAGATATTGTACCATAAGCAGCTCATTTGTAGTTGAAGCTACCTCTGCAGTAAATGTATCAGGGTAGGAATAGAAAATATTATTGTTATTATCTGAATACTCAAAATGCAGTGCATGTCCCAACTCATGAGCCAATGTCAGCATAGAATCAGTTGTGTCATTGTAGTTCATAAGTACATAAGGGTGCACACCATAAACCATAGTTGCATAGGCCCCTGTACCCTTGTTTGGAGTTTCGTATACATCTATCCAATTGCTTTTAAATGCGTTATCAAGCATGCTAATATACTCTTCTCCCAGTGGAGCCAGACCAGCCTTGAGCATTGTTTGAGAATCTTGATAAGTTACTGTGCTTTCATACTCACTTGCAAGTGATACATATGTATCATAAATGTGAACCTTATCTAACCCCATTGCCTTCTTTCTCATCGAAATGTATTTATGTAAGGGCTCCAAGTTTTTGTTTACAGCAGCTACCAGGTTTTCATAAACCTCTGTAGGAATAGCAGAGCTGTCTAAAGCCGCCTGAAGTGCTGAGTCATAGTTTCTAGCCCTTGCAAATGCTACATTTTTCTTAACCTCTGAGATTAAGGTTTGAGCTAATGTGTATTTTATCTTGTCGTATTCAGCGTACATTGTTTCAAAGGCAATCTTTCTGTTTTCTCTATTTGGATCCTCAAGCCATTGTGAGTATAATCCTCTTGAGAATTGATACTCATTTCCCTCTGCATCCTTTACTACAGGGAACTTCATATCAGCAACCGTTGCCTTATCAAATATACTTGCAAAGGAGCCTGCTACGTCCCCTAGCTTTGTAAGCAATGCTTCCTCAGCATCAGATAGAATATGCTTCTTTTGTCTATAAAGAGATTCGAGGTATGGCTTATAATCAGCTAATAAAGCACTATCTATATAGAACCTTAGTACTCTATCAGACTTGCTCATTATTTCAGGCACTATAAAGGAATAAGCATCAGCATAATTGCCATATACACCCAACATTCTTTCGAAAAGCTCTGCTGCAAATTCGTCAGTTGCATCTAAATCCGACATAAGATTTGGGTACATGTACAGCTTATATAGTAAGTATGTAGCCTCCACATCAAGATCTAATACTTCCTTGATCATTTTTGCACTCTTCAGCTTGCCAACATACTTTGAAAATTTCGGTATAACTTCCTTATCAAACTTCTCAAGATCAGCTTCCCATGCTTCAACTGTTGGGTAGATATCAGTAAAATCCCACTTATACTCTGCAGGAATCTCTTCTCTGGAGTTGTATGCGCTAGCCGATACAAGCGCAAATGCCTGTGTTACTAAGAAAATTAGGGATAAAAGGATCGCCAATAGTTTCTTTTGTTTGTTCATAATACAAAAAACCTCCTCAAATTATAGATTAAAAAAATATCCTCCCCTCATGTTGTTCTAAAAGCTTTAGTTCGAAACCTATTCTTTTAAACTAAACTTTTCAAAATATTCAACATAATTTTCTATTTTCCTGCATGAAAATCGTTATTTCTTGTTGTTTTATCAAGTTTTTTTGTTGCTTCTATACAGACTGCTCGTTGATCTTATAATACTGAGCTTGAGAATTCCACATTCTTTCATATAAAAGGCAATTCATAAGAAGCTCCTCATGACTTCCCATCCCAGCTATCTTTCCGGAATCCATAACAACTATACGATCTGCATGTTTAATAGAACCTAGTCTATGAGTAACAATCACTGCAGTTTTACCCTTTGCTATATCAGCAAAACGCTCGAGCAGTCTAGTTTCTTCTATAGGATCAATAGCTGCCGTAGGTTCATCCAATACTATGAGCTCATGATCTCTAAAGTAACCTCTGGCAATTGCAACTCTCTGCCACAGTCCTCCCGACAAATCTACCCCATCAAACTCCCTAGAGAGCA
>CALJSV010000236.1 GCA_937976095.1 uncultured Clostridia bacterium | reverse complement strand
ATGTTGATAATCTTACCTGATCGCTGCTTAATCATTATTTTTGATACTGCCTTTGTGCATATAAAGGCTCCTTTAAGGTTAACATCAATAACCTGCATAAACTCTTCTTCTGTCATTCGGATTATTAGGTTGTCTCTTGTAATACCCGCATTGTTTACAAGAATATCAATACTTCCGAAGCTTTCTATAACTGCAGCGGTCAATGCTTCAACCTCTTCGGACTTTGAAATATCAGCCTTTATGGCAATTGCTGATACCCCTATGCTTTTAAGCTCCTCCACCACAGCATCTGCTGCTGCAGAATTGCTGGTGTAGTTAACTGCTACATTAGCTCCTTCTTTTGCAAGAGCTATAGCTATAGCTCTCCCAATACCTCTTGAGCCTCCTGTTACTATTGCGTTTTGTCCTTTTAATTGCATTCCAATCTCTCCCTAATGCTTGCTATTGTGCTTTCTAAGGATTCAATATCCTCAACGTTATAGGTATTAATACTCTTATCTATCTTCTTTACAAAAGCAGATAGTGTTCTTCCAGGACCAACCTCTATAAAGGTATCCACTCCCATCCCAATTATGTTTCTAACGCTGTCCTCCCATAGCACTGATGAGCTCACCTGATCAACCAGAAGCTTTTTGATTTCGTATTCATCCTTTATGATCTGTGCATTAACATTAGAAACAACTGGTACCTCTGTCTTTTTTACCTTTACAAAATCCAAAATGTCAGCCAGCTTTTCTCCCGCAGGTTTTAAGAGACTTGAATGGAATGGTGCGCTAACTGGCAATAACATTGCCCTTTTCGCTCCTCTTTCCTTGAGCAGAGCACATGCCTTTTCAACAGCCTTTGTATGACCGGCAATAACTACCTGACCAGGACAGTTAAAGTTAGCAGGCTCAACTACACCATAGCCGCTTGCCATCTTCAAGCATTCTGTAACCTCATCCTTTTGAAGTCCCATTACTGCAGCCATAGTACCTTCTCCTGCAGGTACAGCCTCCTGCATATATCTTCCTCTTTTTTTAACAAGAGCAACAGCATCCTCAAAATTAATAGCATTTGAAGCTACCAGTGCACTGTACTCACCTAAGCTAAGTCCAGCAGTAACATGAGGGATTATTCCATTAAGCTTAAGCACCTCTAGTATTGCTATACTGGTAGTGAGTATTGAAGGCTGAGTATTTTCTGTTTTTTTGAGCTCCTCTTCATCACCTTCAAAGCAAAGCTTTTTCATATTGATGCCAAGTCTTTCACTAGCCTTATCAAATATATCCATTGCCTGCCTATAGTTCTCTGCTATTTCCTTGCCCATACCGGGATATTGTGCTCCCTGCCCAGGAAAAATGCATGCTAACTTAATCAAATCTACTTCCTCCTTACAAACTATAACGCTTTTAACTCATTGATTATCTTTTCTGCGTCCTTAAATATATCAGTAATTATAGCTTTTGCTGGCTTTATGCCCTTAATTAAGCCGCTGATTTGCCCAGCCATCACCGAACCAAAGTCAGTATCACCATCAACAACGGCTGCTTTCAGTCTTCCTGCTCCAAGTCTTTCAAGGTCTTCAACAGAAGCATTTTCAGCTTCAAGCTTTTCAAATTCCCTGGCCAGCTTATTTTTTATCAATCTTACCGGATGGCCTGTTGACCTTCCTGTTACTACTGTGCCTCTATCACCGGCTTTTATTATTGAATTTTTATAGTTTTCATGAGCTGTACATTCCTCAGCGCAAACAAAAACCGTTCCCAGCTGAACACCCTTTGCTCCAAGAGCTAATGCTGATACAAAGCCTCTACCGTCAGCTATACCTCCAGCAGCTATAACCGGAATGCTAACTGCATCTACAACCTGAGGAACAAGCGCCATAGTGGTCAGCTCTCCAACGTGACCTCCTGATTCAGTGCCTTCAGCAATTACTGCATCTACACCTTCCTTTTCCATTTTCCTGGCTAGAGCTACAGATGGAACCACCGGGATTATTTTTGTTCCTATTTCCTTAAATCTGCTTATATACTTCCCTGGGTTTCCTGCTCCTGTTGTAATCACTGGTACCCTTTCCTCAAAAACAACCTGCATAACCTCTTCAACAAAGGGTGACAGCAGCATTATATTTACACCAAAGGGCTTATCAGTAAGCTCCTTGGCCTTTCGTATCTCAGCCTTAACAAACTCTGCAGGTGCATTTCCCGCCCCTATGATTCCCAGTGCGCCGGCATTTGATACCGCAGCAGCTAGCTCACCGGTTGCAACCCATGCCATTCCGCCCTGCAAGACAGGGTATTCTATGTTAAGAATCTCGCATATTTCAGTTTTAAACATCATTTACCTCCCATAGTTTTTCCACTTCAGAACGGTAGCTCCCCAAGTGAGACCTCCGCCGAAGCCAACCAGAACTACTACATCTCCATCCTTAAGCATGCCTTTATCGCTAGCCTCATCAAGTGCTACAGCTATGGAAGCCGCAGACATATTTCCGTATTTGTTAACATTCACATAAACCTTTTCAGGTGATATCTTCAGCCTCTTAGTTGCTGATTCAATTATTCTTGTATTGGCTTGGTGAGGTATCAGGTAGTCTATATCTTCTTTAGTCAAGCCGCAGCTAGCAAGGGCTTTTTCTGCAGCCTCACCCATAATCTTTATAGCAAACTTAAAAACCTCGCTGCCATCCATTTTTATAAAATGCTGTCTTTCATCCAAGGTCTTCTGGCTCGCCGGAAGCCTTGAGCCTCCTGCAGGTTGAATGAGAAGGTTACCATCTTCACCTCTTGCACCTATGTAAGTAGATAAAATGCCATAACCCGCTTCTACCTCGGATATTATTGCTGCTCCTGCACCATCACCAAAAAGAACACAGGTATTTCTATCTGTATAATCAGTGATCTTTGACAGTGTCTCAGCACCAATAACGAGAATATTTTTATAAAAGCCTGTTTTTATAAATTGCTCTGCTATAGTTATTCCATAAATAAAGCCTGAGCATGCAGCTTCAAGATCAAAGGCAGCAGCATTAACCGCCCCTAAGTTTTTTTGTACAATGCACGCCGTAGATGGAAAAGCCATATCCGGTGTAACAGTGGCAACCATAATAAGGTCAATATCCTCTGCCTTAAGTCCCGCCTTGCTTAGTGCATTTTGAGCTGCTTTTGTAGCAATATCCGAGGTTGCAGTGTTTTCATCAGATATTCTTCTCTGCTCTATTCCTGTTCGGCTAATTATCCATTCTTCATTTGTATCAACAAGCTTTTCTAAATCAGCGTTAGTTACAATGGTTTCAGGCATGTAGCTGCCTGTAGCTATTATTCCAGCACACCTCATGCTGTTATTCAACATTATCAGCTCCTAATTTTGAAATTTCACTGCTTATTATTTCCAGGCACTTGTTATCATATAAAAGCTTTGCCTGCCTTACTGCATTTTTTATTGCTTTTGCATCTGAGCTGCCGTGAGCCTTTATCATAATTCCATCTATACCGAGAAACGGAGCTCCGCCATACTCTGTATAGTCAAATTTCTTTTTGAAGGCCTTTAAGCCCTTCTTGAGCATCAGCGCTGCCAGCTTAGTAACAGCTGATTTCATGAACTCTTCCTTTAGGAGCTTAAATATCGTCATAGCAACACCTTCAACGCCCTTTAAAAGAACATTTCCAGCGAAGCCATCTGTAACGCAAACTTCACAAGCTCCTTCAGTTATATCCCTGGCCTCTACATTTCCAATAAAATTCAAATCAAGTGCTCTTAGAAGCTCTATACTCTGCTTAGTAAGCTCATTACCCTTATGCTCTTCAGCACCTATATTCAAGAGCCCTACTCTTGGGTTTTTAATGCCCATTACCTTCTCCATATAAATTGAGCCCATAATAGCAAACTGCTGTAGATTTTTAGGCTTTGAATCCATATTTGCACCTGCATCAATTATCATGCAAAAACCCTTAGCAGTTGGAATAATTGGTGCCAGAGCAGGTCTGTCTATTCCCTTTATTCTTCCCACCTTCAAAAGAGAGCCTGCTAAAAAGGCACCTGTGCTTCCGGCCGATAAAAAGGCATCGCATTTGCCTTCCTTTACAAGCTTAAGTCCTACAACCATAGATGAGTCCTTTTTCTGCTTTATTGCACTAACAGGAGCTTCATCATTGTTTATTATTTCGTTGGCATCAACTATATTTATTCTGCTGTCACCCTTCGCAGCCTCGCCTAAATATCTTTCAATTTCGCTTCTCAGCCCTACCAGATATACCTGGACTCCATATTCTCCTGCTGCCTGAATAGCGCCTTCTACCGCAGCTCTAGGAGCATTGTCTCCACCCATTGCATCTATAGCTATTCTCATGCTGATCCCTCCCTTTTTATCTTTCGTTAAAGGATACAAGTATGAATTTTCCTCTAAATACTTCAACCTGTCTAACCTTAATAAATACCCATACAAAGTATTTGTTTCCTCTAGTCCTTATAACTTCGGCCTTTGCTATAGCCTTATCACCGGCAAAAACCGGATTTTTATATTTTATGTTTGCAACACCTATCAAAGCTACGCTTGCATCTATAACTGCAATTGCTAAGGATTCGGCTTGTGCAAAAATATGATGACCCTTAACTACGTTTGTCTTCTCAAAAGCGAGGGTATCATCTGTATCAAGAATTGAAATCCCGCTTTTGCCCAACTCTAGATCAACTAGCTCTCCCACAATTTCTTTATCATGCAGCGACTTCACCTTATGGTGATTGTTTTCTGCTACATTTTTAATTCGCTCCCTAAGCTCAGGTATGCCAAGCTCCAGTCTATCTAACCTTATGGTCTGTATACTAACTTGAAAAAGCTCAGAAAACTCCTCATCAGTAAGGAAAGGATCAAGCTTTATTCTCTCCAAAAGATTGCTATGTCTGTTTTTTTTGCTCATTCCTTTTTTACTCATAAAAAATTCTCCTTTTTAGTAGTTTATTTTAGTACCTGGTGCTAATATTAAGTATATATTAAAATCCAAATAATATGCAACACTTTTTTCTAAAATTAGAAAAAAATAAAATCATAAAAAAACAGTGTACTGCGCTAAGCTAGCGTAATACACCGTTTTCATTTGATTATTTCTGTTCTACATTTATAACTGTTCTATTCTTATAATACCCACATGATTTACATACTCTATGAGGTAATTTTGGTTCATGGCACTGCGGACATGAAACAAGACCTGGTAGAGCAAGCTTCCAGTTAGCTCTTCTCTTATCTCTTCTTGATTGCGAGTGTCTTCTTTTTGGTAAACCCATTCTAAACACCTCCTTGCTCTTCTTCAAGTAACTTGCTTAAAATCTGCAGCCTGGAATCGATAGCATCAATCTTGCAGGTGCAGTTTGTGTTATTCTTATTATTTCCACATCCGGGACATAGTCCTTTGCAGTGGGATTTACAAAGTGGCTTCATAGGTAATTCAGCAGCTATCTCACCTAATA
>CALJSV010000235.1 GCA_937976095.1 uncultured Clostridia bacterium | reverse complement strand
GTAGAATTATCTTAAAGCTTTGTAGAGCAAAGAATTTTTGCTCTAGCAAAGTCTTTTTGTCATATGTGCGCAGCATGCGAGTAAAAAAGGAGGTAGGGTTGATGAGTGTTTCTATAAGGAGAGCAGCTTTAGAAGAGGCTGAGCTTTTAAATAGGCTTCAGCGCGAAGCTTTTTTAGAGGATCTAAAAAGGTATAATGACCATGATACTAACCCTGCAAATGAGGCATTAGACAAAACCAGAAACAGAATACAAAATCTTATTTGCTTCACTATAACCTATGAGGACGCTATTGTAGGTGGAGCCATGGTAACTCATAAGGGACCGGGGCATTATAGGTTAAACAGAATTTTTATTTCTCCAGAATACCAAAACAGAGGAATAGGTGGACAAGTTATGATGCTTATAGAAGAAAGCTTGCCCGACGGAAGGCTATGGGAGCTTGACACACCTATACTAAGCGTAAGAAATCAACACTTGTATGAAAAGCTGGGCTATAAGAAGGTCGGAGAATATCAGGTCACCGGCAGCCTCATACTTTTTGAGTACAGAAAAGAAAAATAATTTAGATAACCTAGGGGTGTTATTTTGGATGTATTGATTGTGTTGATGGTAATATTTGCGGCAATGCTGGCTAGTGTATATAAAGGCTTGAATATAGTATTTCCGCTGCTTTTTGGGCTTGTTTTGATACTTGGACTTTGTATTAGGAAGGGCTTTAGTATTAAGCAGTTGTTTAATATGATATGCAAGGGCTGCAAAAGATCCCTTATAATAATACATATATTCGTGCTGATAGGAGCCATAACGGCAATGTGGAGAGCCTCGGGAACTGTAGCCTTTATAGTGTATTATGGGATTAAGCTTATGAACCCGGACTTTTTTATACTATCTGCATTTGTCTTAAGTTCGATAGTATCGTTTTTACTTGGAACCGCCTTTGGTACAGTTGGTACAATTGGCATAGTCCTAATGGTTATTGCAAAAACAGGAAGTGTTAATGTAAATCTTCTGGCAGGTGCTGTTATAGCGGGTGCATACTTTGGAGATCGTTGCTCGCCAATGTCCTCCAGCGCGAATCTGATAGCCTCAATAACAGACACAAATATTTATAAAAATATTAAGAATATGATGGTTACATCCATTATCCCTATGATTTTAAGCCTAGCAGCTTATAGCATGTTTTCGTTGAACAACCCATTGATAGTATCAGGAGGGAGCATTGAAGCTGATATAATGTCCAGCTTTAATATAAGTATCATTGTGATTATACCGGCTTTGGCAATATTGATACTCTCTGCCTTTAGGCTTAATGTGAAGATGTCTATGTCAATAAGTATAGCGGCGGCTATAGTTATTGCTGTTATTTATCAACAGGAGTCCCTTATAGCTATAGCCCGGCATATAGTCCTTGGCTATAGCAGTCCGCAGCAAAGCTTTTTTATGGATATCATAAAGGGTGGAGGGCTTATTTCCATGCTGAGGGTATCACTAATAGTTCTTATATCCTTCGCCTATGCTGAAATATTCGAAGGTACAAAAATACTTAAGGAAACTGAAGCCTATATAGTAAGTATGAAGGAAAGGTGGGGCATATTTCCCACAACAATGCTGCTTAGTATAGTAACTGCATCCTTCGGCTGTACACAGGCCATATCAATAATGCTGACCAATCAGCTGGCTGGAAAGCTTTATGAGAGAGAAGAGAAAAGCAAATACGAGCTTGCATTGGATCTTGAGGATTCTTCAGTTGTAGTATCTCCGCTTATACCTTGGAATATTGGCGGTGCAGTACCTGCAGCTGCCCTGTCGGTAGGTATTGGGTTTATACCGTATGCAGTATACCTTTATTTGCTTCCTATAATAAGTCTTCTGACTAAGAGATTGAATTTGGTCAGCTTTAAGAAGAAAGAGGATTAAATCCATATAAAATGGATTAATCCTCTTTCTTCTTACAAGCTTCCAAGGTAGTTTTTCTGACGAGGTGAAGATGACTTTTTTGTTTTGCTTGGTTCCTTCTTCGTAACTGAATGTCGTTTTAGCTCTATAAATCTTATCTCCCTTTGAAGCTTAGTATAGCTATTATACCTATCTTCAGGTAGAGTTCCATCTGCAATAGCTTGCTTTACAGCACAGCCGGGCTCATGATGATGCTTACAATTCTTAAAGCTGCAGTTTCTTGCAAGGTTATCAATATCAATGAAGGCATCGGATATTCCCTCGCGTCCATCCCACAGCTGTATTTCTCTCATTCCAGGTGTATCTATAATCATGCCGCCTGATGGAAGAACAAATAGCTCTCTGTGACTGGAGGTATGCTTTCCTCTATCATCAGTTTCACGAATCTCCTTGGTTTTCATAACCTCATTGCCAATAAGATGGTTTATGAGGGTGGATTTTCCTACTCCAGAGGAGCCAATAAGTGCCACGGCATTTCCCTCGCAAAGGTATTGATTTAGTTCCGAGATCCCTGTGCCTGCAACTGCACTTACTATGTGTACAGGTACGCCTATAGCTATACCTTCTATCTCTGACATTCTATCCTCCAGCTCATCACAGAGGTCTGCCTTACTGAGTACTATTACTGGGTTTGCTCCACTTTCCCATGCCAATATGAGATATCGCTCCAACCTTCTAAGATTGAAGTCCTTGTTCAGTGAGCAAACCAAGAAAACAGTATCAACATTTGAGGCTACTATTTGCTCCTTGGCAGGCTGACCAGGTGATTTTCTAGAAAACTTACTCCTCCTAGGTAATATCCCATGTATGGTAGCGCTTCCCTCAGAAGCTCTTATACTTAGTGACACCCAATCACCAACCGCAGGGAAGCTCCCCTGCTCCTCGGACTGATATCGCAGCTTGCCGCTTATCTCAGCCTGCATTTCTCCATACTCAGTAGCAACCTTATACATGTGCTTATGCTCGGCTATTACTCTGCCTGCTTCCAGTCCATTATTTCCATATTCTATGAAATGCTCCTCGAAGAAGCTGTTCCATCCTAATTTAATTAAATCCATTAAACTATCTACCCCCCTATATAGCTTGTGTAGTAAGCTCTTTATTTGTTTTAGAAATTATCTTTCTGATGCTGTCCTCTGACAAGCTATATTTGTCGGTAAGCTCATTTACGGAGTACCCGTTTTTGTAGAGCATATATATTTCGTGATTTCTGCTTGCTATATAATCTCTGGTACCGTTATTTTCTCCCCAGCCAGCTCTTACCTTATCCTCCTTGGGTATATAGATAAGCTCTCCCTGGGTATATTTTTGAAGCTCCTTAAGAAGCCTGGAAGGCAATATGTCCTTTCCGTTTTTATAAGCCAATGATTGTTTCCTCCTTTTGATTTGAACTGGTTTGTAGTTTGTATCAAACAATATCATTGGTTCACCTCCTACTCATAATTTTGAATACAAAAACCCCGTGGACAAACAACCATCCACGGGGTGAGGGCATAAAAAAACACACTAAACCATCGTGTGTTAAAATACCTTTTGATTGTAGAAATAAGTGATGGTTATTGACTGCTGAAAGCGCACGAGAATAAAGCCAATCTTTACTTGGCTTGCTTAAATCTGCACTGTCAGCGATATTAAGTTATGACTTTAGCACCTCTAGTGCAATCATAAGCTTTGTCATATTACATCACTCCTGTTCTGAAAGCCTTGTATACTTAGCAAGGCTACATGGAATATAATTAGTATTACCTATTTCAGTTTATTTTATATATACTTATTTGTCAACTATTACCACTGAGGTGTTATATTACAAATAGGTTACACTTGGAATATAAATAGAAGAGGAGGCATGCCTTCTCAAGGCAAAGCCTCCTCCTAGGTCTAGGTGAAAAACCACCTTTTCCTTACAATCACTATAGATCATCTCCTTTCGCAAGGGATTTTGACCGGTCAAGTATATTATCTCACGGCATTACCTCACAAACAATGGAAAGAACTAATATATAAATTTATTACTGATAACCATTTTTAGCCTGTCCTATCCCTTACATAGCTGATGCTAAGTCTTCCGCTGTCAAAGTCCATATCACAAATCCTCAAATCAGCCTGAGAATACTTTAAACATGCTGATTTGGAGAAGAGGGCTGTAGGAGGTTCTATGATGATAAGCTCTTGAAGATCGTGGAACCTCTTAAGGAGGTTTCCGAGAACTGTGTTCAGGCATTCACCAAGTACATCCTCTATATATTCACGCTCATTTGTTTCATTTAAGTCTATAGCACTCATCGAAAAGCTGTTAAGTATGGTTTTACCAAGCTCTTCATCAGCACTCAGTATAACCTTTCCCCACAGAGCTCCCTTTAAGCCTATAAATACAGTATAAGTATTTAGCCACAGCTCATCCTTTGCTATAAAGCATGATTCGGAACCACCAGATGAAGACATACCAAGGTTTTGATAGAAGAACCTTTTTATTGTTTCAAGCAGCATATTCATAAATGCGCTGCCTGAAATCTCTGGAAGGCTTGTACGCTCGTTATATGGAAGATAGAAGTGAAATTCTGTACCCTTGCCTGCTTGGGTAAGCACCTTCACTCTTCCTCCCAGATGGTCAAGCTCCTTTTTTACTGAGTATAGGCCCATGCCTCTTCCTGAAAGCTCATTTACACTCTGCTTGGTAGAAAACTCTTCAACAAACAGTAGCTCAAGCACAGCTTCTTCATCCATATGCTCTGAATAGCTACTATCTATAAGACCCTTACTTATAGCAGAAGTCTTTATTGTTGAAAGATCAATTCCTTGCCCGTCATCAGCCAAAACAATATGAATCTCATTGCGGCTGTTTGTAATCTCGCAGCTTATTGAAGCTAGCTCAGGCTTGCCGGCCTTACTTCTTTGATCATAGCCTTCTATTCCGTGATCCAGGCAATTCCTGACTACATGGATCAGAGATTTTGTGAAGGAGCTGTACTTATCTGTATCCACCATTACATCACCGCCGGATATTACAAGTGGATTAGAAGGTTTTTCAAGTCTCTCGGACAGTCTTGCAGCATATTCAGGATAAGATTGCAAAAGCTCAGCAATTGGTCTAAATCGAAGCTGCTTCAGCTGAGGTATCAATATTTGACCCTCAAGCGGAGATAGCAGCTCCAAAGCACTCTTCTCTATTGCCAGCAGCTTTGACTTTTCTATGCTTAGTATGCTGTCACGCTCTATAAACTGTGGTCCTAGTATGCTCTTTAGTATTTCCAAATCAGCTTCTATCCACTGACGTATTGGATAAAGCTCTATAAAGTGCTTGAAGTCAGACTTTTTAATGCTTTTAAATTTTCTCTTGAAGTCTGTAATTGCTGTCTCAAGCTGATGGAGCTGAGCAACTGTCTG
>CALJSV010000234.1 GCA_937976095.1 uncultured Clostridia bacterium | reverse complement strand
GCTTCTGCTTTTCGAGTATAGCAATATCCCCTTCTATTTGCTTTATTCTTTTTGTTATGTTATCAACAAAGGAGTATGCACTATTTATTTTACTCTTAATATCAGAGCTATTGTTCATGTACTCAAAAAGCTGCTGCTGCTTTGCTTCTATTCCTTCTTCTATGGCATTCATGGATTTATATTTAGTCTCATAGTCTAAGAGCTTTTCATTTATGGTATTGTTGATATCCTCAAAAACCCTTCCCAGCTCTTCATGCTTTTTTGTATTAGTCATAAGGTCATTTACTGATCTCTTATGCTCTTCAGCAAGCTCCTGCTTTCTATCGTTTAGTCTCTTGCAATTTTCATTAAGATTATTTATCCGCTCCTGCAAGACATTGCATTCTCCATCCTGCTTCTCATTCAGGTTAAGCTTGGCATGGAGACTTTCATTCAACTCGTTAAAGCTTTGTTCAAGAGCAACAAGCTCCTTTTTAACCTGATTGTATTTACCCTCTAAGCTTGTGCTTTGACTTGTCTTTTCTCCAATTAGCTCTCTTATTCCATCTTCTTCTTTTTTGATGGCTTCCAGCCTGGATCTGTACTTTTCTATATTTCCTATAAAAAGATTAACCTCTATCTTTTTTAGCTCCTCAGCAATAGCCCTATACCTTTTTGCAACCTCAGCCTGCTCCTTCATTGGCTCAAGCTGTCCTTCTATCTCTTCTATGATATCTCTTAGCCTTATAATGTTTTGCTTTGTCTGCTCCAGCTTTTTTTCTGCTTCCTGCTTTCTGCTTTTGTACTTTACTATACCTGCTGCCTCTTCAAAAACAAGCCTTCTATCCTCGGATTTATTGCTAAGTATCTCATCTATCCTGCCTTGTCCAATTATTGAGTAACCATCCTTACCAATACCCGTATCCATGAAAAGCTCGTATACATCCTTTAGTCTGCATTGTGTTTTGTTTATATAGTATTCGCTCTCGCCTGATCTATAGATCCTACGCATTACGTTTATTTCGGTATAATCAACAGGAATTTTCCTGTCTGTATTATCAATGCAGAGTGTAACCTCAGCAAAGCCAAGAGCTTTCTTTTGTTCGCTACCGGCAAAGATTATATCCTCCATCTTGCTTCCGCGTAGAGTTTTCGCGCTTTGCTCGCCCAGAACCCACCTAATAGCATCTGAAATATTGCTCTTTCCACTGCCATTTGGGCCAACTACAGCGTTTATAGCATCAACAAAGTTTAATTCAATTTTTTCTGCGAAGGATTTAAATCCATGTATTTCTAATTGCTTTAGATACAATTTCGTCCACTCCCGACAATGCTATTTATTGTTTTTGATCTGGCGTTTATATAAATATCAATTTATTTTAACATAATAATCACTAATTTAAAAGCAAAAGCTAAGCCTATTGTATATTCGTACTGTGCTTAGCAGTAGAATATCACAATAGGCTTAAACTAAAAATATAAACATTATCTTGGTTCTACGATAAATTTTATTGCAGTTCTACTTTCACCGTCAATCTCAATTTCTGAGAAGGCTGGTACTACTACAAGGTCTATCCCGTTAGGAGCTACAAAACCTCTTGTAATTGCAATAGCTTTAACTGCTTGATTTACAGCGCCTGCTCCCACCGCTTGAACCTCTGCGATGCTTTTGTCTCTAAGCACTGCTGCTAGGGCGCCTGCTACAGACTTTGGTTGAGAATTTGCTGATACCTTTAGTACTTCCATTATTCATTCCCCCTGTATATGCACTGAAACTTCTTAACCTTATATATTCTATAAATACCTTTTAATTCCTTCAAATATCAGCCATGATATAATAATCTTTTTTAGACATTTTTCTCTGATTTTCGACACTTTTCACTAATATGCTGTATCTTTCCATATTCTTCCCTTGAATGATTTCTATATCCTTTGTTTTAAAGCACTTCTTAAAGTATTCCATATTGCTTTTCTGCTGTCCTAAAAGCTCAGATACATCCTTTGGATGTACAGCTATCTCCATTTTCTTTCCTTTTAGCCCTAGCTTATCGACCAGATACTCAACCATATCCCTGTAAATCGCTGCATCGACCAGCTGTCTCATAGCAGGGTGGAAGGGACCAGCTACCACATCCTTGCCTGGTACTATGTTTTCAGTTGGCTGCAAGCCTACTCTAATTACCTGTATTCCCTCTTTTTCAAAAAGTATCACAAGCTGCTTGCAGGTATCTACAGCTTTATCCAGGCTTAGGGGTACATATTCTTCTCTTAGGTACATAGCTTCCATGTCAGTGTTCTTGATAACCAGTGCAGGATATATCCTTACAAGCTCCGGCTTAAGAGCTATCAGCTCTCGTGCAGTGCTCAAGCTTTTTGACTTGCTATCTCCCGGCAGTCCTACCATCATTTGCAGACCAAGTGTCATTCCATAGCGCTTTATAAGCTCTGCTGCACTTATAACCGCTTCTCGTGAATGCCCTCTTCTTGAAAGCCTTAGAACCTCTTCATCCATAGACTGCACGCCAAGCTCAATAATAGTAACTCCAAAGCGCTTCAAATTACTTAGTATGCCATCATCAATGCAATCCGGCCTTGTAGAAATTCTGATGTTATTTATCAATCCCTGCTTTTTAAAAATATATGCCGCCTCTAAAAGCTCTGTCTGCTGTATTATTGGAATTGCAGTGAAGCTTCCGCCATAGAAGGCTACTTCTATAGAGGATGCATCAGTTTTTATTGTATCAAGATACTCTTTAATCTTTTCCCTTACAGAATCTGCATTAGTCTCGTCAGCCTGCCCCGTAATCTTCTTTTGATTGCAGAAGACACAATCATGAGGGCAGCCCTTGTGAGGCACAAAAATTGGTATTATGTAGTGCTTACTGTTCATAGCTTAATCCCATTTTTTCTATAGCTGCCCTGGCTGCAGCCTGCTGAGCATCCTTCTTGCTGCGACCTGAGCCTGTGCCTATAAGCTCATCCTCAAGGTACAAGGCCATCTCAAACAGCTTATCATGATCAGGTCCCTCTTCCTTCAAGGTTTTATAAATCAGCTTGCCTGTGCTGTTTTTTTGAATCTGCTCTTGAAGGTAAGATTTATAATCGCTAAAGCTTCTGCCTTGTATAGATGCCTCTATAGCATCACCCATAACGCTTATCACAAAATGAGTTGCTTTATTTATACCCCCATCAAGATAAATTGCCGCAAGCAGCGCCTCAAAGGCATCTGCTAAGATAGAAGCTCGTCTTCTGCCACCGGTATGCTCCTCACCCTTGCTCAGCTGAAGGAATTCTCCAAGCTGAAGCTTCTCAGCAGCCTCCCTCAGAGATGACTCGCAAACTATTGATGCTCTCATTCGAGTCAGCTGACCCTCAGGCAGATGCTTGCATTTTTTATATAGATGCAGGCTTATTATCATATCAAGAATTGAATCTCCAATGAATTCAAGTCTTTCATTGTGCTCCACGTCGTGTCCTTTGCTGCCGCTAAAGGAGCTATGTGTAAGAGCTGTGTCCAGTAAAGAAAGCTTCTTAAAGCTATACTCTATAATAGACTGGAGCTTTTCCAACTGAACTGTCCTCTTTGGATTTATAAATGCCAAGTTAACTCCTCCTAATCGGGTAGGAGGGAAAATTAAATAATTTTCCCGACCTCCCACAGCACCGCACGTACGGTTCTCGTATACGGCGCTTCCTAAGTTTACGCACTAAC
>CALJSV010000233.1 GCA_937976095.1 uncultured Clostridia bacterium | reverse complement strand
CGCAGCATCAGAGGAACTACAAGAGCACTTTGACATTACAAAGCTCAGCCATGAAGAATACGAGCAATATAAGAAATATATAGTCAAAAAAGCCAAAGCAAAATAGGAGGTGATGACAAAATTGGCAAAAGCAAAAAAGCTCACAGAAGCGAAGCTAAATACAGTTGTGCTGCAAAAAGCTATGCGTATAGTGCTCTGGGTGTTCATAGCATTTCTGTTGCTGAGAGGTGTCGGCACAGTAATAAGAACCAATGACATAAGCAAGGCAGAGTCTATGATGCAGGAGTTTTTAAAGAGTAGGGGCTATAAGGAAAAGGTGGAGCGAGAAGCTGCCAGCTTTGCAGAAAGCTTCGCAGTCGAATACATGACCTACAGCAAAAAAAGCCCTGACGAGTACTACGCAAGGATCAGCAAATACCTGCCCTCACACATTGCTGAGCTAGGCATGGTGCTATCCACAAAGACGGATGTACAAGCTATGGAGGCAAGATGCATAGGTCTTAGGTGGACTGGTGAAAGGCAGCTAAATATAGATGTGAGGGTAAAGGCTACCTACAAGCAGGAAGCTGCTCCAAGCGATACTACAGATGCAGTAACACAGCCAGCAGAGACTTTGACAAGGCAAAGAGACCTGTATATAAGAATCCCTATAGTAGAGACAGAAGGTGCTTATCTCGTAGAAGACTATCCTGTTTTTCTACCGGAGCCGGTGAAGCCAAAGCTAAAGGCAAGCCAATACAGCGGAGAGACAGCAGACTCAAGTACAGCACAGGATATAAGCAATATGCTTTCAAGCTTCTTTAAGACCTATTATGAAGGTAAGGCCGGAGAGACACAGTACTACATGGCAGATGCCGGAGCAGGAGTACTCGGACTGGATGGAAGCTTTAAGTTTGAAAAGCTGGACGAAGCAAGAGTGTTTAAGAATGCTACAGAGGGAAGCTTTACAGCCATAGCAGAGCTGACAGTATCCGACCCATACTCAGGCCAAAAGCTGAAGCAAAGATACAACATAAGCCTGATCCGAAAGGATGGCAGGTACTATATCAAGACCTTTGACGCAAGAACACTAAATATTAACAATACACAGGAGGTAGTACAATGAAAAAACATATAAACAGTAGGTTAGCAAAAACAGCATTAATGCTGATCCTTATCCTAAGCCTTATATCCACAGCAGCCTTTGCAGACAACGAATGGGCAAAAAACCTCGGGGACTGGGTAAAGGATGGAGTCTGGTGGCTGGCTCTCGCCGGCACAGCCGTATATGCCCTGAAGCTGCTATCCAAGAGGCAGTTTGTGCAGTTTGGCGGCTTTATAGTTTTGGCAGCTCTGGTGCTGGTTATCATAGATGATCCCGCAAAGCTCAAGACTGTGGGACTATATCTCTACAACAAAGTCATAAACGGCAGCTAGGTGACAGCTATGGAAGACAATAGGGACTATGTCATACTGCGTACCTACAGAAATGTATGGAAGATAGACCGAAAGATATATTCCTTGGAGGGCTTGAAGCTGCCCTTCCCCCTTAACCTCAACGAGCTCATGTACTTCATAGTGAGCATCATCATAACCTACATCATCATAAGCTTTATACCCTTTATAGGCAAGGCTCACTTTATATTCAAGTACTTCCTTATACCCTACGGCATCATGAAGTTTCTTACTAAGCAAAAGCTGGATGGGAAGTACCCGCACAAATATTTCTTCGATATGGGTCAATACCTGTTGCTGCCAAAGCGCTACAACAGGTTCAGGCCTGTAATATCACTCAAAAAGGTAAAATTTATATCCAAGATAGGCTATAGGAGACCAATAATCATAGACAAAACAGAGACAGTGCTAAAGGATAGCAAAAAGTCAAAAAAAGCAAAGGAGGGAGCTAGTTGTACGAGTACCCGGTAAAATACTTTGAGGACAATCTGGTTTTTAACACCAGCAGAAACGAATGCTGGGCATATTACAAAATGGACGGCTTCAACTACGACTTCAAATCCAACGAAAACAAAATATCAATACTAAACTCCCTCTCAAGGTTTTTATCAAACATAGGCATAGAGGCAAAAATACTAGTAGTACCTGTCAGTCAGGACATAGACAAGCACTTTCAGAGCCTGACCTCCCAGCTCAATAAGAAGGACAGCCTATATGAGTTTTCGATAAAGCATTCTGAGGGCACTAAGGTGTACCTAAAGGAGAAGATAAGGATAAACGGCAACAGCAATGACTACAAGGTCTATGTTGGCACAAAGCTAAGGCTTTCTACCAGTATTCTAAGAGACCTTAAGGATCTGCTGTCCTATCTTATCAAAGAGCCCACAAACGCCATAATGGAAGCATTGGGAGCAGAGGCTAGAGAGATTTTTAAAAGAGAAAAGGACATGTTTGTAAACCTTGCCAGTGAGTATCTTAAGAAGCAGACCAAAAGAATAAGGATAAAGCCTTGTGAATCATCCGATATAGAATGGCTAACGAGAAGAGCCTTCAAAAGGGGTCTGACAGGCAGCATCCCCATGCGCAGCCGTGAAGGTCATCCATGGTCGCCCTTCTCAGAGAGAATAATAAAAAACGGTGAAGTGGCTATAAGAGCTCACACCAAGGATATACTGACTCTTACAGAAGGAGAGCTGGATACAACTGAGAGCAGAGTACTAAAGGTGCATCAGGATGACGGAACAGTGTCCTATCAGTCATTTATGGCACTGTCCTTTATACCTGACGGCATAGAATTCCCCGGCAATGAATGGCTGTTTGTATTGCAGGATCTTCCCATCCAGACAGAAATCTGCATCCACATAGACACCTTGGAGCACAACGAAAGCTTAAAGGCAATTGGCAAGAAGAAAAGAGAGATACAGGATCAAATAGATCATATCAACGAAAATAACGACGATCTGCCCGATGAGCTTGCCTTTTCAAAGGAGCATGCAAACCAGCTAGAGTCAGAGCTAAAAGCCACCAGAGCACCCATAACCATGGCCTCCATAGTCTTCTGCATAGCCGCAGACACCAAGGAGGAGCTGGAGGACAGAGTAAGCTTTATCAAGGAGTTTTATACAGATCATAACTTTATCATAGAGAGACCTGCCTCAGACCAGCTAAAGCTTTTTATGGAGTTTTTGCCCGGTACTGGCAGATATGTAGCCGACTATGTAATGCGAATACCACCAAGGACACTTGCAGGGGGTATGATAGGGGCTACAAGGCTCCTAGGCGACAACATAGGCCCATATATAGGCACGACAGGCATACTACGAAAAAACGTATATCTGGACAAATCAAGAGCCTGCCGACTAAACAGATCAGCAGCAGCCGCCTTTCTAGGCACTCTGGGAGGAGGTAAATCCTTCAATGCCAACCTGCTATTTTACTTGTCGGTAATCTATGGAGCTTATGGGCTGGTCATAGACCCAAAGGGGGAGCGCTCCAACTGGGTACACGACCTGCCGGAGCTAAAAGGACAGATAAACATAATAACCCTGTCATCCAACGAAAAGGACAAAGGAAAGCTAGATCCCTTCCTCATATACAAAAACAATCTTGAGGACGCAGGCTATCTGGCAATATCCATACTATCCGAGCTTTTCAAGCTTGATCCAAAGGACGACGAATACATGGTAATACTGGAAGCCATAGATTGGGTAAAAACACAGGAAAAGCCCTGCATGATAAAGCTGGCGCAAAGGCTTATAGAGTTTCCCCAGGAGGATGAGTTCTGCCAGACAGCACGCAAGGTGGGCAGGAGGATCAAGCTTCTGCGCAATATGGCTATGTCAGGACTGCTATTTGGCAACGGAGATGAGGATGCCCTGTCCTTTGAAAGCAAGATCAGCGTACTGCAAATAGAGAACCTATCCATGCCAAAGCCCGACAAGCCTAAGAAGGACTACACTCAAGAGGAGGTAATCTCCACAGTACTGATGCTGCCCATTGCGTCCTTTGCAAGGAAGTTCATGCACATGAACAGGCAGATATACAAGGAGATACTCTTTGATGAGGCTTGGGCGCTATCAGCTAATTCACAGGGAGAGCAAATGATAGATACCCTCATAAGAGAGGGCAGAGCACTCAATGCCGGCTGCTCCTTCATAGGGCACAGCACCAGGGATATGAAGGGCGAGGGCATCAAAAACAACATAACCTACAAGTTCTGCTTTAAGGCAACAGAGATAAACGAGATAAAGAGGATATTGGAGTTTTTGGATCTGGAATGCACAGATGAAAACATAAGCAGGATAAGAAACCTTGAGAACGGTCAGTGCCTTTTCCAAGACCTTGACGGAAGAGTGGGCGACCTGAAATTTGACGCTGTATATGAGCATCTTGAGAGGGCATTTGATACAAGACCCAATGTGATAAGAGAGGAAGAAGGTGAGGCGGTTGAGACTCCTGCATAAGAAGCTGCTGGCAATGCTGCTGATAGCTTGCATACTGACTACACAGCTTGTATCGGCAGCTCCTCCGGAGACCAGCAAAAAGGGCGATGATCCCGGAGAATCAGCCTTTCCATCTATTGAGCAGCTGTTTAATGGCCGCAACAACAGCCCTTACCTGACGATCTACAGAAACAACTATTATCTGGATATGAAGAGCCAGAGCATATTTAAGGGCATGGATGCCATGGAAGGCTCTATATCAAATGCGCTGGCAAATATACTCTTTAAGGTGCAGGTTTACCTTACCTATCTGCTGGTAGTCATCGTATACTATGCCTTTGAGATAAGCTTCTTTGAGCTTTTTTCACAGATATTCAATGCCATAATAGGAGAGCTTCGGATAGCCATATATGACGAGCTGGTGCTTACAGTTATAGTGCTCCTTGGGCTATTCTACCTCATAAAGCTAATGTCAGACCAGAAGACCCAGATATGGATGGCGATACTTCAGACAGTAGTAGTTATGGCGGTTGCCTTTTACTTCCTGACCAACCCTGCTTCATTTCTCCAAAAGGTCGACAAGCTCTCGGAGGATGCCAGCAAGCAGATACTGGCAGGCACTTACAAGGCTGCAGAGATGGGAAGCAACCCCGACTCAGCAGTAATGATAGTTTGCAACGACATATGGATGATGTTTGTACATAGACCCTGGCAGCTTCTGGAGTTTGGCAACGTGGCACTGGCTGAAAGGGAGGAGGCAAAGGTGCTGTCACTTCCCGTAGGCTCGGAGCTGCGGAAAAAGTACGTAAACGACTTTGCAAAGGACGAGGTGCATTTTACATCAGATTGGGGAGTCAAAAGAGTGGGCTTTATGCTGCTATACCTGCTCCCCATGCTGCTGATGTTTATTGGTATAGCCCTTATGTCCCTGCTCATACTTGCATATCAGGCACTGGCAATCATAGTAGCCATGTTTGGAGTCTTCATATTTCTGCTGGCAATGATCCCCTGGTTTGGCTGGCGCACAGTGCAGGCATGGGCGACAAAGGTTATAGGCTATGGCTGCATCAAGATATTTATATCCTTTATGCTGGCTATTATATTTGCCTTCAACACAGCCATATTCAAGCTCAGTGATACTTACGGATGGTTTGTGGTGATGATACTACAGCTTGTAATTGCAGCAGTAATACTCTGGAAGAGAGAGGAGTTCTTTGGACTTATGACCCTTCTCAGGACAGTGCCAAAGGGCGCAAATGCAGTCAACAAGCAAATGTCCAAGGATGCGAGGATAGAAGGCCGCATAAGCGATGCAGCCAAGGATATGACACTAAGAAAAAACACAGAAAGATACTCCAAGCAGATTAGGACAGAGGATGATTCCTTAGAGACCTCGGAAGGCGGCTATAGGACAGCCAGAGATACGACAGAGCAAAGAGAACGCTACAAGGGCAGAAGAAGCAGCAGCGCATCAGCAGGTACAAGCACAGAGACCTACTACACCGAAGAGCTTTATAAAGATGGCTCTACAAGTGAAGTCGACTCAGGCAGTGCCAGCCTTAAGTCCCTTATGAAGTACGCAGAGGAAATACTAGAGAAGCAATACGAGGCATCCAAGCAAGCATCAGAGGAAAAAGCACAAAAGCTTGGTAAAGAGCCAGAGTATACACCCTTTGTACAGCAGGTAATGAACAGAGAAAGCATGAACATCCCAAGGTTTGAAAGCAGAGAGCTGTCAGCAGTCATAAACGAGCTGAGAAAGGTACTATCAGCAGGCGGCAAGCCAGAAGACCTGTACAAGAAGGAAGCCTACAAGATAGCTGACCAGAAGGTAGAAAGACCAGCAAACGTAATAGAGCTAAAGATCAACGGGGAAAGAATGGTAGTCAACAAGGATAGCGGAGCACAAAACGCCCCCGAGGATATGAGCAAGCTCTACGTGCAGGAGTTTAACACCGACTACAATAAGAACTACGACCCAAGATTTATGGAGAACCTTATAAGGCGATACGGCAAAGAGCAGGTCAGAACCATACTGGATAAGATGCGGGAGCAACAGATTAGGAAAGGGAATATCAAGAATCCCGCGGGGTATTTGACTGAGTCGCTTAGGAATAGTGTGAGGGAGACTGTGAGGAAGGATAAAGCTGTTAGATAGCGTGGTGCTTTAAATTTTGCGCGAAGACATGGTTATTTTGATGTTAATGTGAGGGATATAAAGTAATAGATTGTAGATATTGATGAGGGACTAGATGCAATTGAACCCAATTTATAGGATATATCTGATAAATCAGACAATCATGATATAAATATGCAGTTAAATAATAGTGAAAAAATGAAAAGTACAAAGTGAGATTAACAGCTAACTCTTAAGGGTTAGCTGTTTTTTTTGACTATGTCGGTGTGAGATAACTAAACTACTCTTATTTCATTAGTGTCGAATAGTGTATTAATTTGTCGCGCTGAATTAGTTGGAATTTACAAAAAAATGTAGGAAAATAATAGTAATAAGTAGTTTTACTCACTGATTTAACTATTATAAAACAAATTAGTTCCAGACTAATTAAATGATAGGTAGGTTAAATATAAGTATTTGTAGATGAAAGGAGATTAACGCATGGCGCTTCGACCAGAATATTTAACTTTTAATGGGGTTTTAAATCAAAGGTTATTTGGTATTCCTAACTATCAGAGAGCCTATAGTTGGGAAACTAAACAAAGGCAAGACTTGTTTAATGATATAAAAAAACTAGGGTACAGCACTGACCAAAATAGGCATCATTTTATGGCTACGATAGTCTGTCTACAGACTTATAAAACTGAAGAAATTGGAACAGATGAGCTAGAAAGATTAGATGTAGTTGATGGACAGCAGAGGCTCACTACACTAATAATTTTACTTAGAGCCATATCTAAAAAAATGATGCAATTTGATGACAATCATAAAGAAGAGGCTAGAAAGATTGATAATTTGCTAGTTAAAGATGAACAAAGGCTTATTCTGTTACAGACGAACCATGATAGTTCAATGATATTTAGAAAGTATTTATTAAATGGTATGATTCCAGAAATAGAACAACTTAGAACCACGGCAGAGTTTAACCTATATAGTGCATTTATAGAATGTGAAGAGTTTATCGAAGAATGGGTTGAAAAATATCCAGTGATGGAATTGCTAAAAATCATAAAGAATCGATTAGATTTTATTTTCTATGCACTTGAAGATGAAGGGGCTGTATATACAGTTTTTGAAGTGCTAAATAGTAGAGGGCTTGAAGTAGATTGGCTAGATAAGTGCAAAAGCATGCTAATGGGAATAGCATTTGAGAGTTTTTCAAAAGAAGTATCTGAAGAAAAAATTAATGAGTTGCATCAATGTTGGAGTAAAGTCTATTCGACAATAGGTAAAAAAATAGTCTCAGGTAGAGAGATATTAAGCATAGCTGCAACTTTATGGAATAAAGAGCAAATTAGTAAACCATTATCTGCGGAAAAATCAATTGATTTATTTAGAGAGTTAGCCCTAGAAGATCCCATACAGATAGTTGAAATATCAAATTGGATACTAGATGTCACAGAAAAGCTA
>CALJSV010000232.1 GCA_937976095.1 uncultured Clostridia bacterium | reverse complement strand
CTCATTTTAAAAATTCATCTTGTATTATAACAGAACAATCAAATATTTTCCAATAGTAAAATTAAATATATATCTTATATACTCAAATAGTATGTACTATTTGTCTGAATTATTAGCCCTTTTATTTCCATAATTGTAATGACTGACATAATATTTTTTACATTCATTCCTGTAATAGCAACAATTTCATTAATATTTTTCCCGTTATCCCTTATACAATTCAATATTTTTGCCTCATCCGAAGATATATCTGCTCTTTTGGCAGGATCTTGCGCTTTTTGGGCTGCACTTGTATTAATATTAAGCTCACTTAATACATCTTCGACGCAATCTACAAGCTTTGCACCATTTTTTATGAGATCGTTTGTTCCTTTACTTCCTGGCGAATTAATATTGCCAGGTACAGCAAAAACATCTCTTCCCTGCTCCAAGGCAAAATCCGTTGTGATCAATGTGCCGCTCTTTAGTCCAGCTTCTACAACGACAATGCCTTTACTCATTCCACTTACTATTCTATTTCGTGCAGGAAAGTACTCAGGTCTTGCAGGATATGATATAGGATATTCAGATATAACAGCTCCATGCTTAATTATCTCCTTATACAAAGCATATCCACTTTTAGGGTGGACATGCAATAAGCCGCAGCCAAATACAGCTATAGTCCTTCCTCCAGCTCTCAAAGCTCCGTTATGAGCTGCTGAGTCTATGCCCATTGCCATTCCGCTTATAACAGTAACACCGTTTTGCGCTAACTCGTAGGATAGCTTATCAGCTGTTTTTAGACCGTAATCACTAGCTTTTCTGGAACCGATAACAGCTATTGATAAAAAGTCTTCTTCCTTTAGCGCTCCTCTTACATAAATTACCGGTGGCGGATCATATATGATTTTTAAATTTTCAGGATATGCTTCTTCGCTTAAGCAGATTATGTCTATATCATTATCCTTTACTTTTTTCATATATGAGTTCAGCCTTTCAAGGCTTTTATTATTTGAAATAGTATCTGCAAGTTCAGCAGGTATTAATCTACTAGCCTTTAGCTCCGGTAAGGAGCTTTCAAATACTGCTTTTGCAGATCCAAAATGATCTATAAGTGCGCTGAATCTCTTGCTTCCAATACCAGGCAAACTTGACAGCCAAACCCAATAGCTTTTGTCTTCCACTGCTTTTCCTCCCTCTGACAATGTAAAACTGAGATAATAATTGGAAATACTATACTTCAAAGCACAAAATTGCTAATAATAATTGAAGTTTAATAAGATTGTTATTTATCTATAATATTCTTGTAATAATAATAGTCTATAATAGTTATAACAAACAATTTCTAGTGACTAATTTGAAATTTACTCCCCCTCCTCAAAAAACCGGCAGTTTATCTGCCGGTTAATTTTTTTATATTTCACATAAATCCTGATATCTATCTCTTATTGCTATAAATTCACTCAGGTTGTCCAAAAAAAGCTGTATTAGCTCAGGGTCAAATTGCTGCCCCTTTTCTTCTCTGAACATCTGGACTATACGATCTTGCTCCCATGCTTTCTTATAGCAGCGGTCACTACCTAGTGCATCAAACACATCCGCTATAGCGGTGATCCTTCCATAGATATGTATTTCCGCTCCCTTTAAGCCTTGAGGATAACCTCCACCACTCCACTTTTCATGGTGCTGGTGAGCTATTATTGAAGCTGCTTTAACTATTCTCCTGTTTGAGTTCATAAGAATGTTGTAGCCAAGTGAAGTGTGTGATTTCATTAAATCAAATTCTTCTGAAGTCAGCTTGCCTGGTTTTTTGAGCACCTCATCGGGTATACCCACCTTACCTATGTCATGCATAGGTGAAGCTACCCTTATAAGCTCAGCCTCTTCTTCGCTTATTCCATACTTAAGAGCAAGCAGCTTTGAATATTCAGCAACACGCTTTACATGATTGCCTGTTTCTTTAGAGCGACTCTCTCCTACCTCGGCCATTAAAAATATTATTTCCTTTTGCGTTCTTTCTATCTCATCATTTAGGATTGCTGCTTCAAGAGATTTACTAGCGTAAGATGCAGCTACCTTAAAATATTCTAGATCCATTTGATTAAAGCATTTGCTTGATGTCATCTTATTTACAGCCTGAAAGGCACCTATAGCTTCACCTCCACTGTTAAACAATGGGATGCATATTATGGCTTGTGTCTTGTATCCGGTTCTCTTATCTACTTCTTTGTTAAATTTTTCGTCACCGTAAGCATCGTTTGTAAAATATGGTTCTCTTGAGCTTATAGTATACCCTACTACCCCTGCACTTGCTGGTACACGAATTATATCAATCCCATGGGCTACCTTAGTCCAAAGCTCATTTGCATCCTTGTCGAGCATCCACATAGTACAGCGATCTGCAAGTATCAAAGCTCTTCCCATGTCTGCAATATGCATTAAAATATTATCCATTTTTCGCTCATTTGCTATTTTAGCCGCATAACCGAAAATAATCTTCATAATATTGTCAGTACTTAGATT
>CALJSV010000231.1 GCA_937976095.1 uncultured Clostridia bacterium | reverse complement strand
AAAAACCGGCAGAGAAATTGCAGTTTATATAGATAGAAAGGGCGAAGTAATAGATGTAGGTATTGGTGATGAAAACACAGTATCTCTTAAAAATCATGATAGAAGAAGATCAGATGAAAGCTTGAGTGGAATAAGGTGCATTCATACCCATCCAAACGGAAACGGTATGCTATCAGATGTAGATCTTTCTGCAATAAAGAAATTGAGATTTGATTTGATGGTAGCGATAGGCGTTTTGGATGGTGAAATGACTAATGCTTATTTGTCATTTTTAGGACTTAATGATAACAAGGAAGTCCTACCTGCAGTTATGGGGGCATACTCAAGAGATAGGCTTCAAAAATTAAATGTAATGTCTCTTATAGAAGAGGTTGAAGCAGGCTTAAAAGCGTTACGAAATCAAAGCAAGCATAATGTCGATGAGACTGAGAGGGCAGTTTTGTTTGGAATAGAAAGCGAAGAGGCATTAGAAGAGCTTCGGGAGCTTTTAAAGACTGCAGGTGGAATTGAGCTTGGTCGAATGGTTCAAAACAGAGACAAAAAGGATATAGCTCATTTTATAGGAAAAGGAAAGCTAAAGGAGCTGTCCTTAACTGTTCAAGCTTTAGATGCAAATCTGGTTGTTTTTGATGAAGAGCTTTCTGGTGCACAAGTAAGAAATCTTGAGGCAGCTTTAGGAGTAAAGGTAATAGATAGGACACAGTTAATTCTTGATATATTTGCTCAGAGGGCAAAATCCAAGGAAGGAAAGCTACAGGTAGAGCTGGCACAGCTAAAATATATGCTTCCTCGTCTTATTGGACTTGGGGCTCAAATGTCTAGGACAGGTGCAGGGATAGGAACTAGAGGACCTGGTGAAAAAAAGCTTGAGGTTGATAGAAGAAGGCTTCGTGATAGAGTCAATGATCTGGAAAACGAAATAAAGGAGCTAAAAAAGCATAGACAGCTGCAGCGTGAAAACAGAGAGAACAATAATGTATATCAGGTATGTCTGGTAGGCTATACCAATGCAGGAAAGTCAACTCTTCTTAATAGCCTTGCTGATGCTGATATTTATGCACAGGATCAGCTTTTTGCGACTCTTGATCCTACAACCAGAAGAGTCACTCTGGAAAACGGAAAAGAGGTTCTAATAACAGATACAGTAGGCTTTATAAGAAAGCTTCCTCATGATTTAATAGATGCATTTAAATCAACGCTTGAAGAGGTCATATATGCAGACTTACTCTTGCATGTGGTAGATGCAAGTAATCCTGAGTACGAAGCTCATATGAAAACTGTTATGGAGGTTTTAAAGGAGCTTAATGTAGAAGATAAGCCTATAATAAATGTCTATAATAAGGCAGATAAAATTTCTGAGTTTGAGTCGAGTATAGGGAAAAATGATGAAGCTAATTCAAAAGCATATATATCAGCAAAGGAAAAACTTGGATTAGAAACTTTACTAGAGATGGTAGGTACGTATGCAGCGCAAAAAACCAGCATTGTAGATTTTATGGTGCCATACTCGGAGGGAAGCATAGCTTCCATGCTGCATAATAAGGCTGTTGTACTAAGTGAGAGCTATGAGGCAGATGGAATGTATATTAGGGCAGAAATAGATAATATTTTAAAGGGTAGACTTAATAGCTATATTAAGAAATAGTATGGTGGGTAACAATGAAAGGTACTAAGATAGGATATATTTACATAGCACTAGCATCATTATTCTTTGCAGTAATTGCAATTGTAGGAAAGACAGTTATTAATCTTGGAATGAGTGTTTTTGATTTGCTGATACTTCAAAATGCTTTTTCCATACTGCTTCTTCTTGCTTATTTTGCTTTTACAGGGATTAGGCAGCTGAAGCTTGATAGAGAAATGTTAAAGAGAGTTGTACTGCAAGGGATAATCGGAAGCGCTGGAACAACAATATTTTTTTATATGGCTTTAGAGCAGTTAAATGCAGGAATAGCATCAATGCTCCTATTTACAAACCCTGCTTTGGTAAGCCTATACTTTATAATTACGAAAACAAAAAAGATAAATATAGTTAATAATGCAGCTTTAATATTTGCTTTGCTGGGAAGTATTATGGTAATTAATATTTTTAATATTGATTTAACAGGCACTCCGATTATAGGCTTGTTTTATGGTATTGCTGCAAGCGCAGCGTATGCTTTTTTTAATGTATACGCAGATATAAAGCTTAAGGGACTAAAGCCCTTGGTTATTACCTTTTATACATCCTCAATAATACTAATGGCAGCACTATTTCTCAATATTAATTTTTTTACCTTTAGCTTTGTACTAACTCCGGAACTAATTTTCTATATTTTTGAGCTTTCAATTATATCTGGAATACTACCTATAGTTTTCCTGTATAAGGGAATTGAGCTTATTGGCTCTGAGCGTGCCAGCATTGTAGCAACAGCGGAGCTTCCAATAACCCTTGTTTTGGCATACTTCTTTCTGAGAGAAACAATGGTCATAGTACAGCTGTTGGGTGCAGCATTTATAATACTTTCTTTAGTAATTCTGCAAAATGAGGAGAAAATACTAAAGAGATTTATAAATAGAAAGGAGATAGGATGATGAATGATTTAATCGAAAAGGCTTTGGGCTACAAAAATTGGGCTGTGGTTGGAGCCACTCAGAACACCTCCAAATTTGGTTATAAGGTTTTTAAAAAGCTAAAGCAGCATGGTTATAATGTATATCCTGTTAATACCGAATATGATGAGGTAGAAGGAAGCAAATGCTTTCCCAGTATAGAAGCCATTGAGGCGGACATAGATGTTGTAAGTATGATAGTAAATCCGGTTAGAGGTCTTGGTATACTGAAAAAAGCCGAAGGAAAGAGTATAAAGCAGATATGGTGCCAGCCTGGAGCAGAAAGCGATGAGCTTATTGAATTTGCTAAGACTAAGGGAATAGAGATAATATTTAATAGATGTGTATTAGTGGAATTGGGGTAGCTTAATAGTTACCCCTTCCGTCATTATCATCATCATCACACCTAAAGTAGTTTTCGCACTTCTCCTTATGCATATCAAGTCTGTTTTCATCCTTCTGCTTAGAGCTCTGGAGCTTTCTAACAAGCATATATGTATCGATATATTTTTTTATTTTCATTTTTTTGCCTCTTCCTTTTCTGTTTTGTTTTTACATTTTGACGTAAGTTCATATATTCCCATTATAAAAAGAAATATGCCAAAGCCCTTCTTTAAGAGCTCCGAATTTAGGTTTACAGCTAGAAAGGCTCCTATAAGAGTGCCTATGCATCCAAAAAGAATAAGTCTGAGTACAAGTTTTTTTTCTATGCTTTTATGTCTGAAATGTATAACCAATGCAACAATTGCAGCTGGTATAAAGGAAAGAAGGCTTACACTTTGTGCTACCTGCTGCTTAACTCCCACAAAGAAGACTAGTGAAGGTATTAGTATTGTACCTCCGCCGATACCCATACCGCCTATAATACCTGCAAGGAAGCCTAAAAAAATAACTAGCATTAAAACACCATCCTAATAGCTGCAATTATCATTATAATCCCAAAAAACCTTCTTAATACTTTTACAGGCACTTTTCTGAGAATTGTGGAGCCGACAAAGCCCCCTATAATAGAGCCGACAGAAACCGCTAGAGTTAGTGGAAAGTCTACAACTCCATGCTTCATATATACCAAGGAGCTTATTATGCTGATAGGTAGAATTACAGATATAGCTGTCGCATGTGCTTTATGATCCTCTACATTCATACAAAATACCAGGCTGGGTACCAGAACAGTGCCACCTCCCGAGCCAAATAAGCCATTAATGATACCGGCAAAAAAGCCTACCAGCGGTGCTCTTTTAATTTTTTTCTTCATAAATACACCCGCCTAACAAGTATTATCCTTATTAATCTTTACAAAATAAGAAACAATATAGCATGAAAAAAATTACATTAAAAGTCAACTGTTTACATGATGTAATTATAGTGATATCATAGAAAGCGCAATATAGTAAAAAATGTTATAAAACGGTAGTGTCAAACTTGAAACTACCAGCTTCTTAAGGAGGATTTATATGAAGGATATAAAGCTTATTTGTGATGAAGCTGTAGAATGGCTTCAAAAGCAGGTGAAGGATGCTGGCGCAAAGGGCATAGTGTTAGGACTTTCAGGAGGAATAGACTCCGCTGTAGTAGCAGCATTAGCGAAAAGGGCTTTTCCTGATGATTTATTGTGTGTTAATCTACCTTGCTATAGCAATCCTGCGGATGAGGCAGATGCCTGGCTGGTTGTTAAGGCACTCAACCTTGGTAATGTAAAGACTGTTGTGCTGGACGAAGCTTTTGATTCGATGAAACGATTACTAGGCGCAAGTGAAAACGATCCAAAGCTTTCCCTTGCTAATATAAAGTCAAGGCTTCGCATGGTTTCATTATACTATTACGCGTCTATAAACAATTATCTTGTAGCAGGAACGGGCAACAGAAGCGAACTGACTATAGGGTATTTTACAAAGCATGGTGATGGAGGATCAGATCTACTGCCGCTTGCAGGCTTTGTTAAGCATGAGGTTAGAGCTCTTGCTCGCTATCTTGGTGTACCTGAAGAGGTTATTGTTAAGCCTCCTACAGCAGGACTTTGGGAGAATCAGACCGATGAAAGCGAAATGGGTATGTCCTATGACGAGCTCGATGAATATATATTGACAGGTCAGGCTTCTGACGCTGTAAAGGCAAAGGTTGATACAATGTTTGCAAGGAGCGAGCATAAGCGCAGAACCGCACCAAAGTTTATTCCAACAGAAAAGCAAGAAAACAACTAATAGTAAAGGGAGGTAGCCTAATGTCAGGACATTCAAAATGGGCTAATATAAAGCACAAAAAAGGAAGACAGGATGCATTAAGGGGTAAAATATTTACTAAGCTAGGAAAAGAAATTGCTATTGCTGCAAAAAATGGGGCAGATCCAGCCACTAACAACAAGCTGGCAGACGTCATAGCTAAAGCAAAGCAAAACAATATGCCTAATGACACAATTAATAGAGCTATTAAGAAGGGCTCTGGAGAAATGGAAGGCGTGATTTATGAGGAAATTACATATGAGGGCTATGCTCCCGGTGGAGTAGCAGTTATAGTAAAATCCTTAACAGATAATAGAAACAGAACTGCCGGAGAAGTCAGATACATATTTGATAAAAACGGCGGAAATATGGGAGCTTTGGGCTGTGTATCCTTTATGTTCGATACTAAGGGAGTTATACTAGTTGAGAAATCAGACAAGATTGATGAAGAAGAGCTAATGATGCTTGCCCTAGATGCTGGAGCAGAGGATTTTTCTGCAGAAGAGGATTCCTATGAAATACTGACGGACCCGGCAAGCTTCTCAGAAGTACGTAAGAAGCTGGAAGACGCAGGGGTTGAAATGGCATCTGCAGAAGTAACAATGATACCTCAGACTACAGTTGATGTGACTGCAGAGGAAGATATAAAGAAGATTAATAAGATGCTGGATATGTTTGATGACTTCGATGATGTGCAGGATGTGTACCATAATGCAATACTTCCTGAGGAAGAATAGAGATAGTTATTAACATTTAACAGGCACACCTTTTTGAAACATATGGAAGGGTGTGCCTATATATTTTTTGAAAAAAGATTAGCATAAATTTCAAGCTTATTAATGGAAGGAAAGCAATAGCAAAATGTAGAATACCATATTGTAGTAAGTGTCTAAGGCTATGTACGGATATAGTTTGTATTTTTTATAGTGAAAAGCCAATAATATTAAATTGAGAATAATATATAGAACAGGAGATAAGATTATGCTGAAGAAACTAAATAGCACTTTTAATGAGTTGGTTGCGGCCAAAAAGGTCAAATCAAGATGGTCAGAGATAGAAAGCTATGGTATAGCAGATATGATAAATTATCTTTGGCAGGAGCAGGAGGGGTATGGGAGTATAGCTCACTCTGTAATAGTAGAGAATAAGCTGGTGCATCTGAATTTATATGAAGGAGTTACATACAAGTATGAAGACAAGGTATATAGGCTTGTCAAGGCTTATCTTGATTCAGATGACAATATCATATTTCTAAGTGTAAACAATGATGTGTTTTTATATGAAGCAGAGCATATAGATGCTGAGGAGTTTAAGCATTATGTAGGCTTGGATTAGTTAAAAATATACAAATTATTGGAACAATAGAAGCAAATAAGAGGTCAAAGTAGGAGATGCAGTAATAGATAAACAAGGGGGAAAACCAATGAGTTGTTTCACACATAAGAGTAGAAGGAAGATGCTTGCATATGCTCTTTTGATAGTATTTTTATCAAACATGCTTGCACTTTCCGGTGGCATAGTTTTTGTAGAGGCTTCATCTATATCCCTTGGACAGGTTCTGTTCGAAGAACAACGAAGTATTGCAGGAAATGCTATGTTAAAAAGCTACATAGCAAACCATCCTGCTCAAGGGATACAAAGAGGCTATACTATGGATATACAGCCAGCAAGTGATGTGAAGCTTATTTCTGCCATAGGGGACAAGCTTTACAGTAGATTTACCCTGACTCAATTTGCAAAGATGTATACAAATGAGAGTCAAAGAGTAATTGGGGGTATAAATGGAGATTTTTATGACACAAAGACAGGGGTCCCCATTGGACCTGTGATTCGTAACGGCCGAATAGTAACATCCAGCAATGACGATTATCCTGCAGTTGGCTTTTACGAGGATGGGAGAGCCTATATTGGTAATATATCCTTTAGGTTTAAAGCAGAGATAAATAATGGCGGGGATACTATATACCCTACTTTTATAAACAAGAACCTTGGACAATGGGGTATCTATGTTTTTGATGAGTCCTTTGCTGAGAGTACAAAAGCAGCACAAAAAAGCTATGATGTTGTACTGGAGAAGATAGAAGGAGAGTTTTCCTTTGGAAGTCCACTTAAGGCTAGAGTTGTGGAAATAATCGATGATGCGGTGAGCACCGGCATAAGTGCTGGAAGGATAATCCTATCAGCAGAAAAATGCGATTATAGTGTGCCATATATAGAACAGCTAAAGAAGCTGAAGCTTGGTGATGAGCTTTTGATCACTTCAGAAGCAGTTGGAGAAGGCAGTGAAAACTGGCTGAGTATAAAAGAGGCAATAGGCGGCGGTCAGATTATTCTTAACAACGGAGAAATAGCTACAAAGGACAACAACGTGCATCCAAGAACTGCTATAGGTGTCAAGCAGGATGGTTCTACAGTAATCTTTACAGTAGATGGGCGACAGCCTGAGCATAGTGTTGGTATGAATTTAATTGATATTGCAGCTTTCTTTATGGAGAACGGATGTACAAGCGCACTGAATCTTGACGGAGGCGGGTCAACTACTATTTCGGCGCGTATGCCTGGAAGCACGGATGCACTAGTACTGAATAAGCCGTCTGATGGGAGGGAAAGAGCAAACCCGAATGCACTGCTGCTAGTAACACCTGTGTATGAAACAGGAACGCTATCCTATTTGCACAATTATCCAAGAAAGGCAGTAGTCTTGGCTGGGGCACAGTTAGCTATAGATGTAAAGGGAACAGATTCAAACTTTCAGCCTGTACAGTTAAATGAAGTAGTCTCATGGGAGACAACCAACGGCATTGGTAAGGCAAGTAACGGTGTTTTAACTGCAGGAAAAGAGGCTGCAGCCGGAGTTGTTATTTCAAGAGCAGGAGACATATCAGGAATCTCAGAAATAGAAGTAGTAAGAGAGGTGCAGTTTAACATAAACAAAACAGCACTATATCTAGAACCGGGGAAAACCTTTGATTTCAATATAAGCGCTGTTAAGGACATGCTTCCTGTAGTCAGTCAGGACAATGTTTTTAGGTGGACTATTAAAGGAGATATAGGAGCAATAGACAATAATGGTTTGTTTAAAGCATCAGCTAAGTCTGATCTATCAGGGATGATTTACGTTTCATACGATGATAATCAGATTGCAGCTTGTTATGTGAGTGTTGGAAAGCTTCCGGTTGTTGTTGAGAGCTTTGAAGCGGGCATTGAAGGTTGGAATGTCAAGGGTGATAGGCTTCCTGATAATGGGGACTTGATAAACCTTGAGACCTCTGAGGATTTTGTACGCTTTGGAAAGCAATCAATGAGGCTGGATTATAATATGGTTGGAGGAGCTTCTGGTACAGCCGGTGTATATGCAGATAAGAGCATCCCAATAAGCGGATACCCGACTCATATAGGAATGTGGGTCTATGGGGATGGTAATGGTCATTGGCTAAGGGCTCAGATGAGAGATGGAAGCAATAACAGCTTTAATATTGATTTTACGAATCAAACAACAGGAGTAGATTGGGTAGGCTGGAGATATGTTGAGGCAGCAGTGCCGGCTGGTAGACCAATGCCATTATCAATCGACAGAGCAGTAAGGTATATGCAGTCATCTGATAGTAAGAAAACTGCAGGAACGATATACATTGACAATATAAGGGCAGTGTATGGCTTCAGAAACGATGATATTTCACTTCCGAGGATAGATAAAATCTTCCCGGTAGAAAACAGTGTTTTAAAGGCAAATTCAGTTATTAGAATAAAGGTAAGCGATAATAAGGAAAAGACAGATACAGGAATTGATATAAATAAGACAAGGCTATATATAAATGGAATAGAGACTAAGGCCTTCACATACAGCAAGGCACTTGGAACAATTCAAATAAGGACAAGTGGGCTGGCTGATGGCAAACACAGGCTTATTTTGAAGCTAAGAGATAACTATGGCAATGAGTCAGTAAAGAGTTGGGACTATTCATTAGATACTGGAAGTGCTAGTCTTTACACAGCAACATCTGATTCAGAGACTCTAAGAGCAGGTCAGCAGTTTATTTATGCTATTAAAGTAAAAAATGGGCACAAGGGTATTTCTAAGCTGAATATGAGCTTAATCTATGATTCAAATAAGCTTGAAATCGTTGATATGAATCTAGGACTTGGAGTTACAAGAGCTTTTAACACTGAAAATAGTGAGACAAAGAATACAATTAGAATAAGAGCAAACTATATAAGCTCAATTATTAAAACAGATACGGTTATGTATGTCGTATTCAAGGTAAAAGAAAAGGCTCAAGGAGCAACAGACATAGCTGTAGCAAATTGCTATATTGATGGAAAAAGCAGCTATTTGCCGTCCTTGATGTTAAATATTAAGTAAAATAGAGCAGGTCATGAGGATATTTTCCAATTGACCTGCTTTATTATCGTTGTTTGAAAACCATTATTTTCTTTTTTGCTGAAAGTTAATTTATGCTATAATTAAGAAACAGAATCGCAGTTGGAGGAATATTAATGAATGGACTAAAGAAGGCATTACAGTTTATATATGGACATGCTATCGTAATACTCTTGTGTCTGGTAGCTATCTCCGGCATAGTGCTTTTTTTGCTGCAAAGCAATA
>CALJSV010000230.1 GCA_937976095.1 uncultured Clostridia bacterium | reverse complement strand
AACTCCAGAGGACTTGGTTGCAGCACCTTAGCTCGATACAACCATAAAATCCATAGTTAATGGAAGATCTATCTCTCTTGAAAGGTCCGATAAAAATAACATACAGCCCTTTAATACTCCTACCAGCAGCAAGTCACTTCCGCTATAATCCTCAGTTATTTGCTTTCCAAGCTCCTTTATTCTACCCTTTATTTCCTCCTCACCAATCATGATTTTTTCTATATCGTTTCTCATTTTTTGTCCCCCTTTATTTATTCTATTCATTTTTATAAATATTTATTGCAAATTAATAATTCTAATAGCTATTACAGCTGTTGTTTCACTTGTTATTTTATATTTTTCGCTTATTCTGCTGCCAACTACCCATACTATTTCAGATCCATCTGCCACAAGTAGAGCCTCATCACGTTTATCCTTTGGAACTTTTTCATCAATAAAATATTCCTTAAGCTTTTTGCTTCCCTTCATACCAATAGGCGAAAATCTATCTCCCTCTTCACGGTTTCTTATAACAAGCTGCTGCTTAATCTTTGAAGCATCAATAAATACAATGTCCTTTGACCTTGAGGGAACAAAATCACTTATGCTTTTTCTTTCTACTGTAACCATTTTATTATGTGTGTCAATGCTTATGGTTGAGTCGTCTTTCAAGGCATAAAGGCATTTTTTGTCTGCCTTCTCTACCACCTTTGAAATTATAAGCTCTACATATGAAATGTAGGCTCTGATCCTTTGCGGCAACTCGACAGCTGCACCGGTGCTTTTTGATAAAAGCTCCGTAATCCCTTCAATATGCTTTTGTTCAAAGCCCGTTAGTGAAGCATTTACTTTTAAAAGCGCTTTTCTTATTATTCTTCTTTTTATCGCCTGATGACATTCAGCAAGC
This sequence comes from uncultured Clostridia bacterium, assembly GCA_937976095.1. Taxonomy (GTDB): domain Bacteria; phylum Bacillota; class Clostridia; order Lutisporales; family Lutisporaceae; genus CALGKJ01. The sequence goes on along the minus strand of CALJSV010000230.1, from coordinate 9,316 downwards.
TTTGCTATGCTAAAGCTTACGGCTCGCTCCTCAACTTTAGCGTTTTCCATAAAGAAAGCCTCTGCCTGCAGCTCGAGAAACTCAGCTTCATCTTTTATAACACTTGCAAATCTTTGAAGGGCAGCATTAATGTTTGGATTGAAGTTTTCTTTTATGAAGGGTATCAGCTCTAGTCTTATTTTGTTTCTTGAATATATTGTTTCAAGATTGGTTTTATCTTCTCTTGGCTCTAACCCGTTGGCTTTGCAGTAGTCCTCTATCCGGCTTCTATCAAGCTCCAAAAGCGGTCTTATTATCCTTCCCCTTACAGGCTCTATTCCCTTTAGACCATCAATGCCTGTACCGCGCATAAAGCGCATAAGTATGGTCTCTGTATTATCATTGAGGTTTTGAGCTACTGCAATCTTGTCTGCATTTACCCTTTGGCGTATATCTTCAAAAAGCCTGTATCTTATCTCTCTCCCAGCCTCTTCCGGAGACATTCCGGTTTTTTTGATATATGCAGGAACATCAAAAACTTCTACAAAAGAAGGAATTCCCCATTTGGTGCATATCTCTCCTACAAATTCAGCATCCCTATCAGCATCTATACCTCTGAACATATGATTTAAATGAACTCCATAGAGCTTTAGCTTATATTGCTCAGAAAGCTGTAAAAGGACGTGCAGGAGGCATAAGGAATCAGCACCTCCGGAAACTCCTACAACTACTCCGTCACCTTCCTTAATCATATTGTGCTTTTCAATGCAGCTTTTCACTTCTTCCATAAAACCGGGCATTATGTCACCACCAATAATTTCTTTCGTTTAGATTTACTTTAATAGTTATATCCCTGCTTGTCAACCTGGGCAAAGGCCTGCTAGAAGCTCTATTAATGAAAAAAAGCGATTCTTGCCTACCTATAGACAAAAATCGTTCCAAGCAGCAAAAGGCTGACAGTCAGCATTATTATTGCCGCATTCAGTGCAGCCGTCAACCCTGCATGAAGCTTTAAGCCATCAACTCTTATACTTGATATTTCATTATAAAAAATGCTGCAGTCCCTAAGCCTTCCATCCAGACTCTTCTTTATCACCTCATTCAGACGGTGCGGCAGAGGCAGCCTTTTTAGTCCCTTTATAAGCTGCTCAATTTTTTCCTTATCAGGATCAAGGTTTCGCCCAAAAAGCATAGACAAAAAAAGCAGGGCAAGGGTAAAAAGCTGATAGGAGCAGTCAGCAATCCTAGTTCCCTTGCCCCAGCTTGCCCTATCGTACATTGGAGTAAATTCCTTTACTATTCTCCCGATCTCAGTTATGCTGCCGGCATCAACCAGCCTTAAGAGGTTGTTCCTCCTGTCTATCATGATGTTCTCATATTTTAGATCCGTATAGACATACCCATAATCATTAAGCACCTTAAGCATCTTTGTCAAAATACATATTATCCTGAACTTTGCTTTTATAGAAAGCAAGTTGTTTTTCATTGCTTGCTTTAGAGTATAACCCTGTATATATTCCATAGTAAAAAAATGATACAGCTTTCCTTTTTTCTCCAGGTCATCAAGCTCGTAGACCTCAGGAAAATGCTTGGTATCTCCGAACTTTTTCAGATATTTGTATTCCTTAGTTATGCTGACCATATCGGTGCTGAGCTTAAGTGCATACAATCTCATATCGGGGCCTTGTACAAGGTATATCTCCCCAATCCCTCCAGCGCCCAGCTTTTTGAGAAGCATATACCTTTTGTTGGTCCATTTTCCAGTGATTATATCGTATTTGTTGCTATACATAGCAGCTTTCTATTTCTTCTACCAGTCTGCCTTGGTTCGAAGGTCCAACCTCTTCAAGCATAAGTCTGACAGCCATATCAATTGCAGGTCCTGTAGGAGTTCCCCCGCCAGCCCTCATGATTTCTATTCTTTCTCTGAGCTCAGCTGAATCCTCTGTAAAGTCGCACACCACACTGCAGGCTTGTTCTCCTACTCCGGGATAGCTAATCACTGCAATACTGCTCTTGCCTTGCCTGTATTTAAGACTCTCCATAAGATCGTACAAGCTCTTTTTGGCAGTATCCAGCTTATTCTTCATACTGCCGCTGGTATCAAGAGCAATTATGCATTTTAGATTTATACTGTCACCATACTTTTCAATAAAGTCTACTATTTTAAAGCGGGAATTGGGCTCTAAAGCTTGCATATCAACTCCAACTATAGACTTTAACTGTCTGCTTACTATCTGTTCTATGGTTTTTTGAGCAGTTTTCTGTGTCATCATCTTCATTGTTCTGCCAAGGTTTTCTATATGGGTGTATTCGCATAATCCACAGCCTGCCCTTGCTATTCCCTCAACCTCTTCAATGTCACGTTCATCTCCAGAACCGTCGTTATTTATAATTGCAATGGTGCTAACCACTGCTCCCAGCTTATTTGCCCTGGCTGCCGCTTCAATAGGACTTCCTCCAATGTTTGATCTTCCGTCTGTTATAACAATTATTTGCTTGATCTCACCGCTACCCTTTATTAAATCCATAAAAAATCCTCCTCATCTACAATAATTCCATTAGAAATTATTGCCACATGAGGAGGCTGTTATTCAACAAATGCTATATTGTCTCCCAGAGCTTTGCCACCATTACTGTCATATCATCATCTGCATATCCACCATTGCAATCAAGGCATTTTTGCAGTATATCATCAGCCATTTTTTGTGGATTCCTTGTTTTTATTCCTTCAATTATTTCTGCAAGCCACTGCTCCTTGTTTAAGTCCGCCTTATTAATCTCAAGCAAGCCGTCAGATACCATTATTACATACTCTCCGTCCGAAAGCTTTCTTCTGACGAACTCCATATCAATGCTGTTCAGTATGCCAACCGGCAGAGAGCCTACCTTTATTATATCTACCCTGTCCTCTCTCTTAATAAATGTAGAAACTGCACCTACCTTAACAAACTCAACCTCTCCATTATACTGATTTATTACTGTCATATCTATTGTTGTATAGCTTTCCTCGTTTGATTTCATCAAGAGTAGGGAGTTAATAGTCTTAACAGCAACATCCTTATCAAAGCCTGCATACAAAAACTTTTCCAGTAGTCTTATTGTGGTATAGCTTTCGAAGTCTGCCTTTGGACCGCTACCCATGCCATCGCTAAGAGCAAGCATGAACTTCCCATCCTTAAGCTCTGTAAAGGAATAGTTATCTCCGGATACTGTGCCGCACTTGTTTGCTTTCGCCATTCCTGTTGCCACCTGGAACTTCTGAGCCTCTCTCAGCTTTATGCTGCAGACGTTATCCTGACTAAGACTGCATACTGTATGGCTCTTTGAAAACTTCTTTCCGGTGGAGCTATTGACTATAGGTATTATATCCTTTATGCATTCTCTTCTTCCACCACAGGCAGGAACCTTTATGTCTATTTCCATAAGGCTTCCCGAGTGAGCAACAACTACATCCTCCACTCTGATGCCTGCATTGTCCAAAGCAACTAAAATAACCTCTTCAATATCCCTATCAAAGCATACGTCCATATTTACCTGAAGTGCAAGATTTGAGACCACCGATGATACTTCTTTCAGTTGATCGCATACTACGAGTCTGCTCTCGTTTATCTTCTTCTTCCAGTTTAAGCTGTTTCTGTACAGATCATAGTGGTGCTTAACAGAGGTAACAAGCTCCTCTGGCTTAATGCACCTATCCTTCATGCCTTCTGCCATCTTCTTAATGTTCACATTTCCATCACTTTCAATGGTTGATAGTATATTAAATACATGCTGATAGCTTTTATAAAAATTCCTCTTCCAGCAGTTCCCGCACATTCCGCAGCTGGTGCAGTGGCTGCTTACTACCTGATCTAAAATACCTGCTGCATCCAGTTGTGAAAAGTAGTCGCTGCTACTGACGCTTTCCTTTAAGGTTACTGATAGCTCATTAAAGACCTCTGATATCTCCTTAAGCTTTTCCTTTGTATGCTCCTTCAGCCTTTTATTGGAGGACTTGTCTTTTAGCTCTCCAATTCCAAGGGCAGACTTTATGGGCAGCACACTTTTCATTACACTATTTGGTATAACCATAAAGACAACCGAGGCTGCCAGTATCTCATAAAACCTAATTAGTACTTCCGTTGAGCCATTAATATAAAAGGTCATTAAAGCGTTTCCGAAAATAAAGCCTAAGGGGCATCCAAGCTTTCCCATTCCCTTTAGAATTCCGCAAAGCATGCCGCACAAGCCATATACTCCTATTGCAGAGGGTATAATAGCGCCTGACAGTGCCTGTATTATTCCGAGAATGATCCCCAAGGCAGCTCCGGTGCCGGCACTACTGGCATAGGAAAAGATCATAACCATAAGTATTATGCAAATGTTTTTTATAGAAAAGCCTAAAATACTTATGTCTGCGCCTACAAAGCAAAAGGCCGCAAGTATTGCCAGAGAGACTATTTCCTCACTGGAGAGAATCCTGCGCTTATGCATGTTTCTAATAACAGGAATTGCACTGTCATATACATATATAAACACGCCTATTAAGGCTGACTCTATAATTACCATAAGGAGGTCGTACATAAAGTAGTTTTTTATGTAAAAGACAAAGTAGCCTGCTGCTATATTCGAAATTGCAGCAACTGAAGCTACAAGCGCCTTTTTTTCAAGCTTTATCCTGCCAGTAGCTACATATATAATAATAAACACTACAGTTGCAATAATGTATTTTAGCAGCAGCTCACTGCTTCCTATACTTAAGACCCCCAGAAGCACACTTACGGCTACAAGTGCCATATTCATCTCATGAAGCACCACCACCGATAAAAAAGCCAAGCCAAAGGGACTCATAAAATCAAGCACAACTGCCCGTCCAAGGAGAAAACCTACCAAGCCCAGCACACTATTGATTTTAAGCTGATTTCCCGTGATCAGCGCTTTAAGCATTGAAAGCTTGTCCACCCTACTTTTCTCTGCTTGTCCCACAAATGCCTTTTTTAGCCTCCTATAAGGAAAAACCTCTGTTCTATCTACCACTTGCTACACCACCTAGACATATTTTTAATATTTTAAGATGCATACACATGAACTGCATCTTTATTATCATGTAGTAAAATTCTAACACAAGCCTTATGAATTTTTTGTCAGGTTAGGTATAGGATTTTAGAAAACTTTTAGACAAGTATGCATAATATTTGACATGAAATCTATAATGTGTGCATATAATATAGGTTGATCCAATGGGCTAATAACAAAAGGCACAGCGGCTCCGCCTTGGCCAAGCTCTGCTGTGCACCTTAATCATCATAGCTTTGTATATGACATTATTCGACTTTTTGTAGTTTTTAGTCCTTATATTTTTTCAAATTCTCTTTCATCAGCTGCTTAAGCTCCTTATCATCTGAAAATCTATAGATTCTGGATGGAACCTTTCTTTCCATATCATAATCTATACTATTCCAATATACGGCAAAATCAACCTTATATTTGTCTATCTCACTCAGCATCTCCCTAAACCACTTTATTTTGTCGCCACCCTTAACTGCACTGCCAAATTCCGTTATTATCATAGGGAAGCCCTTAAAGGTCTGATTATACTCACTGGCCATTGGTTCATAGATATCTTTAAAGCTGCTCCATTTTTCAAACTTGTAGTAGCTGCCCGTATTATATCCAGTCATTCCAATAATGTCCACATAGTCTGCGCCCGGGTAGTAGTTTAAATAATGGTTCCACTTAAAGCTTGGAAAATCGCCCCAGTTAGGGTTCCATACCCACAGCACCTTATCCGCTCCCGCTTCCTCAAATAAGCTATGAATATATTTCCAGGCTTCTATATATATGTCGGTATCCTTTTGATAGTGAATGGCTGAGTAGTCACACCAATCACCATTCATTTCATTGTTTAGCCTAAATAGTATAGGTTTATCTAGAGTGACCAGCTGACTTACCATTCCTTTCAGAGTGGCATCGTGCTTACCATCAAGCACCTCATACAAATAATCTGAGTTTTGCACTCCATAAACTGTAGTTTGACAGGTGAATTCCAAAAACCTTCCTTTATCATAGATCTCATATAGGTTTTCTATGTTCACTGGCTGTACCAGGTCATAGTACTGGAGCAGCACCTTAAAGTCATAGTCTATTTCCTCTTCCAAGGCTTCCAGCTTCTCTAACCCATTGATTGTAGTAGGCTCAAAAATACCCCACTGCATTTTCCCCTTGTTGAAATTTTTCTTATAGAATGCTTTAAGCTCTCTATTATACTTTTTAGTATAGTTTAAAATCCGCGGTCTTATTAGTTCCTCTTTTTCATCTTGAGTGATTATATCAAATCTTTTAAGAAGCTTCTCATAATCAATGGGTTCTACTGATCTAACGAAGATTGTGTACGCCTCTTTAGAATTTTTAAATATCTCAGCAGAGGCAAAGTACTTGTAATAGTCGATTCTTTCTAATGGCTTTAATTCCCATGTGATAATATTTGTTTTATAGCCTCTATGTATATATTCTCTGCTCTCTACATTTTTTACATATCTTCCATTTTTAATGCTCTTATTTCCATAGGACAGCATAACTGTAGAAACCTTGCTGCCTCTAAAATCATCATAGTTAACATCTATTTTTGTGTTTTTGTTTTTAAAGCTGGTTTTAACCAACTCTAGGCTTCTATCCATAGAATATCCGTCGTAGTTGAAGCTAAAGCCATATCGAGAATTTTGATATAGCCTGGGCTCACCAAAGCTGATGCCCAAAAGAGCAGATATACCTACTGCGGCTGCGAGGATCATAGTCAGTGCTTTGTTCAAATCATCAGCCTCCTGTATATATTTTTCAGTATTATTTTCTGCCTTTTAGCTCGTATGTATAGCTTGTTATAAATTACAGCAATAACATATACATGTATATGCACATATATATGTATCTACCGATATGTGTATATGGACAAAAAAATAAAAAACTCAGATTTCTCTGAGTTATCATTCAATGGTAGCGGCGGTCAGATTCGAACCAACGACCGCTCGGGTATGAACCGAGTGCTCTAGCCAGCTGAGCTACGCCGCCATATATAAGTGCCTGTCCTATTGCACCTCGCTACTCTAAGAGCATACTACTGTGCAAGCGTCCGCTTATTATCAACCTTGGTCATTAATAAGTTCCAGGCTAAGAAAATTTCAATTGGTTGCGGGGGAGGGATTTGAACCCACGACCTCCGGGTTATGAGCCCGACGAGCTACCAGTCTGCTCTACCCCGCGATGTTTTAAAGTGGTGCCGAAGACCGGAATCGAACCGGTACGGTCTTTAGGACCGCAGGATTTTAAGTCCTGTGCGTCTGCCAGTTCCGCCACTTCGGCTAGCAACTTTGCGTTCGTTATCTTGACGACAAATACTATTATATAATCTTTAGTTCATTACGTCAAGTGTTTTTTTACATATTTTTTTGCCAGCTTTGGAACTTATGTTAACACTGCTTTAAATAAGCCTTGTTTTACTCAGACAAATAATAGTTTATCCAAGAGCAGCGCTAAATATACTTCTTTATAGCACCTTCTAAATTATCACTGTCACTAATATAAATGTCTTCGATTGAGAGCTGGTCAGTCAGATGCTTCAGTATTGATAAGCCTGCCGTAATTACATCTGCTCTATCTTTATGGAGTCCTTTAACATTATAGAGCTCCTCAAGCATCATACTCGAAAGTTTTTTTAGAATTTCGTCCAAAAACAAATAGCTTACAATAGTATTATGCATTTCATAGGTTCTATATGTATCGGCTTTTTTGTGTATTGCTGCTAAAGTAACTGCAGTTCCTCCGATTGCTATGGCTTTTTTTATTTTTTTTGTTTTTAGAATGCTTACGCTTTCACCAAAAACTTCCTTAAGCCTTATATTTAAGCTAGCTGCATCTTCTTCAGCCACAGGTCGCCTGCTTATATAGCCTTCTGTCATTCTGACGGAGCCTGCGTTTATACTTTTTGAAAACTCAATTTTATTTTTCCCGTAGAGTATCAGTTCTGTACTTCCACCCCCAATATCTATTACTAGAAAATCCTCTTCCTCCGGAAACTCACTTATTACTCCAAGTATTCCAAGCTCAGCCTCTTCATCTCCACTTATAACCTTTATGTTTATTCCTGTTTCCTTTAAGGCTTCACTTAAAAAAGCTTCTTTATTATTTGCGTCTCTTACGGCACTTGTCGCAATAGCAACAATACTTTCCGCTCCATAAAGCTCAGCCAGCTCCTTATACAGCTTTAGCGCATCAATATTCCTAGCCATTGCAGCTTCGCTGATTTTACCTGTTTCAGATACATCCTGTCCAATGCGAGTGACCTTCATATGCTTTTCCTTGTTTAGAAGTTTTCCATCCATCATGCTGCATAGTAAAAGCCTCATAGAATTTGTCCCTATATCAATAGCAGCCAGCCTTGTCATATTATCACTGCTCCCTCAAATCAAAAAACTGCCAGATCGACCGGCAGTTTTAGTATATACTATTTATTTATAATTAAAATATTAGTGCGAATTATAATTTTATGCATTCTCATTTCTTCTGTATCCGCCACTTCTTTTTGAGTCAGTACTCTTTTTTAGCTGCTGTATCTTCTCATCACTGTCCTTTAAAAATTTCGCAAGTCTGTCCTCGAAGGAGCCTGCTGCACTCTTATTGAGCTCTTGGTTCCAATCAATCTCTGCAGGTCTGACAATTCGCTTAATCTCTTGAGCTTGTTTTATGGATAGGTTTATCTTGCCATTTTTCTCTACAGTTAATACCTTAACCTTAACTTTATCTTTTTCTTTAATGTAACTTCTAATATCTTTTACGTACGTATCTGCAATCTCAGAGATATGTACCAGTCCAGTTTTTCCTTCAGGTAGCTGAATAAAAGCTCCAAAGCTGGTGATACTTGATACAATTCCCTCAACTACCTTACCTTCCTCAATAGGCATACTAAAAATACTCCTCCTTTAATACTCAATAACCTAATATGGATATAATATATTAAAACACATGCTGTGTCAATATTATTACTGCTTATCCCCGTCCTTGGAAGACCCTTCCACGGCGGCATTCCCTTCCCCAGCGGACTGGTTTATATATACTCTTTCTCCCGGCTTTACCATTCCCAGCTGCTCTCGGGCGGCCTTTTCAAGATATTCGAGAGAGTTTGCACTTTCAAGTATAGTTTTAAGCCTTTCGTTCTCCTTATTCACCTGCTCAATTTTTTGTTCCAGAGCTCTGTTTTGCTTTTTGCTCTCCTCTATCTTAAACTGTAGGTTTATAAGGACCACCACAGAGTATATTATAAATATAGTCATGTATATTCTAAAAAGATTTATTTTTCTTTTCT
>CALJSV010000229.1 GCA_937976095.1 uncultured Clostridia bacterium | reverse complement strand
AGCTCCTGTACCTGTTCAATACTTTTTGTTATATGTGCGAATAGTATTGAGTCTTGGCTGGTGCGATATGTAAAGGAATTTTGATTCAGTGAAAAAATCGCATCAGCACCAATAAAAAGGTTTTGGTCTATACTAAAGAGCTTGTAGCTTCTTCTTAGTAAAGCATCTTCTGCTTCTGAATAAAAGCTTTCGAGGCTCGAAAGATACACATCAACCTTTCCTTTGGCAAGAATATTTATAGAAGCTATGTCTTGTCCTTCTACAAAAAAGACCTGGTCGGCCTTTAAGGCAAAACTGCCTTCCTTATTTGGCATCAAATTCAAATTTATCACCTTCTTCCAAGTAGTCGACTAAAATCTACAAAGCTTTCTAATATTATTATCCTTTCAATTGACAAAAATGTAAAGTGTTCAGAATATATTTGCAAAAAATGCATAAAAGACTATTATTTATACGGCAATAGCAGTAATTTTATGAGATTAGTTATTATTAACAAAGGATAAATAAGTGTTTGTGTAGAATAGTTAAGGACTAAAATGCTTTACAAAAATTGTTTCTGCTAATAAATATGCAAAAGAGTATACGTAATTTAAGGGGGAGAATGATTTGTATAAAAACACGGGGGAGAATACAAAAGCAGCAGTAGATAACGACAGGCATAATATTATAAAATGCTTTGAGGAAATAATTGAGCAGCTGCCTGCTTTTTTTGAGGAAGAAATTGCCTTCACTCTAACAGACAGAGAAAGATTTGTTAAGTTTGTTGAAAGTCCTAATATGCCTCCCTTTGCAAAGGTAGGAGAGGTTATTCCGAAGGGTGAGCTTTTAAGAGAAGTAATGGACACCGGAAAGGTAAAGGCGTTTACAGTAGAAAATTATAAAGACATAATGAGCATCAGGGTTGTTGCTATTCCCATAAAGGACAGTGTTGGCAAGGTTGTTGGAGCAGTATCCTATGGAAGGAGCATGGATAACAGTGCCAGGGTATCAAAAATGTCATCTGAGCTATCTACCGCAGCAGCTTCAATACTTAAGATAGCAAGTGAAATAGGGAATGATATTAAGGATACAAGAAATATTAATAGCAGCATCGTAGAGGAGGCAAAGCAAACCTCCAAGAAGTGCGAGAGCACAGATGGAATAATACAGTTTATAAATAATATTGCAGGTCAGACAAACCTGCTTGGCTTAAATGCAGCTATAGAAGCAGCGCGGGCAGGCGAGTTCGGAAAAGGCTTTGGAGTTGTAGCTCATGAGATCAGAAACCTTTCAGACTCCAGCAAACAGTCTATAACGGAAATAAACAAGATTCTGAGGAGCATAAAGGATTCAGTTAAGAGTGTGGAGAGTAACATAGAGATATCTATTAACTCTTCTCAAAAGCAGGAGGCACTGCTGCTGCAGATAATAGACTCGGTTAAGGAATTAAATCAAAGTGCAGGGGTTTTGGCTGAGCTGGCAAGCAAATTATAAATAATAGTATGTTTCCATAAAAGCATGAATATATTATATTGATAATATAAAAGGAAGGTGTTTTTATGGGCGAGTTTGAAATGCTATTGGCAGTTGGGGGCTTTCTTGCGTTCTTATTCTTTATTATAGGTATCACTTTATATGTGCTGCTTGCAATGGGACTTTATGGATTGGCTAAGACAGAAAAAACAGGCTATGAGTTCTTTGCGTTTATTCCAATTTTGCAATTCTATATTATTGGCAAGATACTTAAAGAGGTAAAAATCAGCACCTATGTTATTCCAAGATTAGAGCTGGTACTACCGCTATTGCCTATTGCTCTTGTACTTGTAAGCGGGGTATTAGGAGTAATACCCCTATTGGGTGCACTCTTAATGTTCATCATAAATATTGCTGTATTTGTTTTCACAATAATAGTAATGTACAATTTTTTCAAGAGATATAGGGGAGAAAGCGCTGTACTAATGACCGTACTAAGCGTAATACTTTTCTTTATGGGACCAATATTTATTTTTACTCTAAGAAATGCAAGACCACTGGAATAGAACCCTTGCTGATGTACTGTGGAGACAGTATAAGCAATAACACAAATATAAGAAGCTTTAATAAAGCACTATCAATAATAATTTGACGGTGCTTTTTTCTTAGCCAAATTTGCTGCAGCTCACTTGTATTGTATTCTTAAGAGTATTATAATTATTTGGTAAAAAGGAATAATAAGCTTTATGTGCTAGTTATAGAGGGGTGAAAACATCAAATGAAAAAGAGCATACACGTGCATTTCATGGGTATCGGTGGAAGCGGAATGGCTCCGGTTGCAATAATTGCTAAGCATCTTGGGTATGAGGTGTCAGGCTGTGATTTGTCACAAAAAGGCTATTACTGTGAGGCCTTAACAAAAAACAATATTGAGATACAGCAAGGACACAGTGATGAGCATTTAGAAGGTGTAGATATACTCGCAGTAACACCGGCGATATTTGATTTAAATCCAAACCATCCTGAAATTGCAGCTGCGAGGGAAAAAGGAATACTCATGACCTGGCAGCAGTTTTTGGGAGAATACCTTCATGAAGGGAAGCAGGTACTTGCGATAGCGGGAACACATGGAAAATCTACAACAACAGTACTAATGGGAGCAACCTTGGAGGAAGCGGGCTTTGATCCCTTTGTTGAGGCGGGGACGGTCTATAGGCCATGGGGAGGAGGCTGTAGAGTTGGAAACTCACAATATTTTGTATGTGAGGCAGATGAGTTCAACAATAACTTTTTGCATTTTTCACCTTCAATAGCTATAATCAATAACATTGAAATGGATCACCCGGAGTTTTTTAAGGACTTTCAACATGTTAAGGACTCCTTCAAAGGCTTTATAAAGAATATGAAGGAACCGAGGGTTTTGATTGTCAATGAGGAAAGTCAGGGAGTGAGAGAGGTCTTAGCGGAGCTTTCTGACTATCTAAAAAGCAATAGCTATAAGGTCATTGGTTACTATTTTAACGATAAGTTTGATTTTGACTTTTCTGCTGAATACAAAGGTAAGATAATTCATGGCACACAGGACAGTACAAGCTTTGAAGTACAGTGTAAAGAATGGACTGATGTATTTGATATAGGGTTAACAGGAGTCCATAATGTAGCAAATTCAATGGGTGTACTGGCTGCTGCTATAGAGCTGGATATGAAAATTCCAGTGCTTAAGAGTGCATTTAAAGGCTTCAAGGGAATCGGAAGAAGAAGTGAGTTTATAGGAGAAGCAGGAGGGGTCAAATATTTTGATGACTACGCTCATCACCCCACTGCTATAGCTGCGATGCTGGACTCCTTCAGGGCAAGCTATCCGAAGTGCGGTCTCTGGGCGGTGCTGGAACCTCACCAAATATCAAGAATAAGGCTTTTCTTTGATGAATTTGCCAAGGCAATAGGAAAGGCAGATAGGGTTGTAGTAACAAAAACCTATGTTGGGAGAGAAAAACTAAGGAATCTTGAGCCTCTTGATATGGAGCTTTTTGTAAGTAGGATCGGTTCGCATAAAGCGGTGTATATAGAGGATTTTGATCAGGTTGCAAGCTATATCAAGGGAAACTCCAAGGAAGGCGATATTGTAGTTGTCTTTGGAGCAGGAGAGTCCTACAAGCTGACGAGAAAAATGCTGGAATAAGTAATATATAATTCAGAGCTGATAGGTATGGGTAAAAAACTCATTTCTATCAGTTTTTTATTCTATTGCTCATACAGCCTCATATAATAAATAGTACTGAGTATGCATAGGCGGACATAAGTCATAAGAGCTTACAAAAAAACATGGCTTGAACGCAATATTTATAAAACATCGCAATAAAGTTTAAACATGTGACAATTATTAGGTTGCTGTATGTCCAAATTTTGTATATAATCTTATTATAGTGTAATTATGCAAATTTTAAGAAAAGTAACATAAATTTGCATTTTTATACATTTTTTGCAAATTTATTCGAAGAAATAAGGAGGAGATTAATTGATGAAAAAAAGAATTCTAGGCTTATCACTCTCATTATGTATGCTGCTTACTATGCTTTTAGGCACTATGGTATTTGCGGCAGAAACACCTATGCTGGTTATTTCAAAAACTCAGTTTAGACTTCAGGATAAAGGTACTGTTACAGTTAAAGGCTTAACTGAACAAGCAATTGAAGATGGAGCATATATAGGTATAGTAAAAGAAGGCACAAAAACTACAAATACATATGCAGATGTATATGTAAGTGATTTACCTGAAACTAATTCTTATGAGTTTACTGCTCCAAGTGAGTTTGGAAAATATGAAATAAGGCTTATGGACGCAGATAATAACCTTATAACAAAGGTTTTATTTTCTGTAATACCAGGCGTAGCTGAATTGCATCATCTAAAACTGTCGATAGACAAAGCTAGATTAGGTGATAATATGTCATTAACAATTAGTGGCTTAACAGAAGCTGAAATAGCCCTAGACGTATATATCAGTCTGGTGAAGTCAGGCACAAAAATAGAAAACAGTTATGCTGATAAATATGTATCAGATATATCTGAGAATAATACATGGGAGTTTACTGCACCTACTGAATTTGGCAAATATGAAATAAGAATACTATATCCAGATGGAAAAACAATGTTTGGAAAAGTAGAATTTGAAGTGGCACCTGCAAAAGCAGCTCTTGAAGATATTAGCATAACAAAGTTAGAAGCTAAATCAAGAGAGAAGATTGCGGCAACTATAAAGGGTCTAACAAAAGCTGAGATTAGAGAAGGTGTGTTCTTAGGTGTTGTTCCTGTTGGAACAAAGATGGAGAATACTTATGCAGATATATATGTAAGTGATCTTCTGGCAAATAACATTTGGGAGTTTGAAGCTCCTTCTGAATATGGACTATATGAAATCAGAGTAGTATACCCAGATAACAAAACATTATTTGGTGTAAAGGAATTCGCAGTAATTTCAAGTAAAGCAAAGCAAGGGGATTTAACTTTAACACCTACCGATGCAGCGCCTGGAGAAAAAATGAAATTCACAGTAAAAGGATTGACTGAAGGAGAAGTTGGAGAAGGTGCTTGGATAGGGCTGGTTAGGGAAGGTACAAAGCTGGAGAATACTTATGCTGACGTATATATTAGCGATCTTCCAGTTGGAAACACATGGGAGTTCAATGCTCCATCTGAAGCAGGAAAGTATGAACTAAGAGTATTCTGTAAGTCAAGCTTAACACCTGAGCAAATGGAATATGGTATGTTCGGTAAGGTAACCTTCACAGTTAGCGGACCTCCAGCAGTTGTTATATACGAGGGCTACGAAAACGTATCAGGCTGGGCAGTAACAGAAATAAATGAAGCAGCAAAGAATGAGCTTGTTACTGATAAGGTTATGGTAGAATTCAAGAAGGATCTTACTCGTGAAGAGTTCTGCGAACTGGTTATTAAGCTTTATGAGAGAATGACAGGAAAAACAGCAGAACCAGCAGCAACAAATCCTTTCAAGGACACAAAGAATCCAGAGATACTAAAGGCGTTCAACCTTGGTATAGTAAATGGTGTTGATATGGAAAAAGGTATATTTGCACCAGATGCTCCTGTAAACAGAGAGCAGATTGCTGCTATGATAGTAAGAGCATTGAAGAAGATCATGCCAGAGCTTGATACTACTAAGGCGGAGTTTACTGAGAACTTCCATGATAAGAACGAAGTATCTACATGGGCATATGACAGCTTAAAGTTCTTAAACAACAACGGTATATTCAAAGGGGCTTCAGGCTATATACTGCCGAAGGCAAATACAACTCGTGAGCAAGGTATCGCTCTAGTAAAGAGAGTATTCGATAAGTTCTTTGATATCTAATAATTAAATGATGAAGGGGCTATGCTTAATTAGTGTAGCCTCTTTAGTTTTGTAAATTTTTTTGAGATTTGAAGAACATTTTGTTTCTTTATTCGTATATATATGTGTGAATGTATACAAGACACAATAACGGCGTACACTTAAAAGAGGATTTGCATTTGCATATTGCTTTTATCTGGAGATGCTGTTAATATATTACTGTAAATAAGGAGTGCATCATGGAACTATTAAATATTATTACTCAGCTTTTTTCAAAAATAAACATAATGATCGAGCTTATCGTTAAGAGTGGTGGCAATTGGGCATATATAATTATGTTCTTAGTACTTTTCCTGGGAGCTGCGTGTGTGTTTACAGCACCTTTGCTTCCCAGTGTATCCTTGATTTTTGTTGTAACCTCTCTTTGCGTTGCAGGACTGCTAAACCCATTTGTATCATTTATTGTACTTGTTTTGGCTATAGTGTTCGGTGATCTCACTGGGTACTTCCTAGGAAGAGTTATTGGCTGCAGGCTTATAGATACCAATAAGCTTCCGTTTATTAAGGCAAAGCATGTAAAGACTACAAAGAAGCTATATGAAGGTGCAGATTTTTTAACCTTCGTATTAGCACGCTTTACACCACTTGTAGGCTCCTTTGCACAGATGGTTGCAGGGGCAGTGAACTTCAGACTGGATGCTTTCGTACTCAAAAACATATTTAGCGGTGTGATTTGGTTTACAGTACATTATGTGATTGGTATGATAATTGCAAATATACCGGCATTGGAGCACAATTTTCTTGCAATGTTTATGCTGGTGCCAATTTTCTCCTTTGCTGTCAGCGCTTTTTATATAGTAAAAAAAAGCCTTAAGCTGTCAGCACTGGGCCAAGGCAACGGCCAATATGATCCGGAGTAGCTGGAAGAATTATGAAGAGTCTGTGTAAAGCACAGGCTTTTTTGTTTGCAATAAACTGAAAATATAAAGTGAATCTGATATAATGATTAGAGATTATCATTTTGAAGGGGTAAGTATAATGAATCCTAATTTGGTACAAGAAAGCAAAAACACGAGGTATAGAGCAATACTAATGCTTGTTGCTGCCTCTATACTATGGAGCTTTGGAGGAATACTTATTAAGCTGGTTGACCTCCATCCCATAGCAATTACAGGTATAAGAAGCTCTATTGCGTCACTGGTAATCATATTGTTTCTTAAGAAATCTGAATTTAAGCTGACAAAAAGCAAGATGTATGGTGCTATATCCTATGCCTCAATGGTATTACTTTTCGTATCTGCTAATAAGGCAACAACAGCTGCCAATGCAATACTCCTTCAGTACTCTGCACCAATCTATATTGCTATTTTCGGAGGATGGCTACTAAAGGAAAAGGCAAGACTTAAGGACTGGATAACAATCGTATTTGTAATAGGTGGGATGGTTCTGTTTTTTATGGATGATATATCCGGTGGGACGGCGAGAGGTAATATTTTTGCTATCCTTAGCGGAGTTGCCATGGCCTTCAACACAATGCTAATGAGAAGACAA
>CALJSV010000228.1 GCA_937976095.1 uncultured Clostridia bacterium | reverse complement strand
CTCCTGCCTTCTCAAAAGCCCTTGCTGTATCCCCCTCGCAGTTTGTGCCGGGAAACACGGGAATAAATACTCTGGGCTTTGCTAAGCCGTAGGAAGCAGCTTTAGCATTTCTTCTGTCGAAGAGCTTTACTTCAACCTCATACGAGCTGCATGAATCCAACTCAGCTGTCGTTGGGAACACATCCTCAAGAGGGCTTTTCCATGCCCTAAGAGCCTCCGTCAGCTCAATGCTATAGCCATTAATAAAAATTACTTCCTTCTCATAGGTATAGCCTAAAAGTCTGTACTCCGCATCTGGTAGCAGAACCTCAAGCTCAGCCTCTGCAGGCAGCTCGATTATAATACTTCCATAGCCTGGGGTAAAAAGCTCCTTTTGATTGTAGTATTCTTCAAATCTAAAGCCAATCCTGTTACCAAAGCACATTTTACTTATAGCTGCTGCAATACCCCCGTGCTTAACCACAGCAGCAGCCTTTACATAACCGGCTTTAACAAGTTTCTTCTGCACCTCATAGTTATTTAAAAGCTTATCTATGTCAACTATTCCATCAGTGTTATATTTTGCTTCAAGAAGCACCACTTTGCTGCCGTAGCTCTTAAATTCAGGCGATAGAGCAGCAGACGCATCAACAATGTTTACGGCAAATGCCACCAGTGTTGGAGGTACATTTATATCCTTAAAGGTACCCGACATGCTATCCTTTCCGCCTATGGCAGGTATACCCAAAAGCTTCTGTGCATAGTAGGCTCCTAAAAGAGCACTGAAGGGCTTGCCCCACTTTACAGGGTCTTTTCCAAGCTTTTCGAAATACTCCTGAAGTGTAAGCCGTATGTTTTTGTAGTCACCGCCAATTGCAGCCAGCTTTGCTGCTGCTTCTATCACTGAATAAAAGGCTCCATGAAAGGGACTCCATTTTGATAAAGCTGGATTATAGCCATAGGTCATAGCAACTGCAGCATCTGTCTCTCCAGCCATCACAGGAAGCTTCATCAATAAGCCCTCTGCCGGAGTTTCCTGGTACTTGCCTCCAAAGGGCATGAGTACCGTTGCAGCCCCTACCGTGCTGTCAAAGCGCTCCACCAGTCCCTTCTGGCTGCATACGTTCAGGTCTCTGAGGTTTGCCAGCCAGGAGCCCTTTAAGTTAGGATATATAGGCTTAATGCTGTCAGGTATTGAATCCAAATAGCTTGTGCCAACTGGTGCAGCAACCTTTACCCAAGCACTTTGCTTTACTCCGTTTGTATCCAAGAACTGGCGGCTTATATCAACAATAAGACTATTATTCCAATACATCTTCAGCCTGTTGCTGTTTGTTACCCTAGCAACAACAGCTGTTTCAAGGTTTTCTTCAGCAGCCTGCCTTCTTAATTCCGCTTCATCCTTTGGAGAAATAACAACTGCCATTCTCTCCTGGGACTCGGATATCGCCAGCTCTGTACCATCCAGTCCATCGTATTTTTTTGTTACCATGTCAAGATTTATATCAAGTCCGGGAGCAAGCTCACCTATAGCCACAGCTACTCCGCCTGCGCCAAAATCATTGCAGCGTTTTATCATTCGGCTTACTTCAGGTATTCTAAAAAGCCTTTGGAGCTTTCTCTCTGTGGGAGGATTACCCTTTTGCACCTCTGCCCCACAGCTTGCCAAGGATTCCTCAGTATGCTCCTTAGAAGAGCCTGTAGCACCTCCGCAGCCATCCCTGCCTGTTCTGCCGCCAAGTAGTATAATCAAATCACCCGGCTCAGGACTCTCTCTTTTTATATTGCTTCTTGGCGCAGCTCCTACAACTGCACCAATTTCCATACGCTTTGCTACAAAATCTTCATCATAAATCTCTGCTACCTGTCCCGTCGCAAGTCCGATCTGATTGCCATAAGAGCTATAACCGGCAGCCGCCCCTGTAGTTATCTTTCTCTGAGAAAGCTTTCCAGAAAGAGTCTCAACTATAGGTCTTCTTGGGTCAGCGCTACCCGTAACCCTCATTGCACCAAATACATAGGATCTTCCGGAAAGCGGATCTCTTATAGCTCCGCCAAGGCAGGTTGCAGCACCTCCAAAGGGCTCTATCTCAGTGGGATGGTTGTGAGTTTCATTTTTAAACATCACTACCCACTCCTGCTTAGCTCCATCAACTTCTATTTCAACCACAATACTGCAGGCATTTACCTCCTCAGATGCTTCAAGGTCATCAAGTTCTCCTGACTTTCTCAGCTCCTTCATAGCTATTGTGGCAATATCCATAAGGCTTACATCTCTTTCAGCCGTTTCATATATGTATTCTCTCGCTTCCTTATAAAGCTCATAGGATTTTTTGATTGGATCAGTATACACAGAAGGCTCAATCCTGACATTCTGTATACTTGTTAGAAAGGTTGTATGACGACAATGGTCTGACCAGTATGTATCTATAACCTTAAGCTCGGTTATGGTAGGATTTCTTTTTTCTGTAGCTTTGTAGTACTCCTGGCAGAACACCAAATCCTCCAGGTTCATAGCAAGGCTCATTTCTCTTTGCAGCCCCTCAAGTCCATCGCTATCCATGTCAATAAAACCAGCTAATAGCCTTACCTCTGCTGGTATGGCATACTCGCTTTTCAAGGTATCAGGCTTCTCCATAGCTGCCTCTCTTACCTCCAGTGGATTTATACAGTAGGACTTTATTTTAGTTATATCCTCCAGGTCTATATCTCCCAACAAAACTATAAGCTTTGCTGTTTTTACTATTGGTCTTTCCTTTTGAGTTATGAGCTGTATGCATTGAGCAGCCGAATCAGCCCTTTGATCATACTGTCCAGGAAGATATTCGATAGCAAAGCAGCTTGCAGACTCAGGAACTTCAAACATCTCATCATAGGTGTGATCTACGGGAGGCTCAGAAAAAACAGTGTTTTTTGCAAGCAAGTATTCTTCATAGGAAATTCCTTCCACATCATATCTGTTCACTATTCTTACAGCACTCAGCTTCCTTATTCCAAGGTTATCCCTTATATCTGTGAGAAGTGCCTTTGCCTCGATTGCAAATTCGCTTTTCTTTTCTACATATATTCGAAATACTTTATTGTTCATTTCGCTCCACCTCATCAATTCTTTACAATTCAATTTTATCATAGTAAAATTATTAATTATAATTAATATTATTAATATTATTAATAAGGAGTGCTTATACGTGGATATAAACTTCGAGCTTTACAAGGTGTTTTACTATGTAGCCAGTGCCATGAGTTTTTCTGCTGCCTCAGACAAGCTTTATATATCTCAATCTGCTGTCAGTCAATCAATTAAGGTTTTGGAAGAAAAAATGAGCTGTCAGCTCTTTTTCAGAAACACAAAAAAGGTCAAGCTCACTAAGGAAGGAGAAATACTATATAGACATATTGAGCAAGCCTTTAACTTTATAAAATCAGGCGAACGAGCAATTGAAGAAATGCACTCCCTAAAGCAAGGTGAAATAAGGATCGCAGCCAGCGATACTATTTGCAAGTATTATCTTATGCCTCACTTTAAGGAATTTAACAGCGCTTATCCAAATATAAGAATAAAGGTTATCAACAGGACCTCTCCAAAGTGTATTGAGCTTCTAAGAAACGGTAGTGTGGACTTTAGTGTTATCAATGTGCCCGAAAGGCTTGTTCATAGCAATATGAGTATAGAAAGAACAAAGGCTCTCAGAGATGTATTTATTGCTGGCTCAAACTATGCTGAGCTGAAGGATAGAGAGCTTTCGTTAAAGGAGTTGGCGCAATATCCTATGCTGGTTCTCGAGAAGAACACCATAACCAGAGAATACTACGATAGGATGATGGAGCTGCATGGAGTAGATATCACTCCCGAGGTGGATCTTGGAAGTGTAGATGTACTTATAGATATGGCGAGAATTGGCCTTGGTATAGCCTTTGTGCCTGAGTTCTGCATAAACAATGAGCTCCAAAAGCAGGATGTTTTTGTTCTAAAAATAAAAGAAAAGATCCCCGAAAGATACATGGGGATCATAACTCACAATAATATTCCACTGCCAATTGCAGCATCAAAGTTTATCCAGCTGCTAAGGTAGCCGGAAATTGCTTTTACAGTTTTTCACAAAACTTATTTATATAAAGCTCTCTTAGCTCTCCTTTTAGTAGGTACGGTGTTTTTCTCAGCTCATCAATGCTGCCTGCACCTAGAAGCAGCAGCATTAGCTTCACCTCATATATTATCCTGTCCAGGTATTCGGCCGCTCTTCCATAGTTTTGCTTAAGCAGAATTCTCAGAATGGCTCCACTCATCGCCGTAAGATTAGCTCCCATACAGAGGGCTTTAACTATTTCCTCTGATTTGGTTATCCCTCCTGAGCATACTATAAATAATTCTTCATCCGCCCTTCTGCACTCAAGCAAGCTTAAGGCAGTGGGTACTCCCCAATCACTTAAAAAGCTGTGATCACGCCCAAAGCTTCTCCTGTTTTCTATTTCAATAAAGTTAGTACCACCCTTGCCGCTAATATCAATGTATTTTACCCCAGCAGCCTTTAGCTTCACTGCTGTTTCAAAGGACATGCCAAAGCCTGTCTCCTTAACTATTACGGGCACATTTATATTTTGTATCAGCTCAGTAATATTCTCTAATACACCTCTAAAGCAGCGATCTCCTTCGTTCATGCACATTTCCTGCGGTGTATTGAGATGCAGCTGCACTGCATCTGCCTGTATCATTTCTACTGCTCTAAGTACATTTTCCTGCTTGCTCTGTGCGCTAAGATTTGCAACAACTACATTATCACTGCATATATCTCTTACCCTTTTAAAGCTATCTTCCATTTCGGGATTATGTATGGCAATGGTCTGCGAGCCTACAGCTATCGGAAGTCCAAATTGCTTTGCAAGCTCTGCCAGCTCTCTATTAATACCACCTGTATAGCTGGTGCCTCCCGTTATAGCATTTATCATAAGCGGAAAAGCAATAGTTTTTCCTAGAAACTGGCTCTCTAATGAAATATTTGCAGCATCTATTTCCGGCAGACTGTTGTTCTGTAGGATAACGTCACTAAAGCCATTGCTGCCCCACTCCTCCTGCTCTAAAAAGTACCTTATATGCTCATCCTTGCGCTGAGCTCTGATAAAATCCTTATTGGAATCCATATTTTAATCACCCCTAGCTGCTTTTTTATAACATTTTTGTTGTCCCGGCATAAACTATATTGAGTAAAAAACCTAGGGAGGGAAGCAAATGTTTAATGGTGAAAATGAATTAATTGCAATATTAGCTTCAGAGGCATTTACAAAGCTCGGCCGCTCAGACAGCTTTAAGCTGGTTGAGGTATATGCAATTATTTCTCTGCTTGTAAAAGCCTGCATCCCTTTTACTCTAAGCTACTCTCCAGGTACAAGAAGGCTCGCTGCCGCAATGGACATTACCATCAATATAAACCCCTCCACCGTACTGAAGTATACCATAAACCTAGAAGCCGGCGGCAGTGTATTTGGCATCGGAAGATAGTTATTGCTTAGTTTTCTTAAGCCAAAGCTCCTTGAACTCCTGATA
>CALJSV010000227.1 GCA_937976095.1 uncultured Clostridia bacterium | reverse complement strand
GATAGCTTAGTCTATCACTATTCATTTATACACTAATTAGAGCTAGAGGAGCGATAAATCCATGAATAAATATTTATTGGAAATGGTTGGGATAACCAAACAGTTCCCCGGTGTGAAGGCTCTAGACAATGTAAGCTTTAGTGTTGCAGAAGGGGAGATACATTGTCTTGTTGGGGAAAATGGAGCTGGAAAATCAACATTGATGAAGGTTTTAAGCGGTGTATACCCGTATGGTGATTACACAGGAGATATTGTTTTTAAAGGCGTAGTTCAAAAGTTCAATGGCATTAGCGATAGTGAAAGAGTAGGAATAGCTATTATATACCAGGAACTGGCTCTTGTTCCTGAAATGACAGTTTATGAAAACATATTCTTAGGTCATGAAATAAAAAAAGGAAAGCTTATTGATTGGAACGAAACTATTCAAAAATCAGGTGAAATGCTAAAAAAGGTAAAGCTGAATATTAACCCTGCAACAAAGATAAAGGATCTTGGAGTAGGAAAGCAACAGCTGGTAGAAATAGCAAAGGCGCTAAGTAAGAATGTAAAGCTCTTGATACTGGATGAGCCTACTGCTGCGCTGAACGAGGATGATAGTGAAAATCTGTTGATGCTTCTAAGAGAGCTAAAAAGCCAGGGTGTTACATCTATTATGATTTCTCATAAGCTTAAGGAAGTAATATCTATTGCAGATACAGTAACTGTGCTACGAGACGGACAAACTATTTGCTCCCTGGATGCAAGAAATAATGAGATAAATGAAAGTACTATTATTAAGCACATGGTAGGTCGAGAAATTGATAATATATATCCAAAGCGTGATATGGTAGTTCAGAATGAAGTTGTTTTTGAAGTAAAGGATTGGAGTGCATATGACCCCGAAATTGGAAGAGATGTTCTAAAATCAGTAAACCTAAATGTAAAAAAGGGAGAGATTGTAGGTCTTGCAGGTCTGATGGGTGCTGGCCGTACTGAATTTGCTCTAAGTGTTTTCGGAAACTCAGCAGAATTTAGGCTAAAAGGCGATTTATATATTAATGGCAAAAGGATGAATATTAAGAATCCAAAGGATGCAATTAAAGCAGGAATAGCTTATGTTACTGAAGACAGAAAGGGAAATGGGCTTATACTGATTGATGATATCAAACAGAATATAACAATTGCAAACCTAAGAGCACTAACAAGCCAGGGTGTAATAAATCAGAACGAGGAAGTTAAGGTTGCAAACGAATACAAAAAATCCATGAATATAAAAGCTCCAAGTGTGGAGCAGAAGGTTGGAAACCTAAGTGGCGGAAATCAGCAGAAGGTATCCTTGGGTAAGTGGTTGTTTGTAAAGCCTAATGTATTGATATTGGATGAACCTACAAGAGGAATAGATGTAGGTGCCAAGTTTGAAATATATACCATAATGAACGAGCTTGTTAGACAGGGCATGAGTATTATAATGATATCCTCAGAGCTGCCAGAGGTTCTTGGTATGAGTGACAGAGTATATGTTGTTTCAGAAGGAAGGATAACCGGTGAGGTGGCAGGCGAAGAGGCTACCCAAGAAAATATAATGAAACTGGCTACTAATTAGGAGGCTTTGCTATGAATTTTATAAAAGAAGCACAACGTTTAATCAAACAGAACATACGTGAGTATGGTATGTATATTGCTTTGGTAGTCATAATGCTGACATTTTCTGTGGCTACTGATGGACTCTTTATTTCCTCAAGAAATATCAGTAACTTGATTAACCAGACAGGTTATATAGCAGTGCTTGCCGTAGGTATGACACTGGTAATAGTTATTAGGCACATAGATTTATCAGTTGGTTTTGTAGCAGGCTTTTTGGGAGCGGTAGCTGCAATACTTCTCACTAGGTTTGGACTGCCTGTGTTTGCAGCAATATTTGTTATACTTGTTTTAGGTGTTGTTGTTGGGTTGTTTAATGGATTTCTGGTGGCCAAGATGGGGATTCCTTCCTTTGTGGCATCCCTTGCGGGCATGCTTATTTTTAGAGGAGCACTACTTTTAGCTACTGAAGGTACAGGGACAATAATAGTACCAAACGCTGCCTTCAATGCAATTGGAAACGGATTTATCCCTGATATTGCAAAGGTTCCCGGCGTACATTTGCTTACCCTGCTGCTTGGCTTAGTTGCTATTGTCTTTTATGTTTGGAGTGAGTTTAATACACGTAGAAATAAGCAAAGATACAATTTTGAAGTATTATCAATGAATATGTTTA
This sequence comes from uncultured Clostridia bacterium, assembly GCA_937976095.1. Lineage (GTDB taxonomy): Bacteria > Bacillota > Clostridia > Lutisporales > Lutisporaceae > CALGKJ01. The sequence continues at coordinate 3,344 of CALJSV010000227.1, read as the reverse complement.
TCACTAAACTATTGTTTGTATCGCTGGTTATTGCCTATATAACCTGGATACTTGCAGGTTATAATGGTCTTTCATGGACTATCGTAATAGTAATTATTGTTGTAGCAATTTATAATTTCATAACAAATAAAACAGCTCTGGGAAGACACATTTATGCAGTCGGAGGAAATCCAGAAGCTGCAAAGCTTAGTGGTATTGATGTAAAGAAGGTTACTTATATCGTTTTTGGTTCTATGAGTATGCTTGCAGCTTTATCTGGAATATTATACACCTCACGTCTGCAGTCAGCTACAACTACAGCAGGAACATTATTTGAGCTTGATGCAATAGCAGCAGCATATGTTGGCGGTGTATCCGCTGCAGGTGGAGTAGGTAAGGTAACAGGCTCAATTATTGGAGCATTAGTAATGGCTTCGCTTACAAACGGTATGAACCTCATGGGAGTAGGTATATCCTATCAGTATATAATAAGAGGTATCGTGCTTGCTGCGGCTGTAATCTTTGATGTAAAGACCAGAAACAAAAGGAAATAAGAGTAAAGAACATATTAAGCAATAAAGATAATATTTGAAGCTGCCAAATATTATCTTTTATTTTGGAGACATTTATAAAAAACCTTCGTATATACTTATGAAGTTACATTTTCAGGAGGTTTTTTATGAATCATCAAAAGAATATAGTCGAAAGCTTTTTCGGAGTCGCATTAAGTAAGCAGACATACCTTAATATATTATATCTGCTAATATCCTTTCCACTAGGCATTTTTTACTTTGTGTATTTTGTTACTGGTATATCCCTTGGCATCGGGCTTGCTGTAATCTTTATCGGACTGCCTATACTGGCCTTCATGATTTGGTCTGCCAAAGGCCTTATGAGGTTTGAAAGGCTTATGGCAGAAGCAATGCTTGGTATACATGTTGATGAGCCTGCATATTATAATACTGGCAGCAATAGTGCGGCTAGACGCTTTCTGCTAGAGCTGGGTAATCCGGATAACTGGAAGAGCATTATCTATTTGCTTATGAAGTTTGCCCTTGGAATATTTTCTTTTACAGTCTGCGTTTCACTGATCTCTGTAAGCCTTGCTTTGTTTTTATCACCATTGATATTACAAATAATAATGAGCAATGTAGGTCCGGATGCGTATTTTTACTATACTAGTCCATTTTCCTATATTGGCTTTACCATGACTCCCTTTCAGGAATCATTGGTTTTTATGACAATAGGATTCTTTCTAAGCATTATCACTTTGCATATAACAAATCTTATAACTTATGTGTCAGCAAAGCTGCTTTATTTTATGTCCCCGGTAGTCAGAAGGATTCAAAGTATAAGCTAAGTATAATTGCCTAGCAACAGCCGAATGCTTATACATTCGGTTTACATATAGGAGGGCCTTTGCAGTTAAGTCAGAAGACTTGCTCAAGGGCTTTCTTTTTGTTAAAATAAAGTTGTGTTTTACTTTGAATAAATAATGCTCCAATGCTAATAATATTTCATATATTACTAAGTTGGAGGCAGATTATGAGCGAAAATGCATATGAAAAGGTTATAACAGGCAGAAACCTAAACAAGATATTTGATTTTGACGAACTGGTTAATGTAGAAAATTATTTGATACACGTGGAAACTGTTGAGGGCACAGATAACAATTTTATCATCAGTATGGATGATGATAACGTAGAAGTATCAAATCTCTATGTATCTACTGCTAACTTAAGGGATGTCAAAATTGTATAAGAAGCTATAAAATGAGTGCCTGATGGACACTCGTTTTTTATTGTGTGTGAGGTGTTATATGGAAGGCAATAGAATTAACTGTATGAAATGTGTATACTTCTTTGTGACATGGGATAAAAACTTTCCAAGAGGCTGCAAGCTATTTGGCTTTAAGACTGCCAAAATGCCTTATATGGTGGTTAAGGAGTCATCGGGAGAAGACTGCAAAAGCTTTATGAGTAAGGAATTAAAAAAATAATAGGATTTGGTATAGAATACGAAATAATGGAAATAATACCCTGCAAGAGAGCATTTAAAGACTGTCAAGAATCATAGGAGTATGACTTTTGTGCTCATGGTTTTGTGTATAGGTCACAAAGCTTAATGGAGGGAAATTATGTTTGAGGATAAAAGAAAGAAAAAAAGAAAAAGAATACTAGTATACATTTTTCTTGCGTTTATTATTGTTTCGTTTGGCATAGGCTATTATTTAAATTCAGGTGATACAAGTGATGTTAAGCTGCCAGAGGATAAAGATGAGTCAGGCTATGAGGTTCCAGACAGTCTTTTAAATCCGCAAAGCAGCAGTGGTGACAAGGATAGTACTGGCTTGGTTGACGATGATATCACTACCAGCACACTTGAAGGGGATAAGGTTCTACTTGGAACAGAGTTTGAATTTAAAACAATATTTAAAAGATGCGGACATACTTATGAAAAAAAAGCTATACCAGCTAGGGATGATGTAAATCTAAAGGAATATGAGCTTGCTAAAAAGTACTCCAGCTGGAGGCTTATGTCCTTTACTGATGAAAAGGTGGTATTTGAAAGAGATATAATAACTTACTGCCCAAACCACTATATATTGGGTACGAATAACGGGTATATTGGGATATATGTATATAATCAGGAGGGCGAGAAGGTTTTAAAGCAAGAAACAGACATATCTATAGAAGGCTTGACTCCATCAGATCAAAAGCTACTAATGGAAGGTATAGTTGCTGATACTGAGGATGAGCTGAATATAAAGCTGGAAGGCTTCAGCAACTAATATGAAAGAGAGACAAATAAAGCAGATTTTCTGCTTTATTTTTTTTGCCAAAAACGATATAGTAAGATATAGCGAATATATGTTTGGATAGGGGGCTATTTAGTGATAATTATGGGCATTGACCCCGGCATAGCTATACTTGGCTATGGTATACTAAGATTTGAAAAAAGTAAATTTACAGTGATAGATTACGGAGCTATTACTACAGAAGCAAAAACCTCTATGACCGAACGGCTAAGGATAATATACAAAGAGCTTTCATTGTTATTGGAAAGCTATAAGCCGGATGTTTTTGCTGTGGAGGAGCTGTTTTTTAATAAAAACATTAAGACTGCACTGACTGTAGGACATGCGAGAGGGGTAGCCATAGTTGCTGCTGCAAACTATGGTCTTCCTGTATATGAATACACACCGCTGCAGGTTAAGCAGGCAATTGTGGGCTATGGAAGGGCTGAAAAAAAGCAGATGCAGCAAATGGTTAAGCTGCTTCTTAATCTAAGAGAAGCTCCGAAGCCTGATGATGTTGCTGATGCCCTTGCGGTTGCAATATGCCATGGGAACTCATCAAATTTTG
>CALJSV010000226.1 GCA_937976095.1 uncultured Clostridia bacterium | reverse complement strand
GAGGATGGAAGCTATACTGCTACCTGTAGTGTAACGGTTGTAAGTCCAGTAGTTGCTGTAACCGGTGTGACTTTAAGTAAGACAACAGCAACGATTGAGATTGATAAAACCTTGAACTTGCAGGCCATAGTGCTGCCTTTGAATGCCACTAATAAGTCTGTAATCTGGACAACAAGTGATAATAAGATTGCGACTGTGAAAGACGGCGTAGTAACAGCTAGAAAAAAAGGAACAGTAATAATTACTGTAAAGACAGTGGATGGCGGCTATATTGCAACCTGTATAGTTACTGTAACGAAAGAGGATAAAGACAAAGATAAAGATAAAAAATAACTACAAAGCAAGAGCGAGGGAGAATATCCCTCGTTCCTTCTTTACATAGCAGGCTGTTCATGTTACATTTATATGAGAAAATTCTTCGAGTAGGAGTTGATTAAACATTGGAAAAACTGAAAAAGCTGGTGCCTGATGAAGGCCGCTGGGTGGTCATGCTTATAGGTTTGCTTCTTGCTATTGCAGTCATTGCTACTTCAGGTCTATCCTCAAGGAAGGGTCCTGATCAGAACTATGATGTAGTGCACGGAAAAATCCTTTCCATTGAAGATGAGCAGCTATTTGAAGACCCTTATATAAAGGGAATGCGTATCGGGCGACAATACCTACAAGTGGAAATGACAAGCGGTGAGTATAAAGGTAACGTTTTTGAAGTACAAAACAGTATGAGCCGTTATTTTAATTATCATGCTAAAGTAGGCATGGATATGCTTTTTACGGTTAGGGTTGAAGATGGAGGAAACTACAGGGTAGAGATGTATGGGTATAGCCGCGAAAGCTTCGTATATATGCTGATTGCCCTATTTTTTGCCATACTAATCATTGTTGGCCTCAAAAAGGGACTTTATGCAGTTCTTTCTTTGGTCTTTACCGGTATTATTATTGTTTTCTTTATGATTCCGCGCATTATAACGGGACATAGTCCTATATTTGCTGCAGTAATTACAGCAGCTGTTACCACGGCAGTAACCATCACCATGGTTAGCGGTGTGAATATTAAAAGCTTAGCTTCCGTAGTCGGTATCGTGCTCGGGGTAACTGCGGCTGGAGCAATCAGTATGGCTGCTGGTAGGGTTGCCTATATTTCCGGGCTTCAAACCCAGTATTCAGGAGAAATGATTTATCTTTCTCAAGATATTAGTATTCGTGTGCCCGAGCTTTTATTTGCCGGAATAATTATTGCTTCACTAGGAGCTGTTATGGATGTGGGCATTTCCATAGCCTCTTCTGTTTTTGAAGTGCATTCTGTAAATCGCAAGCTGAGCCTGGCAGATCTATATAGAAGCGGTATGAATGTGGGAAGAGATGTTATAGGTACAATGTCTAACACCTTGATACTTGCTTTTGCAGGAAGCTCATTGAACACCTTGATAATCATTGTACTTTATAAATTGCCACATATACGTCTTATTAACCTTGATCTGGTCAGTGTAGAGCTGATTAAGGGGATTTCTGGAAGTATAGGAATCATTCTAACAGTGCCAATTACGGCCTTTTGCGCCGCTTTCTTAGCAACTCGAAAAAAGGAGGCTTAGTATCTATGGGCAGATTTCTTGATATACCCGAAGGAGGCACTTTACCAACATGTGCCATCATTACAGATGACCCTATGAGGGTAGAAATGTTTGTGGCACACTACTTGGAGCAGGCAAAGCTTTATACCCGGCAGAGAGGGATGACAGGTTACATAGGAAGCTATGCAGGTACGCCTGTGGTTGTTCAGGCGGTGGGCTATGGTGGAGCCTCCTTAGAGGTCTATTTAAATGAGCTGGTAGCTTTACATGGAGTGCGTACGGTTATATATGCAGGAGAATGTACTTCCCGAGAATCGTCGGTTTTATTACGTGATTTGGTGATGGTATCCAAGGCTTATACAGGAACAGATGCATGTGAGTCAGATGACAAGCTTTTTAAAAACGCGACGCTGGCTGCCAACCGATGTGGACTTTCTGTGAGAACCAGCATGGTTCACACAGACGATCGCTATGGAATACGAGAGTTAGAGCCTTGCTGCGCACAGGCTTGCATTGTTGATTATGCCACTTATACTCTGTATGAATACGCCAAAAAGCATAAAGTAGCAGCATTGTCATTATTGGTGGTATCGGAGCGTTACGAGGAATGTATAGCACCATCTGAGCGTCAAAGTCAGCTGCATGGATTGACACGATTAGTGTTTGAAACGGTGGCTTTAGTTAAGTAGCAAAGCGAGTCGGGAGTATAGCAATATAAACTCCTGACTCGCTTTTTAGTATTATGCCGAAAACTGGGCATTATCTTTTTTGCTTATTGACTATTATTGTACTTTAGAAGCAGAACTGCTGAAAAGTTGGCGGTAATTGAAAGCCTGAAAGCAAATTGCTACTATTTTTCGACCTTTAGATACCTTACAATAGCAGTCGCCGCCTCAGCGTTAGTCATAGGTCTATCAGGATTAAATCTGTTTAACTCGACTTCAAGTATTCCAAGCTTCTGTGCTATTGCAACATAGCTCTTGTACTCTTTTGGAACTAGATAAGAATCCTCTATTTCCAATACATATAAATCAGATTTTTCTACCAGAATACCAAAATCCAATGCAGTTACTAGCATCATTGCTGCTTCCTGTCTGGTTACACTGCTGTCAGGCAACTTACCTTTTTTGGATATTATTCCCTTCAGAGAGGCAGCTTCATAAAAATAATCATAGACCTCGGCTTCTGACTGATAGTATCTGTCTGGCAGAAGTGTCTTAACCAAAAGCTTGATAAAGTCCTTTTGTAATATGCTGTCATCTGGGTTAAATTCATCTGACGCTGCTTCGAGCAAGCCTATATCTAATAGTAATTGTATATCAGCTTCAGCCTTGTGACCAGCTATATCACTAAAGGTCGGATTTGGGTAGCTATAGCTGCTTCTATCATAAAATTGATTGGAGTAATAAATAAACTCGCATGTTTTTGCGTCTATATAGATATTATATTTGTCCAGCATATAGGTGAGTTTTATAGAATGCTTTGCCTTTTCTTGAGGTAAGTCCTTAACCTTTATATGCCTTAGCGTGAGTTTGGCTTTAGAGTACAAAGCTTTATACGCAGCCTTAAGGTTTTTCACTCCTTTTGCATCCGGAAGTTCAATATCCAGCCAATCATTGAAGTAGCCTGCAACTTCGCCAGTATTCGAGCTAACAGCAACATAAACGCTATTGAAAGGCACTAAAGCACCGTTGACCTTTCTATGGAAGCCAAATACGAAGAAGTTTGATTTATAAAAAGACTCAGCGTAGTTAAATTGCGTTTTCTTATATTCTAAGTCTTTTGCTTTTTCAGGAAGGAAATCAGCTAAAAATTCTGTGGCAGTCTCCAGAGCTTTTTCTTGTGTAAGTGCAGATATTTCTGATTTTTGCAGGATGTCAGTACTATTTTTGTAGTACTTTACAATCTCTTTCGAGGTAGCATCTATGGAAAGATGTATATCTGCAAATTTGTCTTCTTCCTCATTTAGACCTACATAATAGAAGCTCCATGCTATGGAATTATTGTTGTAGCTGGCTATGCTGCCATCCAGACCTAAGCTTGAGGATATTAGGTGATAGTCATTAATCTCAGGAAAAGCTTCTGCTGCTATTATAATTGCTTCTTGCTTTGTAATGAAGGAACTGATGTTATCTACCAGTATATACTCTTCTTCAAATAGTGCAAATTGCTTTGCGATTAATACCTCATCTTTTAGCTGCTCAGGGCTTCGTAGCCATTCTTCATAGGTATTTATATTATATATTACTTGGCCGTTGGTTGCATCGATAGGGTAGTTCTCTTCCTTAAGTGTATAAACAAGCATAGCTTCTGGTATTTCATTATTATATGTCAGTTTATAGCAGAGCTCCAAACCTAGCTTAGACTCAAATACTTTTTTTGCTGCTGTAAT
>CALJSV010000225.1 GCA_937976095.1 uncultured Clostridia bacterium | reverse complement strand
GTAAAATTGAAGAAGCTTATTTACAGCTATATTGTTTATATTATTTATTTCTTGGGTATAGGAATGACTTCAAGCGGTATAGTGCTAATGCCCTTTAATGTACTAAGGTATTCCATTATACTTGGCATAGGTCTTGGTCTTTTTATTTCTGGTTCACTGATAAACGAGGTGGTAATCAATAAGCATAAGCTTTCTGCTGTTGAGAGTCTAAAGCTCATAGCGAGCTCCTTGACCTTGGCAATTGGTATAGGTATGATAAGCGGTGGCATCTCTCACTTTAAGGAAAGTCCAATCTATGTATCTTATTTAATACCTCTTGGAATTGTTATATCCTTTGTCAGCTTTATGATTAAAAATAACTATAAGCTAAATCCGAAGGAAAAGACTTTAGTTGTTGTTGCAGTTGTTGCCGTAGCGTTAATAGTCCATGTTGTATTGTCAACAACGGCTGCTGGCTTTATGGTTGAGATGAAGCCTGGAGGCGACATATTTAAGGGTGGACATTAATAAAAAGGGGTTTACTGAGTGCTGATTTATTCTACGAATGTCTGAAAAGGATTTATATAAGTAATTAAGGCATTTAAAGTTCTCTCATTCAGTATGAGGGAGCTTTGTTTTATAAAAGCCTGCTATTTACATACCTGACTCCTTCTGCTAGTATAAACGAGTGGGGAGTAAGCAAGAAGAAAGATAAGAAAGGGATAAAAGGTGTTTATATGAGTTTAGAGCATGAAGAAAAAAAAGAACTAAATGAAGAAGAAACCAACCTAAATATCGAGGATGAGTCTGACACATCTTCCGAGGAAAATGAAATTCCTGCAGAAGCTGAAAGCAGTGAGACTTTTGAAAATGAAGAGATTGAGGGAGTACCTAATAAGAAGATTAATTTTAAAAAGTACATAATACTTGGTCTATCATTGGTATTAGTTCTTGCTGCAGGCATTGTTGGATTTATTCAGCTTGACAAATACAACAAAAGCTATGCAATGGTTTTTGAAGGTAAAAAGATCGAAATTGGCGAGTACAAGCTTTATATGATGTTCCAAGGGGGCAATGAAGAAGCTAAGGAGCAGGTGCTAAAAAACATGCTGGATATTCTGGTGATTCAAAAGGCCGCAAAGGATAATGGCATTGTGCTGACAGAAGCTGAAGAGGAAGAGGTTTCCGCAAGTCTTGAGAGCTTAAAGGAAGTTATTAAAACTAACGGTCTTGATGCACCGCAGGTTTCTGACCAACGACTGAAGGAGATAATAGCAGTAGATTATTATGTTACAAAGCTTATGGAGCAGTTAAACAAGGACTTTGTGATAGATGAAGCTGATTTCACCAAGGAGCTAGAGGATTATATAGCTAATAATAAGCTGGATTATATAGATGTAAGGCTTAAATATATATTGACTGATACTTTAGAGGCAGCTGAAAAGGCCAGAGGCAAGGTGCTGGCTGGGGGAAAAATAGATGATGCCATAAAAGAGTTTTCAATCGATTATGATGAATCCGCCGGAGTTAAAGCCCTGCCTTTAAATGCGATATCCCTTAGCCAAGAAGTTGTAGATCAAATCTTGTCACTAAATGTGTCTGAGATTACAGAAGTTATTACACTTGAAGACTTGTTTGTAATCTTTGAGGTTAGTGAAATCAACATCCCTAGCAATGAAGAGCTGGCGGCTGACTTTAGAATGCTGTATCTGGAAGAGCAAAGCAATTCTTCCTTTGAGAGCGCATTGAACAAGTGGAAGGCTGAGGCAAAGTATAAGATCAATCATAGGGCGATTGATGCAATTAAGTAATAAATAGTTGACAATAAAAACAACGAGTCATATAATTAATTTAACTCAATCAAATTTATATAAACTATTTGGGAGAATAAATTGATTATGGATAAGTATGATTTGCTTAAGCTTGAAAACCAAATATGCTTTCCTCTTTACGCTTTATCAAGGGAAGTAATTAAGCTATATAAGCCTTTGCTGGACAAATATAATCTTACATATACTCAGTATGTTACTATGCTAGCTATATGGGAAGATGAGAAAATAATTTTTAAAAAGCTAGGAAAAAAGCTGCATTTGGATTCAGGTACTCTTACTCCTGTAGTAAAAAGGCTTGAAGCTTTAGAGCTAATAAGCAAGTATAGGAATAAAGAGGACGATAGAATAGTAACAATTGAACTAACTGAAAAGGGAAAGGCTCTTAAGGAGGAAATCATAAAGGTTCCTGAGGAGATATACTGTAAATTTAAAGGAAATGAGCAAACACTTATTGAATTAAAAAGATGTCTGGATGAGCTTCTAAGGCTATCCTATGACTAGGCTACTGACGTACAAAATATGTCAGCAGCCTGAAAGTTAAATCCATTGGATTTAACTTTACTATTAAGCATATTGATTGTACAAAATTAAATTTATATAAATTGCACTAAATTTTGAAAGGAGAATGAGAATGAGTTTTTATGGTTTTTCAGCAAAAAGCATAAGGGGATCAGAAGTAAGTATGAAAGAGTATGAGGGTAAGGTTGTATTAGTGGTTAATACAGCCAGTAAGTGTGGTTTGACTCCTCAGTTTAAGGACTTAGAAGCACTGTACCGAGAATACAAAAACCATGGATTTGAAGTCCTTGGGTTTCCTTGTAATCAATTTGCCAGTCAAGATTCAGGCAGCAATCAAGAAATCCAAGAGTTTTGCCAACTGAACTACGGGGTAACCTTCTCAATGTTCGAGAAGGTGGATGTAAATGGTGAAGCGGCGCATCCGCTTTTTAAGTATCTTAAAGAGGAGGCTAATTCAATACTTGGAAAAAAAATAAAATGGAATTTTACAAAATTCCTAGTTGATAGTAAAGGGAATGTTGTAAAAAGATTCGCGCCTACAACCAAGCCTTTAAAGCTGAAAAAGTATATTGAAAGGCTTTTAGAGATATAAGTAGTGGCACCTGCTGTTTTGTAAACATCAGGTGCTTTTATAAATACGGATAAAATCAGGACAGCTGTAGTATTAGACCTTCAGAAATAGTATGAGCTTTGTCGATATTTGTGGTATAATGTGGATAATTCGCGGATCATAAATAAATTGAGAGTTATAATGAGACGATTGTATGAAGAGTCTCTTTGCAATGCGGCTTTAGAGATGATATATCTATAATTTTGAGAAATGGGGGGCTTGAGATGACAAATAGCAAGAGGGATAAAATTTCCTACTTAGGTGAATTTGTAGATAAGGAGCTGGAAAAAGAATTTCTAATCTATGATATGAAACGCTATGCCAAGGTACTAGGGCCCATTGCGCTGGTTTTTGGGATCATGTATATGTTGTTTTTTATATCAGACTACTTAGCAATACAAGACTCCTTTAAGCTTGCGATGATTTTTGCTGTAAGGGTATTGTTTTTGCTTTCATCAACATATGTTTTTTTTGTGGCTAAGAAGATCAAAGGTTATTATTGCCTTCCATATCTAATGACAGCATACAAGGCTTTGGCTATAGCTGGTTTCTTTATAATTGTTTACCTTTATGAGACTCTTACGATGTACTTGTTTTTTAGTGTAGTTGTGATTAACCTGGCTATTTATATTACACCAAATAGGCTTAGATATGCGCAAGCTGTATCTGCTTTTCTTATCCTCACATTTTTCGTTTGTTTTGCAGGAAATATAGAGGGGATAGGCAGCCGTGGGCTTATAAATATCATTGGGTACAGTATAATAATACTGATTTATTGCAATATTGGAGCATATTTAACAAACTACTTTAAGAGAAAGCAGTTTTTAATTGAAAGGGAGCTAGTGAGAGTATCTATAACAGACTCACTAACAGGTGTTTATAACAGAGCTAAATTCAATGAGGAGCTAGAGCATTGGATTAGCTTCAGCAACAGGTATAAAAGGGATCTTGCACTAGTAATGTTTGATATAGACGATTTTAAGAAAATAAACGATAGCTATGGCCATTATGCTGGTGATGCTGTAATAAAGAATGTAACTGAGGCAGTAAAAAAGACTATCCGCAGTACTGATGTTTTTGCCAGGTGGGGTGGAGACGAGTTCATAATACTGCTTCCTAACACTGATACTGACCAAGCTAAGGAAATGATGGAGCGTGTCAGGATTAATATACAGAGTACAAATAGTGATAAAGTAGGGAATATAACATGCAGCTTTGGTTTGGTGGCTTTAGAGGAAAACGAGGGAGTCGATCCTTTTCTTCATAGAGCAGACAAGCTGCTTTATAAAGCTAAGGCGTGTGGAAAAAACATGGTCAGCTTTTAGTATAATTGTAGTACAAATAAGTTAACACTTAAGTAAATTACCTTACAAAATATGTGCAGTTCTTCCAAAAATGTGGTAAGATATAAGGGTCATATACAAAGGTTTAATCACCAAGTTGGCCCAGAGCTGTATATATTTATGTAGATTTGGTGATAAAAAAGCTATATAAATACTAGGAGGTAAGATTAATGCCACAAGGAGAAAAGGTTGTAATCAGATTGAGAATGTCGAGCCATGATGCTCACTATGGTGGAAATCTAGTTGATGGTGCAAGGATGCTTGGCTTGTTTGGAGATGTTGCTACTGAGCTTCTGATAAGACATGACGGTGATGAGGGACTTTTTAGAGCCTACGATAGTGTTGAGTTTCTAGCACCTGTTTATGCAGGAGACTACATAGAGGCTATCGGGGAGATCATATCTCTTGGAAACACATCAAGAAAGATGATTTTTGAGGCGAGAAAGGTAATAGCTCCCGTGCCTGGAAGTGACTCAGCTTGTGATGTTCTGACTGAGCCTGTAGTAGTATGCAGAGCATCAGGCACTTGTGTAGTGCCAAAGGAAAAGCAAAGAAACAGTAAATAGGAGGTAGCCTATGAACTATATAAAATACGAACAGCGTGGTTTTGTTGGAATTATTACGATTGACAGGCAGAATGCCCTCAATGCGTTAAATACAGAAGTAATGAGCGAGCTTGAGCAGCTGTTAGACACAATCTCGATTGAGAATACGCGCTGTGTGGTTATAACAGGTGCTGGAGAGAAGTCCTTTGTTGCAGGTGCAGATATAGGAGAGATGAGCACGCTATCAAAGGAAGAGGGTAAAGGCTTTGGCAAAAAGGGTAATGATGCCTTTCGCAAGATTGAAATTTTCCCTATTCCAATAATAGCAGCAGTTAATGGCTTTGCTTTAGGTGGAGGCTGTGAGCTGGCGATGGCATGCGATATACGAATAGCGTCAGAGAATGCAGTGTTTGCACAGCCTGAGGTATCATTGGGCATAACTGCCGGCTTTGGAGGAACGCAAAGACTAGCACGTATAATTGGTCTCGGAAAGGCAAAGGAGCTTTTGTATACAGGCTCTAAGATAAAGGCGGATGAAGCCTTAAGGCTTGGATTGGTAAATGCAGTATATCCACAGGAGCAGCTTTTGGAGGAATGCATAAAGCTTGCAGAGAAAATTGCGCAAAATGCACCTATTGCAGTTCGCGCGACAAAGAAAGCAATAAATGCAGGAATGCAGGTTGACATGGATACAGCAATTGGTATCGAGGCAGAGCTTTTTGGAAGCTGCTTTGATACTAAAGATCAAAGAAATGCCATGGGTGCCTTTGTTGAAAAGCGCAAGCCTGAACCCTTTGAAAATAAGTAATAATGGAGGAATATGCTATGAAGGTTGGAATTATTGGTGCCGGCACTATGGGAGCTGGTATAGCTCAAGCCTTTGCAGCTGCAGATGGATACGAAGTAATGCTTTGTGATGTAAATGAAGCATATGCAGCTGGAGGTAAGGAAAAGATTAAGGCGGGGCTTTCTAAGTTGGTTTCTAAGGGGAAGATGGAGCAGGCAAAGCTGGATGAGATCCTGACAAAGATTAATACAGGGACTATAGAAATACTTTCTGATTGTGATTTAGTAATAGAAGCAGTTTTGGAAAAAATGGATATAAAGAAAGAGCTTTTTGGCAAACTGCAAAATATATGCAAGAAGGAAGCGATTTTTGCTTCAAATACATCCTCGCTTTCATTGACTGAAATGTCACAAGGTCTTGATCGCACAATAGTTGGTATGCACTTTTTCAATCCGGCACCTGTTATGAAGCTGGTTGAAATTATTGCCGGCTTGCATACTACACCAGAAACTGTTGCGAAGGTTAAAGATATAGCAGCAGCAATTGGAAAAACGCCTGTTGAGGTTAAGGAGGCTGGAGGCTTTGTTGTAAACAGAGTCCTTATTCCAATGGTTAATGAAGCAGTAGGTATACTTGCTGAGGGAGTCGCTTCCGCTGTGGATATAGATACAGCAATGCAGCTGGGGGCGAACCATCCAATGGGACCTTTAGCACTTGGAGACCTTATAGGACTTGATGTATGCCTTGCCATAATGGAAGTGCTGCAGGCTGAAACAGGAGATTCAAAATATCGTCCGCATCCATTGTTGAGAAAAATGGTTCGCGGAGGAATGCTTGGAAGGAAGACGGGAAAAGGCTTCTACGATTATAATAAATAATGTTCTTTAAAAGCCTCCATGGCAGCTGTTGTGGAGGCTTTTGTATACCCTAAAGTGTCTTAAAAGTCATTGACAATAAATTAACAAGAGTGTACCATTAAAGTGAGTTGTACAAGCTTTATTGATTGAATTTGTTAAAAAAATAACTAGTTTTAGTTAGAAATGTAGCAAGAGTATGACTTTATAAACTAATTATAAGCTTAGGAGGATAGTAATGAACTTTGTACTTAGCAAGGAACAGGATATGGCAAGACAGCTTTTTGAGGATTTTGCCCAAAATGAAGTAAAGCCTCTTGCACAGGAGCTTGATGAAGAGGAGCGCTTTCCTACGGAGACAGTTGAGAAGCTGGCTAGATTTGGATTTTTAGGCATTCCTTTTGCAAAGGAGCATGGTGGACAGGGCTGTGATACTCTTACATACGCGCTGTGCGTTGAAGAGCTGTCTAAGGTATGCGGTTCTACGGGGGTTATCGTATCGGCTCATACATCACTTGCAGCAGAGCCTGTTAAGAAATTTGGTACGCCACAGCAAATTGAGAAGTACCTGGTACCACTGGCAAAGGGTGAAAAGCTGGGAGCTTTTGGATTAACTGAGGCAAACGCAGGAACTGATGCAGCAGGGCAGCAAACTAAGGCCATTTTAGAGGGTGACAACTATATACTAAATGGATCAAAGATATTTATAACTAATGGCGGTGTAGCAGATATATATATCATTCTTGCAATGACAGACAAATCAAAGGGAACTAAAGGAATATCTGCGTTTATTGTTGAAAAGAGCTTCCCAGGCTTCAGCATCGGAAAGAAAGAGCTGAAAATGGGTATAAGGGGTTCTTCGACCTGTGAGCTTGTTTTTGAGAACTGCATAGTTCCAAAGGAAAACCTGCTTGGGGCAGAGGGCAAGGGCTTCGGAATTGCAATGCAGACGTTGGATGGCGGTCGTATAGGGATTGCCGCTCAAGCATTAGGGATTGCGCAGGGTGCATTTGATGAAACAGTTAAGTATGTAAAAGAAAGAAAGCAGTTCGGAAAGCCGATATCAGCTTTCCAGAATACTCAGTTTCAACTGGCTGATATGGCAGCGCAAATTGAAGCGGCAAGACTGCTTGTATATAAAGCGGCACTGGCGAAGGATACACAAAAAGTATTCTCCACTGAGGCTGCAATGGCAAAGCTATTTGCTTCAGAGGTCGCAATGGCTGTAACTACTAAGTGTGTGCAGCTTATGGGCGGCTATGGCTATACGAGAGATTATCCTGTTGAACGCATGATGCGAGATGCAAAAATTACAGAAATCTATGAAGGAACCAGTGAAGTTCAGCGTATGGTAATCTCCAGCGCGGTTCTTAAGTAGGGGGGAGTTGAGAGTGTTGAAAGTTGTAGTATGTATAAAACAGGTGCCAGATACAAACGAGGTTAAGCTCGACCCAGTAACCGGCACATTGATAAGAGATGGAGTTCCCAGCATTATCAACCCTGACGATAAGGCGGGCTTGGAAGCAGCACTGAGAATGAAGGATGAATATGGTGCAAGGGTTACGGTAATATCCATGGGGCCTCAGCAGGCGGATCTTGCTTTGAGAGAGGCACTTGCAATGGGAGCTGATGAAGCTATTTTAGTTACTGACCGTGCTTTTGGGGGAGCAGATACATGGGCTACCTCATCAACCTTAGCTTCAGCTATAAAGAAGCTGGAATTTGATCTAATCATAACAGGAAGACAAGCAATTGACGGAGATACTGCTCAAGTAGGCCCACAGATAGCAGAGCACCTTGGCTTAGCCAATATCAGCTATGCAGAGGACATAAAGCTGGAAGGTGATTCAGTAGTAGTTCGTCGTCAATATGAGGATCGCTATCATGTAATCAAGGCAAAAATGCCATGTCTAATAACTGCACTGAGTGAATTGAATAAGCCTAGATACATGACTCCCGGAGGTATCTTTGATGCTTATCGTGAAAAGACAGTTACGATATGGACACGTCCTGACCTTGATGTTTCAGACAGCAATATTGGCTTGAAGGGCTCACCTACAAGGGTGCATAAATCCTTTACCAAGGCTGTCAAGGGAAAAGGAACAGTAGTTGCTCTCGATATACAGGAGTCGGCAGACTTCCTGATAGAGAAGCTTAAAGAAAAATTTATTCTGTAGGAAAGTGGTGACGATGTTGAATTTAAATGATTATAAAGGTGTATTTGTTTTTGTACAGCAGGTAGACAATAAGGTCACCAGCGTTTCTTATGAACTGGTAAGCAAGGGTAAAGAGCTGGCGAAAGAGCTTGAAACCAGCGTAACAGCTATACTTCTGGGACATAAGGTTGATGCCCTATGTACAAATCTTGCAAAGTATGGGGCTGATAGAATTGTTGTTGTAGATGATCCGGCACTTGAAACCTATATGACTGAGCCTTACGTCTATGCTATGAGTGAGGTAGTAAAGGCATATAATCCAGAAATTGTACTAGTAGGAGCAACTGCTATCGGAAGAGATCTAGCGCCACGTGTTGCAGCACGTGTTCTTACAGGTCTTACTGCAGACTGTACAAAGCTTGAGATAGACCCTGAAACAAAGAATCTGATGATGACAAGACCTGCCTTTGGTGGAAACATTATGGCAACTATTCTTTGCCCAAATCATCGCCCACAGATGGCAACTGTCCGTCCTGGTGTTATGCAAAGGTCTGAAATCAATGAAGACGCAAAGGCTGAGATAGTTCACTATAAGTTGGATGACATAGCAGCACATATAAATGTTGAAATAAAAGAGATTATTAAAAAGACAGCAGGTAAGATGGATATACAGGATGCAAAGATCCTTATATCAGGCGGCAGAGGCATGGGCTCACCTGAAAACTTCAAGCTTCTTGATAACCTGGCTGAGGCTCTCGGGGGGACAATTGCATCCTCAAGAGCAGCTGTTGACTCAGGTTGGGTAGAGAAGGACAGACAGGTCGGTCAGACTGGTAAGACCGTTCGTCCGAACCTTTACATCGCTTGTGGTATTTCCGGCGCAATACAGCACCTGGCTGGCATGGAGGAATCGGAGATAATAATAGCCATCAATAAGGATCCCGGAGCACCTATATTTGAGGTTGCAGACTATGGGATTGTTGGAGATGCGACAAAGATACTTCCGGTTTTCACTGAACAAATAAAAAAGCTCATAGAGCAAAAATAATTACAAGGCACCGATTTCTATGTAGATCGGTGTCTTTTTTTAGTGCTTGACAGTATCAGTAAAGAGTATATAATAAATAATAGTAAAGGTAAATTATGGAGGTTCACAGCAATGAGAATTACTGTTCTTAAATAATCCAATTGAATATTGTGTGAGGGAAGACAATCTGCATTAAGGAATATGCAGGCTTCTTTTGCATATAGAATTTTAAGAACAGAGGCAATGTAATATAACTTTTATATGGATAAAGCAAAAGCCATGCTCTTTAGCATGGCTTTTTGGTTATAAGACTGCAAATGGGCGTAGTGTTCTTTTGCGGTCTTTTTGCATTAGAAGGAGGGCTATTTATGACACTATTATTATCATGTAGAAACTTAAAAAAGGATTTCGGAGAAATAAATATATTTAAAGATGTAAGCTTTGACGTGGCAGCCGGAGAAAGAATAGGACTGATAGGATTAAACGGCTCCGGAAAAACTACCTTGGTTAACATAATGGCGGGATCCATGGAGGCTGATGGGGGAACTATTAGTTGGCATAAAAAGCATTTAAATATCGGCTACCAAAAGCAAGAGTCAGCGTATTTGGGAGGGTTGGCCAGTGAGGTTGATATAAGAGCACAGCTTCAAGCCTCCAGTGAGCTGGGACTTAAGAAGGTGTATGAGTGGGATGATGAAAAGCTGAAAAACCTAAGTGGGGGAGAGAGAAATAAGCTATCCCTATCAAAAATTTGGTCTTCAAATCCGGATTTTCTGATCCTTGATGAGCCTACCAATCATATGGATTATGAAGGAGTAATATGGCTTATAAAGGAGCTCAAAAGGTATAGGGGAACAGTTGTTATTATCTCTCATGACAGGTATTTTTTAGACCAGTGTGTTAACAGAATTATTGAGCTTGATAACTGCACCATTAACAGCTATAAAGGAAACTATAGCTTCTATAGAACTGAAAAAAAGCGGAGATATGAAGACCAGCTTAATCAGTATGCATTGCAAGAGGAAAAGAAAAATAAAATTAAAGAGGAAATTGATAACCTAAAAGCTTGGTCAGCGAAAGCTCATAAAGATGCACCTGCGAAAGCTAAGGCATCAGGGAACAAAAAAGGAGGCAAAGAGTTTTTAAGGACAAAAGCTAAAAAAATGGACATTCAGATAAAATCACGAATCAAAAGGCTAGAAAAAATCAGAATAGAAGGGGTTGAAAAACCAAAAGAAGAGCAAAGCATAAGGTTTAGGCTCAAGACAGCTGCTCTAAAGGGTAATAGGATAGTAGAGGCTTATGATATATCAAAAGGCTTTGCAGGTAAGGTACTCTTTGAAAAAAGTTCATTTTATGTGTTGAGAGGCGAGAAGCTTGGAATATTTGGAGATAATGGCTGTGGTAAAACAACTCTCCTTAAGCTGCTTATGGGCTTACAAGAAGCAGATGAAGGTGAAATCTTTCTTAGTGATTCAGCTAAGATAGGTTACCTCAGTCAGGACTTTGAGCACCTCGATCTCAACAATAGAGTATATGACTGCTTTAGCATCGCTTCAGGTGAAGAAAGATCAAAGCTTCAAACGCTACTTTATAATATGGGCTTTGAAGAAAAAATGCTATCACATGCTATCGGAACTTTAAGCCTTGGGGAGCTGACAAGGCTCAGGATAGCTCAATTGTTAACCGAACAATGTGACCTTCTTATACTGGATGAGCCTCTTAATCACCTTGACCTTAATAGCAGAGAAAGGCTTGAAGAAGTGCTAAAGGGCTATAATGGGACAATAATAATGGTTACACATGACAGATATGCCCTGGACAATATATGCGATAAGCTATTAGTATTTACCGAGAATAAGGTTAAAAGAATTGAAGGAAAACTAAATGAGTATATTGAAAGCAAGAGTGGTTCGGCGAAAGAAGTTCACAGAACTGCTAAGGAAAGAAAGCTTCTTATAGATAACGAAATATCATATGCGATTGGTGAACTTAGCAGGTACACGGAGGGGACTGAAGAATATATAAAAATGGACTTAAGGTTTAAAGAATTAATAGATAAAAGAAAAGAGCTTTTAGAACAAGTAGAAAAAACTAAGTAAAAGCTTGAAGCATTAGTATGTGTATAGTTTAGAATAATATATTAACATAAGCAGACAATAGAATATAAATCATACACTCAAATTTTCAGATAGAAAAGGTGATAAGATGACTATGGAAAGTACAATTATGAAGACAGGCTGGAGCTTTGACAACACTTATACCGGACTTCCTGCTTTATTCTATACTGCCACCAATCCAACACCTGTACGCTCTCCTAAGCTTGTAATATTTAATAGTAGTTTGGCAAATGAGCTTGGACTTGATAGTGAAGTACTTCAGAGCAATGCAGGAATGGAAATACTCGCTGGCAACAAGACGCCGGAAGGTGCTTTTCCGCTAGCTCAAGCTTATGCGGGGCACCAGTTTGGGCATTTTACCATGCTGGGAGATGGTCGTGCAATACTGCTTGGAGAGCAGATTACTCCTTCCGGAAAGCGGTTCGACATTCAGCTTAAAGGCTCCGGTAGGACACCCTACTCCCGTAGAGGAGATGGAAGAGCAACACTTGGGCCAATGCTAAGGGAGTATATCATTAGCGAAGCAATGCAGGTTTTAGGTATACCCACAACTCGCAGTCTAGCAGTTGCTATGACGGGAGAACCGGTATATAGAGAGACAGAGCAGCCCGGTGCTATACTTACCCGTATTGCCTCCAGTCATTTGCGTGTGGGAACCTTTGAATATGCAGCTAAGTGGGGCACTAAAGTTGAATTGAAGGCTCTTGCGGATTATACAATAAAAAGACATTTTCCGGAGGCTGGTGCTAAGGGTGATCCTTATCTTGCACTTTTAAAGGAGATTATCAAGCAGCAGGCAGAACTGATTAGCAGGTGGCAGTTGGTTGGCTTTATACATGGGGTCATGAATACTGACAACATGGCACTTAGCGGAGAAACTATTGATTATGGCCCCTGTGCCTTTATGGATACTTATGACCCTGCTACGGTGTTCAGCTCTATTGATGTGCATGGGCGCTATGCCTATGGAAATCAACCGCATATAGCAGCATGGAATCTTTCCAGACTTGCAGAAGCAATGCTGCCGCTTTTTCATCAGGATGAGGAGCAGGCTGTGAAGCTGGCTCAGGATGAAATAGTCGATTTCTCTGACCGGTACCAAGAGCATTGGTTGGCAGGTATGAGGGCTAAGCTGGGCATTTTTAATCAGGAGCCCGAGGATGAAAACTTGGTAGAAGATATTCTTGAAATTATGCATAAGCACAACGCGGATTATACCAATACCTTCCGAGCACTAACCCTAGATAAGCTTGAGAATACGGCTTTGTTTGGCACCTCTGAATTTATAGATTGGCAGACCAGATGGAAGTTGAGGCTGGGAAGACAGCAGGAACCCAAAGAAGAGTCAAGGCAATTGATGAAAAGCAGCAATCCGTCAGTTATACCACGCAACCACAGAGTGGAGGAAGCTTTAGAGGCAGCTGTAAAGCATAATGACTATAGTGTAGCGAAAAGACTTTTGGAAGTACTCAAAAACCCCTTTGAATATACCCCGGAACAGGAGGAGTACACAGCATTACCTGCACCAAACTCATGTAAATACAGAACCTTCTGTGGAACCTAAGAAAGTAGTGCATTTCATTGTTACTATAACATGGTATTATGTAATGGAATAAATTCTAGGAGGGAAGTAAGCTTATGATGCCAGCTAATTGCTAATATTAATTAGAAATCAAATTAATAGAGATTTGTATTGAGAGAAATTGTCTAACAGTGTTAGGCTTTATTGTTATGCTATTTACGGATTTAGCGATTAGAAGGCAACTTGCTTTACTTGAATAATTATTATATTAAGCATGATTTTAGACTGT
>CALJSV010000224.1 GCA_937976095.1 uncultured Clostridia bacterium | reverse complement strand
CCTACCAGCATCATGAGAATACCGGCACCTCTCATCCACATATTGACACCGACAACTTGAGCTATAGGACCTGCGAGGAAAAGACCAATGGGAGTAGCGAGGCTCATCAAGCTTCTGATCAAGGATAGGACCTTGCCTAAGTTCTCTTGTGGCACTGTTCTTTGGATATAAGCAATATATGGAATATTTGAAACAGAGCCTGCCGCACCCATCATAAATACAGTAATGCAGAATATCCAAAATGCCCAAGCAGGGATAATACCTCCAATAAAGCCGAAGAGACCAAATAAAAACAGTGAAACCGAAATAGTTAGAAAAGTCTTCTTCATACCTCTGAATAATCCCACCACTATTGAAGCAGCAAGCATCCCTAAAGAATACAGCGTCTGTATTGATCCGCTGTGCCATGCCGCACCACCAAAATATCCCCTAACCATCAAAGGTAAAAGTGAACCTAGAGGTACGAATATTATACTTCCAAGTAGAACAGGAAAGGAAACGGATAAAAGAGCTTTGTTTTGCTTAATTACTCCTATGCCCTCCTTCATCTCTTCGATTACACTTCGCTTAACCTTGGATTGGGGCTGGTTTGGGACTTTAACAGTAGAAAGAGTCAGTATAGCGCACCCTGCGCCTACAATGTCCAATAGCATAATACTGCTAATTGGGAAGATATTCATCAATAAGGCACCTATCATGGGACTTATCATATTGCAGGCTGAATTGATCATTTGACCAAATGCGCCTGCTCTGGTTAGCTCACTTTTAGGAACCAAGCTTGGTATAGCCGCCTGCATTGCCGGAGTATGGAAGGTACCTCCTAAAGCCCTGATAAACAGAATAGCATATACAAAAACCAAAGATGGTTGTCCAAGGAAAAATGCCAAGCCCAAAACTCCGCTTGCCAGAGCGATGGCAGTATCTGCAATAATCATAATGGTTTTTCGGTTATACCTATCTATCCAAACTCCAGCAAAAGGACCTATTATAGCCTGTGGGAGCAAACCCACAACTGTTGCCATGGTCAGTGAAATTGCTGAGCCCGTTGTAACCGTAATCCACCATATAATTGAAAATTGAACAGCGTGAGATCCTATTAGAGAAAATGCCTGACCAAGATATATCTTTAAAAAGTTTTTTTTCCATTTTTCCACTTTTATTAGTCCTTTCTTTATTACAATCCGACAATATGTTGTATGATATAATTTTAAGTGAAGAATAGGTACTTTATCAACCAACAATGTTAAGCACATTGTCGGTTGATACTGCTATTTAAGAATCGTATAATATAACCATACAACATATTGTCGGATAATTAAAAGAAAAGAGGTTTTAAATATGATAATCTCGTTTTATACCAGCAAAGAATCCAGTGTGGATAAAATAGGCGGCAAGGCACTGAGGCTGATGTCAATGTACAGATCTGGGCTGGCAGTTCCTCCGGGATTGGCTTTATCCACAGATTTTTTTAAGCCATGGACTGATGAGGTGAAGGCTTCTTCAGAGTGGGCGGCTGTGCTTGCTGCTAGTGCCGGTGAGCTAGGCGACACAACAAAAAAGCTATTTTCATTATGTGATACATTGAAATTTGATGAAGTGCAGAAAAAAGAATTCAAAAAGGCAGTTTCTGAATTTCAAAAGAAGTTCTCCTGTGAGCTATTTGCAGTACGCTCCTCTTCGCCCGAGGAAGACTTGGATTCAGCATCCTTTGCCGGAGGTTATGAAACCTTCTTGGGTGTAAAGTTTGAGGAGCTGGAGCCTGCTGTTCGTCGCGCTTTTGCCTCCTGCTTTCATGAAAGAGTATTCATATATAAGAAGGAGCACGGTATTAGAGTAGATAATCCTCGTATAGCTGTTTTGATTCAGCAGCAGATTAATGCAGACTGCGCAGGTGTCGCTTTTTCACTTAATCCAATTAACAATTGCTTTGATGAGGCTGTGATAAATGCTAACTACGGGCTGGGGGAATCTGTGGTTTCGGGAAATGCAGAGCCGGATATGCTTGTGGTAGAAAAGGTAAAGAAGCAGATCCTTCAAAAGCAGATTGGTAAAAAGGGCTTAAGAGTTACACTTGGGCATGATGGAGGAATCATAGAAAAAACAAACTCTCCAAGTAACGAAGCATCCATAACAGATAAGCAAGCTCTCGATATAGCTGCTTTGACTTGTACCGTTGAAGCTTATTATAAGACTCCGGTGGATATTGAATGGGCAATTGCACAAGACAAGCTATACCTGCTGCAGGTGCGCCCTATTACTACATATCACCCACTGCCGGATGAAATGATCACTAAGCCTGGAGCTCCAAAACGTTTATTTGCCAACTCAACACTAATAGAGCAGGGGGTTCAGGAGCCTTTATCTGTACTGGGAACAGACTTCTTAGAATATGTTCTAAAGCAGATGAGCAGTCTCACGGGGGGCGACATCACTGGAGTGGACGGAATAAGCTTTACTGCAGGCGGGCAATATTATATGAACATTTCAAATGCCGTCAAGGTCGGGGGTAAGAAATTAGCATTGGCACCGGGAAGCTCAGATGATCAGACGGTGCTTGATATTATTGAAAGTATAAATCTTAATGAATATACTCCTGCTAAGCTGCCTGCAGGTCTCAAGGGAGCTAGGCTGAATATGCTTTTATCTATGCTTCCGATAATGAAGGGGATAATGAAAGCAGCGAAAAATCCGGAAGATTTTATGAAAAAGTATTATGAAGAGCTGCCCTCACAAATAGAGGGCTTTACAAAGGGTGAGGAAACATGTAAAACATTAAGGGAGCATGCAGTGCGCCTCACAGGCGGGCTGGATTTCTTCTTTATGAAGTATGGTACTCCAACCTGGTTTTCAGCTAAAACAGCAAAAGCGAAAATACAAAAGCTATTCAAGAATGAAAAGAGCCATATTGCAGATCACCTGACCAATCTGGGAATGGCTCTGCCGGGCAACAAAACCACTGAGATGGGTGCTATGCTCTATAAAATAGCTGCTTCAGAAGAGATTAGCCGCTATAACGATGCGGAAAGCTTTCTGCAGGCATTAAGCCGCAATGAGGTAAGTAGCAGCTTTGCAGCTCATTGGAATGAATTTATAGATGAATTTGGAGCGAGATGTCCTCGTGAAATAGACCCTGCTACCCCACGTCCAAAAGAAAACCCGGCTGCAATATACGAGCAAGCAAAAACTATGGCCGCAGCTATAAAGGAGGCTCCCGGAAGCATCGGCTTTTTTGAGCAAACTATCCAAAAGCGTGAAGCAGCATACAAGGCACTGCACGATTTGGCTTCTAAAAAGGGAGCAAAAGTACTTAAGGAGTTTGAAAGGAATTACAAGATCCTTCTCACATTTGGGGGCTTCCGCGAAACAGGAAAGCATTATGTCATAAAGGCAGTAGACTTATTCAGACAGAAGGCCCTTGAATATGGACACAGATTTGTGGCACAAGGACGTTTGGATGTACCGGTTCAAATATTTGATCTTGCCATAGAAGATATTGACAAGGCAGCAAGCGACCCATCCCTTGACCTACGAGCGCTTGCTTGCCAAAGAAGCGAGTTTATCCATAGGCTTGAGAAAAGTCATTATACTGTGCGCATCATAGATTCTCGAGGGAAGATATTTTTCCCGCCGATAAAGCAGGCGGAAGATGGAGCCTTTGTAGGTATTCCAATCTCACCCGGAATGATACGCGGACGTGCAAAGGTACTGCAGCATGCAAACGAGAAAAAGCTCATGCCTGGCGAGATCCTTGTGGCAAGAGCAACGGATCCCGGCTGGACACCGCTTTTTATAAACGCCAAGGGTATTGTTTTGGAGGTTGGCGGTGCTTTACAGCACGGTGCAGTAGTAGCTAGGGAATATGGAATTCCTTGCGTATCAGGGATCAGTAATGCAGTTGATATGATAAAAGACGGACAGCTGATTGAAGTGGACGGCTCAAACGGAATTATTCGTATTCTGGAGGAGCAGGCATGATAAAGGTAGGGTATAGCAATTATTTTTATCACTTGACACAAAAATAACAAGATGCTATATTTTAGAAAAAGACAATTAAGGAGAGATGAGAGCATATGCTTAACCCTATCGTTACTGTTGCATAGCACAGGCTATTGCAACCTTGAATTAAAATTCATATAAGTTGAAAATAGCCTCTGCTATTCCTAATAAAAAATATATTAGTTAGGAGAGCAACATGAGCTATTTAAAAGCACAACACATTTTGCCGGCAGATTTGCTTGAGGAGCTGCAAGAGTATGTAGATGGTGTATGTATCTACATTCCAAGAGTAGCAGATAAAAAACAGGAGTGGGGGGCTAGTACTTCGACTCGTAAAGAATTAAAGATTAGGAATAAACATATATATGAAGATTATATGAAAGGACATAGCACAGAAAGCTTGTCTCAAAAGTATTTTCTGTCATTAAAGAGTATACAAAGAATAATCAGACAGCAAAAAGAACGTGGCAATAATCTAAAGATGAGCTGATACGGTTTACCGTACGGCTCATTTTCTTTTACCAATAGAGTATGAGGTTTAGTTTCGTATAATCAAATGGTACAATTTTTAATGTAAAATAATCTTATGAGCAGGAGGAACCATTGTGAAAAGAACCAGTGACAATACACCTTTTCTTAACTTCCTTTTCTAACAAATATAGAAAGGAAGTACATT
>CALJSV010000223.1 GCA_937976095.1 uncultured Clostridia bacterium | reverse complement strand
AAAATATCGAAAAAATAATCAGTCCGGAAATTACCTTGGTTAGGTTTGTTAAAAAAAGCTTTTTCACATTAGCCCCCCTCTTGATTTCTATATCTATAGCTACACCAAGCTTACATCATATGCACCACTTCTTGCTTCACTAGCTTTTTCCTCAATCAGATGACAGGATACCTGATGCCCATTTCCTATGCTCAAAAGCACAGGAGCTCTTTTTTTGCATACCTCCATTGCATACTCACACCTCGGGTGGAAGGTACAGCCTTCCGGCATTGAAATAGGGCTAGGCACCTCACCCTTAATTACTTGTCTTTCTCTATCAACCTGCGGGTCAGGTATCGGAGCTGATGCAAGCAATACTTTTGTATAAGGATGTCTAGGGTTATTGAAAATATCCTCTTCAGCGCCCATTTCTACTATCTTACCCAAGTACATTACTCCCACCTTGTCTGACATGTGTTTAATAACATTTAAGCCATGTGCAATAAAAAGATACGAAATCTTTAGCTCCTTCTGCAAGTCATTCAGAAGATTCAATATCTGAGATTGAACTGAAACATCAAGAGCAGAAACCGGTTCATCGCATATGATAAATTTAGGGCGTGTTGCTATGGCTCTGGCTATCCCGATTCTTTGCCTTTGGCCGCCACTAAATTCATGGGGAAACTTTTGCGCATCATTTGTGCTTAATCCTACTAAGCTTAAGAGCCTTTTCACTTCCTTTTCATAGTCGTACTTAAAAACAACCTTATGAATACTTAAGGGCTCAGATAGTATATCTGAAATCGTCATCTTAGGATCAAGCGCAGCATAAGGGTTTTGAAATACTACCTGTATATCCTTGCGTATCCTTCTCATTTCCTTGCTGCTGATTTTATTTATATCCTTTCCCTCAAGATAGATTTCCCCTGAAGTAGGCTTTATCAGTTTCAGAATAAGCTTTCCTGTAGTTGTCTTTCCGCAGCCGCTCTCACCTACCAAGCCTAATGTCTCACCCTCTGATACATTAAAGGATACCCCATTTACAGCCTTAACAAGGTGTGTCTTAAGCCCCATCTTACTTGTTACCTCAAAATGCTTATTTAGATCCCTTACTTCAATAATTTTGCTCACTAATTTACACCACCCATACGAAAATTTATTTAACATACTCAATTGATATTGCGCAACTACTCCTTTGTGTCACCTGACATATGAACAACAACATCCAATAGCAGTTGACCTGCTCTTCCAAGCAGCTTTTCATTTATATTTTCTATGTTATCCTTAGAAGTCATTTTTGTCCTATTACGGTCATTACTATCAAACAGGATTATAGATCTATTCTCATAGTTCATATTCTCAGTAACCTGCGATTTGACCTTACCAAAGCTTAGCTTAATCTTGTTTCTCCTTGCGTTCTCCTTTATCGCTTTTATGATGCCCTGAGCAGCCTTGTCCTTAGGACTAATATTGGTTGTATCTACAATTAGCTCTGTGGAACCTTTACTTATAAAATCGTTTAGATCCAGATTAAAATACTTTTTTGTTGGATCATTAAAGTTCCTAATGATAAAGCTTGTGGATCCGTTATATTTTAAATTCGATCCATCCCAGAAAGCAAAAACCAGTGTCCTATCCGGTTTATAATCACTTTCACTAAGAACTCTTGCAATCTCAAGCTCAATTGCAGCTCCGCCTATAGCCATCGCCCCGGGATATCTGATGGTCTTAAAATCACCTATGTAGTCAAAGGAGCTTCCAACAATTATTATTTCATTTTTTAGGACTTTGTCATTTCCTTCAATATACCCAACAATATTGTAGCCCTTTTTCTGCAATATGCTTTCTGGGTTATAGCTCAACTTGAAGCTAGGCTCATCAAGCTTTAACACCATATCACCTACATTAGACGACAGGGACATAATTATTCCATCAGAAAAGACCTTATCTATGATAGTAACCTTACGAGCAAATTTCCCACTGTACCATTTCTCTATAAATACAATGCCTTTAGCCTTTAGCTTATCCTTAATCAAACCTGAAAGTCGCTTTATCCAATTTTCTCCGAATTCTCTTATATCAACAAGTACCAGCTGGTTTTCGCAGAGACTAGAATTCTGACTTGCAAGCTGCTCTATTTCTTCACTGCTAAGCACAAAAACCTTTAACTCCTCATCTATAGGCTCAGTGCTTAAAATCATATAATCATTAATATATAAAGCTTTAAACGGAGCTTCACCTGTGCTGGTAATAAGTAGCTCAGAAGCTTCATCAGCCCCGTAAGCTTCAAATTCATATTCATGAATAAAGCTCCCATTGTATGGGGTTATTTCATAATTTTTCAATTGCTCAGCTATATACTCGGCAGCTTGTTTGCCTGATTCTGTCCCTGTCGGCCTTCCCTGGTACTTTTCACTGCTAAGCTCGCTTATTATGTTAAACGCTGGCTCGCTGTAAAACTTATATGCACTGCTCTTTTGTGGGAAAAATATTATCAAAACTATTAGCAGAATAGCTGTGCTCTTTTTTAGCACACTACTCTTGAAAGCTTGATAGTTCCTCACCTGATAGATGTATTTAACTGGAGATAATATTGAAGGTATCCTTCTTATAAATGATATGACTTTTGAATCCCTTTTCTCAAACTCCATTCTTAAGCCTTCTCCAAACAGATTAAGTCCTATTATGCTTAAAGCGAAGCATGCCGTAGGATATAGTATTATCCACATATTCTGCCTTGAAGTAATTATTCTGTTTGCACCAGCCAGTAAGGTTGACCAGTCAAAATCATAGGGGAAGCTGCTGGTATCTACAAAGGCATCCTCAGCACCACTAGTGACAACACCAAATACTCCAAGCTGTGTCATCACCAACAAGGCAACAGCCATCTCCATAAAAAACATTACTACAATAGTAGGAATTACATGAGGCAGTATGTTCTGAACGGCTATTTCTAAGCCATTCTTTCCTATTGCAATTTCCCCCTCTATAAAATCCTGCTGGATTATATCATTTATTTTTGCTGCCAGAACCTTAGCAAGCTTACTCCAGCCTATGAGTATAAAAAGAAATATCATTACGTTTCGCTGTGTAGCAAAGGTATCAAACAGAAATCTGAACCTTGATAAAATAAATATCATTAGTATAATAGGTAAAGCGCTAAATATGATATTAAACTGCTTTATAAGCCACCTGCATAATTTATTGCCATATGCTGCAAGTATAGCTATGGGCAATGCAATAAGCAGCCTGCCTAAAGCTACCAGTAAAGCGACCAGCATAGTGGCTCTACAGCCATAGATTATCAGACTCCTGATATCTCTGCCGTTCTGGTCGCTTCCCCATGGATATTCCTTCGATGGAGGTGAGATAGGATTTACCATCTTTGAGCTGGAGCTGTCGTACTCATACCGCTGTCTCCCATAAGGGTCAATGTCCGAAAATCCCTCTGGAAAGACACTCACTAGAATCAGCAGCACAACTATTATTACACCAATTAATAAAGGTAGGTTAAGCTTTTTCATCAGGCCACCTCCTTTATCTCTCTATGTGTAATTGCTTTTAACAGGCTAAAGACAAAATCTAAACCAAAGTATATAAATCCAAATATCAGTGCTATTGAAATTATTCCAACATTGTTAACATCCATAGTAATACCGTACCACATCTGCATAAAGAACTGCATCAATCCGAAGGTAAGCCCTGGATAAGCAAATAGGTACTCAACTAGCATTAGATTGCATATTATCATGGCAGTGCTGTTTGATAAGCTCTCAAACACTATGCCAGAAATGTTTCTTATAATATGATTGAACAAAATCCTTCTTCTTGAACAGCCCTTACCCAGTGCTGCCTTAACATAATCCTGCTTATAGCATTCATCTATGCTCAGGGTTGTTGTCCTTGCAATAAAGAATGCAGGGAGAATTGATAGGGTTATTGCAGGCAGCAGCATATGATTTATGGTGCCAGTTCCAGCGACCTTAAAAATCCTTATTCCATTTTGACTTAAGAAAACAGCCAGCAGCTGAAAAAGGACAATTATGAGTACATCTGGCAGAGATATGGGTATTACCGTCATTAGAACCTGAATGCTTTTATTGCCATGCCCACCCCTCTTGCTGTCTATTATTCCTTTAATTATACCTATAACAATACTTAGCAGTAGTCCGACAGCAAGTATAAGCATAGTTCTGCCAAACAGATTATGCAAATAGACTGATAATGGCCTTGACCTGTACAGCACCTCTTGATTATTAATGAATATTAACCTCAACATTTCATTCGAATCACTAAGCATAGAGCTGACAGGGTATGATGTGATAATCCCTTTGCCGGTTACCCTAGCTTGAAAATCCGGTGGTATAACATTCAATAGCACTGTAATATAAATAAAAGACAATAAAATCAAAATAGTTGATATTGCTTTTTTTAAAAGCTTTAATACTAAACCTTTCACTCTACATATTCCCCCTCAAATGAAGTCTAAAGCATGAATAATGAAATATGTTTTGTCTGTTATTGATATAATAGCAAAACATAATATCAGTATTTCGTATTAAAAGTAACGAAAATGTAACAAAACCCTAAAATTATATTAGAATTCTAAATAACACCCCACATTCAACCGAATAATTATTCATTTAGCACAATACAATAATTCCCATATAATATTATCAGAAAATATTGATTTTTTCCTACCTTTTGTTTGGATATGTGTGAAATTTATGTGAAACTTTAAGGAATTTTTATTAACATTTAAGTAAAATAATGAAGCAGCAAAACTTGTGAAGTTTTACTGCTTCGCTACTATTGCCTTAGATATCCACCTACCTGGCTTGCCAGAGAGTTTAATATCTTAGTATGAACCTTGCTAATGTCTTCCTCTGCAAGAGTCTTTTCGTCAGATCTATAGGTAATCTTATAAGCCATACTCTTATAGCCTTCTTGTACCTGGCTTCCTCTGTATACATCAAAGAACCTTACGTCCTCAACTATCTTACCGCCCTTATTTCTGATTATTTCCTCTATCTGTCCTGCTGTTATTTCTTCAGCAACCACAACAGCTATATCTCTTTCAACTGAAGGATACTTAGGCAGCTGCTTATACTTTACGATAGGACTACTTTGGGCAACAAGCTCATCAAAGTTTAGCTCAGCTACATAAGCCCTGACAGGAATATCGTAGTTATCCAACACATCTGGATGTACCTCTCCAAGCCAGCCAATTCTCTTGTTGTTTACTATAAGCTCAGCTGTACGTCCAGGGTGTAGACTGTCATGGTTGGATGAAAGTATCCTATACTTGTCAATATTCATACTCTCAAGCAGGTTTTCAATTATTCCCTTTAGATCAAAGAAGTCAATGCTTCCATACATTCCAATGGTGAGAACCTCTCGCTCCTCAGCCAAATCCTCCAAAGGCAGCTTATCTGACATGTAAACCTTCGAGAGCTCAAAGAAACTTCCTTCGTTTACTTTTCTATTATAGTTCCTTGATATAACCTCAAGAAGATTTGGTATTATAGTTGTTCTCATTATACTTTGCTCTTCTCCAAGAGGATTAATCAATCTTATGCAGTTTCTCAAAGGGTTTTCTGCCTTTAGATTTATCCTGTTGAATATCCCCGGACTTACAAATGAATATGTGTATACTTCAAACAGACCCTGTGCCGTAAGATTATTCTTAGACTGATTTATTAGTGACTGTCTATAGTTCATACCACCTTGAGTAAAGGTTGTATTCATAAGCGCAGAAGGAATGTTTTCATATCCGTATAATCTTGCAATTTCTTCTATTATGTCAACCTCGCCCTCAATATCATCTCTGAAGGTAGGAACAGTCACTATAAAGGAATCATCGTGATCAACTTCAAACTCTAATGAGTTAAGATACTTTTCTATCTGTTCATTGGAAATATCCGCACCTATAAAGCTTCTTACTCTTTGAGGTCTTAAGCTTATTCTTCTTACTTGCTTTTTGTTTGGATAAATATCAATCTTACCACCGACTATTTCTCCTGCCCCGATTTCCTGTACCAAATAGCAAGCTCTATCTAATGCAAAGCTTATTAGCTCAGCATCAACACCCTTTTCAAACCTCGATGATGCCTCTGTTCTTAAGCCAAGCTTCTTAGAGGTTAATCTGACATTTATTGGAGCAAAATTAGCACACTCAAAAACAAAGGTTTTTGTATTAGAATCAATTTCACTGTTGTTGCTTCCCATAACTCCAGCTATTGCTATAGCTCTTTCTTTGTCAGCTATTACAAGCATTGAATCATTTAGCTCTCTCTCAACCTCATCCAAGGTTAAAAGCTTCTCGCTGTTTTTTGCATTGCGCACTATTATACTTCTTCCTGCAAGCTTATCAAGGTCAAAGGCATGCATAGGCTGACCTAACTCAAGCATAACATAATTTGTTATATCAACAATATTATTTATTGGTCTTACACCTGCTTTGATCAGTTTATCCTGCAGCCAAGAAGGTGATTGCTCAATTTTTACGTTTTTTACCACCCTAGAAGCATATCTTGGACACAACTCTGAATTCTGAACATCAATACTGATATAAGAACTGACATCCTCAGAATTCTCCTTAACACTATACTCTGGGTATCTTAGATTAACGCCAAGAGTAGCTGCAGTTTCTCTAGCCATACCTAATACACTCAAGCAGTCCGGTCTGTTGTTGGTTATTTCAAATTCTATTACACTATCATCCAGTCCAAGAATTTCTTTAATATCCTTGCCCAGTGGAGTATCTTCACTTAGTATATAAATTCCATCAAGCTGCTCCGGCGTCAGATCATCCAAGGACATAGCAAGCTCTTGTGCAGAGCACATCATTCCGTTAGATTCCAGTCCCCTTAGCTTTCCTTTTTTTATTTTTACGCCTCCTGGCAGCGATGCTCCATTTACAGCTATAGGTACAATATCACCTTCTTTGATGTTGTCTGCACCAGTTACGATCTGAATTAGCTCTCCCCCAATGTCCACCTGCGTTACTAGAAGCTTATCAGCATCAGGATGCCTTTCAATTTTGACAATCTTGCCCGCAACTACCTTATCTATTTCCTTGCCCATTTCCTCAATAGCTTCAACCTTTGAGCCTGACATTGTGAGCATATCGCCCAGAGTTCTTACATCTATATTTATATCAACATAATCCTTTAACCACTTTAATGGTACTAGCATTTTGTATCCCCTTTCTGTTTTTAATCTTAGCTATGATATTAGAATTGTGATAAAAATCTCTTATCGTTCTCGAACATTAACCTCAAATCATCTATGTCATATTTAAGCATCGCTATTCTATCCATGCCCATTCCAAAAGCAAAGCCCGTATAAACCTCCGGATCGATGCCACAATTTCTTAACACGTTCGGATGTACCATTCCTGCTCCTAAAATCTCTATCCAACCGCTGTATTTACATATCCTACAGCCTACACCCTTGCAGGCAGCACATGTGCAGTCCATTTCTGCGCTTGGCTCTGTAAATGGGAAGTGATGTGGTCTGAACTTTGTCTTAGTGCTGTCTCCATAAAGCTTTTTTGCAAAAACATCAAGCGTTCCCTTTAGGTTCGCCATTGTAATTCCCTTATCAACCACCAAGCCTTCTATCTGGTGGAACATTGGCGAATGCGTTGCATCAATCTCATCTGCTCTATATACTCTACCAGGAGCCAATACTCTTATTGGAGGCTTTTCTCTTTCCATAGTCCTTACCTGTACTGGTGAGGTTTGAGTCCTTAAAAGCAAATCCTCTGTAACATAGAAGGTATCCTGCATGTCTCTTGCCGGATGATATTTGCTATGATTTAATGCATCAAAATTGTAATAGGGCTTTTCTATTTCAGGACCGTCCACAATTGTAAAGCCCATTCCAATGAATATATCCTTAATCTCATCTAGAACCTTTGTTAAAGGGTGCTTGTTCCCCAGCTCCTTATGTTTGGAAGGCATAGTAACATCGATAAATTCTGTTCTCAGCCTGTTTTCAAGATCTCTTCTTTTTAGGCAATATGCCGTTTGCTCTATCTTATCAGTAATATAATCTCTTATCTCGTTGGCTAACTGTCCTACTATCGGACGCTCTTCCTGTGATAATCCTCCCATACCCCTAAGTACCTGAGTAAGCTCGCCCTTCTTACCTAAATATTTGATTCTGATTTCTTCAAGCTGCTGA
>CALJSV010000222.1 GCA_937976095.1 uncultured Clostridia bacterium | reverse complement strand
ATAGCTCTTAGAAATTCAAATATCTAACCTTGGAAGGAAATAGATATTCAATGTCGTAATATATATAATGAGGCTATAAATGTCTTTTATAAGTCCGTGAATTTCAATTCGAACTAAATCTAACAAATTATATATTCATAGGAGGTAGAAAAATGAGTAATGGCTTTAATATTTTGGAAGTGACCCAAATGGCTATCAATATTGAAAGACAAGGTGTTGAGTACTACAAAAAGGCCGCTGACAGCAGTAGTGACGAAAGCATCAAGGCTGTCTTCAATATCTTAGCTGAGCAGGAAAAAAATCATGTAACAATGTTTTCAAACCTTTATGACGTGTTGAAGGATATGGAAAATACTAGCGACGACTATCTTTTTGATGAAAATGTATCCAGATACTTTGAAGCTCTTACAGAAGAACAGGTATTCAAAGGAGAAGAGCTTCATAACACACCTAAGATAACCTCCCCAAAGGCAGCTGTAGAAGAAGGGCTTAAAGCAGAAAAAAACTCAATATTGTTTTATCATGAAATAATCAAAAGCACCAAGGACGAGAGAGTAAACAGCATTCTCCAGCTAATAATTGAAGAAGAGAAAAAGCATATTGTTGATCTAAATACACTTATGAAATCACTTTAAGGGGTGAGAGCTATGAACAAAATATTAATTATCGGTGGAGGTATTTCCGGTCTTAATGCAGCCAAGGCTGCTAGAGATGCTAGCCCTGACTGTGAAATAACATTGATTGAAGCAGAAAAAAACAATACATACATAAGAACAAGACTTCCAGAATTTATTTCTGAAGAAATAGATAAGGAAGCTCTCTTTCCATATGGTGATACCTGGTATGAAGAAAACAACATAAGATATATAAAAGACTGTACAATCACAGAAATGGATTATACAGGCAAGATGGCATTAACACAGGCAGATAGAATAAGCTACGATGCCTTAATAATCGCCTCAGGCAGCAGCCCCTTTGTCCCTGGAATCCCTGGTGGCGACAAGCTTAATGTCCTTTCAGTCAGAACGATAGCAGACTCTGAAATGGTTAAAGAGCTGGCAAAAAGCAGTTCTGTTTGCACCATAATAGGAGGTGGCTTGCTAGGACTTGAGATGGCATGGTCTGTAAGACAGCTTGGATGCTCGGTAAATATTGTAGAATTCGCTCCCCGTCTACTTCCGAGACAGATAGACGAACAGGCATCTGAATTACTACTAGAGGCTTTGATGGAAAAGGGAATAAATATTTATCTTGATTCGCAAACGGAGGAATTTGTAGGTAGCGGTAAGGTGTCCGGCGTAAAGCTCAAGAGCGGGACAGTTATAGAAACTGACTTTGTAATTCTTTCTACAGGTGTAAGGGCAAATGTTGCTTCCTTTAAGAAGGATGAGCTTACAGTAAACAAGGCTATAGTAGTAGATGGTTTTTGCCAGACCTCAGTAGCCGGAGTTTTTGCAGCAGGTGACGCAGCTGAGTATAACGGAAACAATTTCTGCATCTGGCCTATTGCTATTTCTCAGGGCAGAGTTGCAGGACATAATGCAGCACGCTATATCGAAAAAAATGCCGATTTACTCAAGTATACGGAGCAGCAGCCTTTTACCAACTTAAAGATCAAGGGCATCACAATGTTTTCTATAGGCGACATTAGTGCGAAGGATTGTGAAGCTTTAGTTTACACAGATAAGCAATCAAAGAAGTATATAAAGCTATTTATCAAGGATTCGAATATAAAGGCTGCTATAGTATTTGGAGAGCCTTCAATTACTCTTACAATTAAGAAGGCTGTCGATATGCAAAAGCATATTCCCCACTATGACAGCACAATTTCAGTATATGATTTAATAAAATCCTTGTAAAAACTAAGGTGAAGCGATATATCCTTAAATTGCTTCACCTTAGTTTTATTCCTCTCTGCTCTTCTTTTTGCAATCAGCTCCACCAATATACTGTCGCAGCGCTTTATGAAGCTCATCCTGAATATCATCAATAATATCTCCAAGATCGTCTGCTCTATCAATTGCTTCTTCAATATCATGCTTATTAACCAGGGATATCCTGTTAAACTCATCTGCTGCTCCTACAAGCAGTCTGTATGAGCTTACCAGCGGCACAAGCATATCGATCAAAAGCTTCATTTCCCCTACAGCATTATTTGAATAACTGCTGCCTTTAAATAAATTATCACTCATTAAAACACCCCTTAACTTAATTCATTCTTCGCAGGAGTTTACATATTCGACAATCTGCATAGAATATACTATTGGTCTATTAAACGCACCCAAAATATATACATATGCTAATATATATGTTATATTTATGAATGAAATTCTCAAAACAATAATATCGAGGTGTGCTATGAGCTATGCTACTGCAATAAATGAGATTCTTGTCCTGTTTGTTATTATGCTGATAGGCTTTATTGCGCAAAAAAAAGGAGTCCTGAACGAAAGTGTTCAGTCTTCCATATCTACG
The DNA here is from genome assembly GCA_937976095.1 of uncultured Clostridia bacterium. Lineage (GTDB taxonomy): Bacteria > Bacillota > Clostridia > Lutisporales > Lutisporaceae > CALGKJ01. The sequence goes on along the minus strand of CALJSV010000222.1, from coordinate 330 downwards.
ATTATGATAAAGATTTCCATGCCAGCGCTTGTATTTGCTGCCTCCAGAATAGAAAGAACCAGTGGAATGCTTTTAAACGTGCTAAGTATAATGATAGTTACCACTGCCAGCTATATATTTTTTATTATTCTTTCAACTCTTTTTATGAAGCTTTTCAAATACGAAAGCAAAACCTCAGCAGTTTTTATTGCATTAATTGTATTTGCTAATGTAGGGTTCATGGGTTATCCTGTTGCCAGAGCACTTTTTGGTGATGTGGGTGTCTTTTATACATCTATTGTCAATCTCGTTTTTGCAGTTTTTTTGTGGACCTATGGCGTTCTACTGTTC
>CALJSV010000221.1 GCA_937976095.1 uncultured Clostridia bacterium | reverse complement strand
TTGAAGCTTTAGCCTTCTTAATAAAGCCTTCCAGCATATCTATTCCTGCCTCTGTCAATATTGCTTCAGGGTGAAATTGAACACCTTCAATTAAATATTCCTTATGCAATATACCCATTATTTCGCCATCAGCCGTTTCAGCAGTGATTTGGAGACAATCAGGCATTGACTCTTTATCTAATACCAGTGAATGATATCTGGTAACATTGACAGGGTTTTTTAGGCCTCTGAACATCCCCATATCATAGTGTGTCACAGGATGTACTTTTCCATGTACAGGCTGCTTCGCCTTTACTACTCTTGCACCAAAGGCCTGACCTACAACCTGATGTCCAAGGCATATACCGAGTATAGGCTTTTTTCCCTTAAAATGCTCAATAATATCCAAGGATATTCCAGCCTCATTTGGACTACATGGTCCCGGCGAAATAACAATAATCTCAGGATTCATCTCCACGATATCCTCAATTGCTATGGCATCATTCCTAACAACCTTAACATTCTCACCAAGAATCTGAAAGTATTGAAGCAGGTTATAAACAAATGAATCATAGTTATCTATCATTAAAATCATTTTATACACTCCTAAAACGAAGCAATATTTCGTAATAACCTTTCAGCAGCCAGTAGCCAACTACTAGTGACCAGCAACCAGTGACCGAATGAGCGTCTAACGCTCCCTAATATACCCTTTCCTAACCAGCTTCTCAATATGCTGATTTACCTTATCATGAATATCCACAGAATACGTCTCTTCTAGCACAAACATCATGGATACCGCAACCTGCGCTACATCCAAAAGCTCATCTGCTATCCTGCTTACTACTTCATTTTCTTCAAGGGTACACTTCTCTCCATTAAGGCCTCTGTATTTGCCTATAAGCTGTGCCAGCTCACCTGCTTCTTCCATAAGCTTCAATGCAGTTGACTCAATATTGGGTCTTAAATTATTCAATCTTGGAAGACTTATACTTTTGTACTTTGTTACTTCTTCTGTGCAATTGTTTTTCATAAGCTTGACCACCTTATTGATTATTTATTGAAATAGCGCTTTTGTTCAGTTCCTTCCGTCTTACCTTTAACTGCTCCTTAAAAACGTAGAGAGATATTGTCTTAAGGTCATCCAACGACATCTCCATAAACTCACAGCCTGCCTCAAACAAGCCCGGTACTGACGAAGGTATAACACGTTTTATCATGGCTGTGCAATCCATGAAATAGTTTAGCTTTAGCTTGAACTTAAATACCATGAACTCAGGAAGGTTAAGGCCCGTTTCCGCCAAAACACCTCCCGCACTTATGTTTAGTATAGTCCCTGTAAACTGCTTATCGGTATTAGTCATTATTATATCATTTATCATAAGAGGTCTTCCAACAAAGCCAATTCTACAATCCATTCTGTTGAAACGCCTTTTTTCCGCAAAGCTCACTCCTGTTTTAATTGGTTTTGTTATATATATGTTATTTTCATATACCTCTTCTACTCTGCTATAAAACTCAAATATGTCGGTACCATTAATTGCTATACAAAGCAAGTCCTTGCCCTGGGATAAAATATTTGCCGACTTAACTGTAAGTGTCAGCCTATCCTCAGCAATATTCTTAATGCTGGTATACAGCTCCTGTTCAACATAAGGCGCCAACACGACTATAAGCTGTCCTACAAAGAAATCCATAATATTTCCCCCTCATCTGCTACATTGCTACTGCGAATATTACATTATTAGCAATATTATAGCAGATTTCAACAATATTAAATAGTTATAAATATTAAATGTCATATTGAATAATTATCCTGATTAGCCAAAGCGAGTACCCAGAGTATATAGTACTAATTATTCCTGAAAGCTTTTGTCTAAAATAAAAACGCCAGAGGAATTTTCCTCTGACGTTTGATAACCTTTTGGACAAACTTTGCAAATCCGAGCAAACTTGCTTGGAAGTTGACAGAATATTATCTCTTTGAGAACTGTGAAGCTTTTCTTGCTTTCTTTAAGCCGTACTTCTTTCTTTCCTTCATTCTTGGATCTCTTGTTAAGAAGCCTGCCTTCTTAAGAAGAGGTCTAAGCTCGATGTCAGCCTCTAACAAAGCTCTTGATATACCATGTCTTATTGCACCTGCCTGGCCAGTGAAGCCACCGCCAAAAACATTTGCTACTATATCATAGCTGGAAAGAGTGTTAGTAAGTACCAACGGTTGTCTAACTATAAGCTTTAAAGTTTCCATTCCGAAATAGTTATCTATATCTCTATTATTAACAGTAATTTTACCTTCGCCAGGAATTAATCTGACTCTTGCTACAGATAATTTTCTTCTACCTGTACCGAAATATTGTACTTTTGCCACAACAACTTCCTCCTTTCCGAATTATATGTTCAACTCAAGTGCTTCTGGTTGTTGAGCCTGATGATCATGCTCAGTACCTCTATACACTCTCAGTTTCTTTATCATTTGTCTGCCTAAGCTTGTGTGAGGAAGCATACCTCTGATTGCTTCATGAACAGCTTTTTCTGGTTGCTGAGCCATGAGTTTTCTATATGGAGTCTCTTTCATACCACCTGGGTATAAAGAGTGCTTTCTGTACATCTTTTGATCCAACTTCTTGCCTGTCAATACAACCTTTTCTGCGTTAATTATTATAACGTGGTCACCTGTATCAACATGTGGTGTGTATATTGGCTTGTTTTTGCCTCTAAGAATTTTAGCAACTTCACTTGCTAATCTACCAAGAACCTTACCTTTAGCATCAATTACATACCATTTTCTTTCTATTTCATTAGCTTTAGCCATGAATGAACTCATTCTTTTCCCTCCTTACCAGATCTTTACATGCATCTTTTGTTTAAATTAAATTCAAACCTACCATGCAGCAACTAACATATGCAAACTATCCAACAGGGTCAATATCCCACAATACCAACCATGACTTCATGCTTGCACGTTTATTTACCTCATGGCCTCAACGCTGTCTGACTCTGCCAAGTGGCAGAAATCCTTTATAGTAAATGATCCGGGGCTTTGGATCATTTTTTACAACACTAATATTGTAATACATTGAGCCGTGCGTGTCAACACTAATACAAAACTTTTTCCAAAGAAAGGCCACAAGCTGGAACTGTTATTCCGGCTCGCACTCTGTTCTTTGACTTTATAATTTCCGGAAGCTCTTCTATGGGTATTCTACCTATTGAAGCATACAGCAAAGTCCCCGTAAGAATTCTTATCATATTATATAGGAAGCCGTTTCCCTGATATGTAAGCTTTATCAGCTCACCATCCGTTGATACATTTATATCATATATAGTCCTAACTGTATCCTTTACATGACTTCCAGCAGCCATAAAGCCACAAAAGTCATGTGTTCCTATAAAATATGAGCTTGCCTTGTTTAGCTTATCTATATCTAATTTTTCACAATAGGTAACATGATATGCAAAGTTTCTCAAAATCGCTGAAGGAAATCTGCTGTTTAGCAGTGTGTAACTATAAATCTTTCCTGTAGCACTATACCTGGCATGAAAATCATCAGCAGCTTCCTCAGAGCCTTTTATGGTTATATCCATAGGCAATAAACTGTTAAGTGCTAAGGGAAACTTTTCAGCAGGTATACTGGATACAGTAAAAAAATTAGCAACCTGTCCTCTTGCATGTACCCCTGCATCTGTCCTGCCTGAGCCATTAAGCTCAACAGCCTCCCCAGTAAGCTTCAAAATCCCCTTCTGTATCTCTTCCTGAACCGAAGGAGCATTAGGCTGTATTTGCCACCCTTTATAATTTGTACCGTCATATTCGATGGTTAGTTTTATATTACGCATGATATCACCTCAAAAAAGCTGCTGGCTTCTGTTCCCTGTTCCCTGTTCCCTGATCCCTAGTACCTCGTGACCAGCGACTGACAACTTTTAGTTGTTACTGACACCCAAAGGCTGTTACACATATCTACTCCCGACAATAGCCGCACAGAAGGCTATTGCTACTGCTATACCGACATAGTCGAGTCTTGTTATCTTTAGCTGTTTCATTCTTGTTCTGTTTTCACCGCCTCTGTAGCATCTGGCTTCCATAGCGAGTGCCAGCTCCTCTGCTCTTCTAAAAGCGCTTATAAATAAAGGTACTAGAAGCGGCACCATTGCTTTAGCGCGGTTTATAAGATTACCTGTTTCAAAATCTGCACCTCTTGCCATTTGTGCCTTCATTATCTTGTCTGTCTCCTCAAGCAAGGTTGGTATAAACCTTAAAGCTATTGTCATCATCATAGCCAGCTCATGGGCCGGTACACCTATTTTCTTGAAAGGGTTAAGTAGCTTCTCAATACCGTCAGTTAGTGCTATAGGTGAGGTTGTAAGAGTTAGTATTGAGGCTCCTGTTATCAAAAACACCAGTCTCAGTCCCATAAGTCCTGCCAATATGAGCCCCTCTTTTGTAACCTTTATGGCCCAAAATCTAAAAATAACTTCACCCTGAGTCATAAATGCATTCAGCACAACAGTAAAGATTATGATAACTAGGAGAGGTCTAAGTCCCCTTAACAGCAGCTTAAATGGCACCTTAGAAATATAAACTATAAGTGCAAGGAAGATTGAAAAAACTACATAGCCAATAAAGTTGGTAATAAAAAATAGTATGGTTATTATTAAAAGTGTAAGTAATATTTTTATTCTTGGGTCCATATTGTGTATTGAGGTGTCCCCTGGAATATATTGTCCTATAGTTATATTTTTCATCATGATGTTCTACCCCTCAGCACTCTTAGAAGCTCTTTCTTTGCTTCATCTATGCTTACACAATCCTCTATCTCAAATCCCAAGCCTTGCAGCTTCCTTATTAAGTATGTTACCTGAGGAACTCCTAGCCCTATTTTTTCAAGCACATCTACCTCTCTGAAAACACTTTTAGGTGTATCAAAAAACACGATTTTACCCTTGCTCATCACTAGCAGTCTTTCTGCAATATTAGCTATATCCTCCATGCTATGTGAGACAATTATAACAGTAAGTCCTTGCTCAACATGAAGCCTCTTAATCTCGCCTAATATTTCGTCTCTTCCCTTGGGATCAAGACCTGCTGTGGGCTCATCGAGTATCAGTATTTTAGGCTGCATTGCCAGTACACCGGCAATTGCCACTCGTCTTTTTTGCCCTCCACTTAGTTCAAAGGGAGATATATCCTTGATTTCGTTATAGTTAAGCCCTACCATCTTAAGTGATTGTGTGACCCTTACTTTTATTTGCTCCTCATCAAGTCCCAAATTCCTTGGTCCAAAGGCAACGTCCTTATACACTGTCTCTTCAAAAAGCTGGTGTTCAGGGTACTGGAACACTAAGCCTACCTTCTGTCTAATGAGCCTCATTGGAACTTCCTTAGAGCTAATGTCTATGCTATCTATATATATTTTCCCCTCCGATGGCTTCAGCAGACCATTTAAATGCTGGATAAGAGTTGACTTGCCTGAGCCGGTATGACCTATAAGCCCTATAAGCTCTCCATCGTTTATCTCAAAGCCAACGTCATCCAATGCTACTTTTTGGAAGGCAGTACCTTTCATATATATGTGTGATAGCTTTTCTACTTTAATCGGCATAACTCCACCACCATTTCTTCCACAGTTAGTATATCCGAAGGCATCCTAATACCCTCAGCTATCAGCTTACTGGTAAGCTCAGTAACTTGAGGGACATCTAGACCAAGCTTTTTTAATTCTTCCACTTCACGAAATACCTCCTTAGGCATTCCTTGCATGACTAACTTGCCTTCTTCCATGACATACACATAGTCAGCTTGCACTGCTTCATCCATGTAGTGAGTGATTAGTATTATAGTAATTCCCTCTTCTTTATTAAGCTTTTTAATTGTATCCATTACCTCTCTTCTGCCGATTGGGTCAAGCATAGCAGTAGGTTCATCAAATATTATACATTTAGGCTTCATTGCAATTATTCCAGCTATCGCAATCCTTTGCTTTTGACCCCCTGATAAAAGGTGAGGGGCATGCTTGGCGTATTCCAGCATTTCTACTGTCATGAGCGCTTCGTCCACTCTCTCTCTTATTAGATCAGACCTAACTCCCAGATTCTCAGGCCCAAAGGCAACATCCTCTTCTACTATGGTTGCAACAAGCTGGTTATCTGGATTTTGAAATACCATTCCCGCAGTCTGTCTTATATTCCATAGGTTTTTTTCGTCTCTTGTGTCCATACTGTCTACATATACGGATCCGTCTGATGGCAGCAAAAGAGCATTAAGATGCTTGGCAAAGGTAGACTTACCAGATCCGTTATGACCAAGTACTGCCACAAAGCTGCCCTTCTTTATCTCTATATTCAGATCATCAATAGCCTTAACATTATGCTCATGATGACCGTGATATTCAAATGTAAGATTGCTTGTAAAAATCATATTCGACATAAATATATACCTCAACTATTTGTCACTGGTCGCTAGTCACTAGTCGCTGGCTTAAGCGTAGCTTCGAAGCTATGCTTTAACCTAGAGACCAGTGACTCGTGACTCATTATTTCCATAGCAAAATGGGACTAAGCAGTTACTTAATCCCTGTGATATTATAAAGTATTTAAATTTAAAATTATACTAGCTCAAGTACTACTACTTCAGCTGCGTCTCCACGTCTTGGACCTACTTTCATTATTCTTGTATATCCGCCGTTTCTTTCTGTATACTTTGGCGCGATGTCATCGAATAACTTCTTAACCACATCTTCTTTAGTAATATATGCTAATGCTTGACGTCTTGCATGTAAATCGCCTCTTTTGCCAAGAGTGATCATCTTTTCAGCAATGCTTTGAGTTTCTTTAGCTCTTGTACCTGTTGTGATTATCTTTCCATGCTCAAGGAAAGATGTAACCAGGTTTCTAAGCATCGCTCTTCTTTGATCAGTCGGACGTCCTAGCTTTCTGTAACCAGCCATTTGCAAACCTCCTTTAAATAACTTGTACTTTAGTCTTCGCTTGCCTTTAGTCCTAAGCCCAAAGCTTCAAGCTTCTGCTGTACTTCTTCCAGTGATTTCTTACCCAAATTTCTAACCTTCATCATGTCCTCTTCAGTCCTTTGTGTAAGCTCTTCCACTGTATTTATTCCTGCTCTCTTTAAGCAGTTGAAGGATCTTACAGAAAGATCAAGCTCTTCAATAGTCATTTCAAGAACCTTTTCCTTCTTATCCTCTTCTTTTTCTACCATTATCTCTACACTGCCAACATGATCAGTTAGAGTAATAAATAGCTTGAGGTGTTCGCTGAGGATCTTAGCACCAAAGCTGATTGATTCATCTGGCTTAATTGTGCCATTTGTCCATACCTCCAGAGTCAGCTTATCATAGTCTGAAACCTGTCCTACACGAGTATTTTCTACTATGTAGTTGACTTTCTTTACAGGTGTAAAGATTGAGTCTATTGGAATTATTCCAATTGGTTGACCTGACTGCTTGTTTCTCTCGGATGTTACATATCCTCTTCCTCTTTCTACCGTCATTTCCATGTATAATCTGGAATTGTCACCCAATGAAGCTATATGAAGGTCAGGATTAATTACTTCAATATCTGCATCTCCAATTATATCTCCAGCTGTAACTTCTCTTTCTCCCTGTACATCAATCTTGATAAGCTTTGTATTATCACCGTGCATCTTAAGAGAAAGGTTTTTGATATTTAGTACTATTTCTGTTACATCTTCTGCAACTCCTGGCACTGTAGAAAACTCATGAAGTACGCCATCAATTTTAACTGATGTAACTGCTACACCGGGAAGTGACGATAGAAGAATGCGCCTCAATGAATTACCCAGTGTTGTACCATAGCCTCTTTCCAGTGGCTCTATAACAAACTTACCATATGAGTAATCCTCTGACATTTCAATGCATTCTATTTTTGGCTTTTCTATTTCTATCATCCTTTAAAAACCCTCCTTATTAATCTTATAACCATAAACTTGGATATTTCGAGGGTAACTGATCTATATAAAACATCTCTTAAATATCCGATCACATTATGACTGTTCACTCCTGAATGGTATCTGCATACCATTAGGCCGTACATACCTAATGGTATGGGCATACCCAAGGGTATAGACATACCTAATGGTATGTACATGATTTGTGCCCTTTATGATATAACTGACACAAATCACTAAACAGCCCATCTCACTAGTTGAGTTAATATCCTATCTGGAATATAATTCAACTATTAAGTGCTCTTCAATCGGAATATCAATATCTTCTCTTGCAGGTAGTGCTATTACTCTTGCTTCCATCATTTCAGCGTTTACTGACAGCCATTGTGGTCCTGTCTTAGCTGCTGAGTCCTCTGCAAGCTGTTTCAGCTTCTCTGAAGCCTTGCTTGAAGCCTTAACTGCAACCAAGTCGTTTAACTTAACTTGGTAAGATGGAATGTCTACTTTCTTACCATTAACTGTAAAGTGACCATGTCTAACTAGTTGTCTTGCTTCAGCTCTT
>CALJSV010000220.1 GCA_937976095.1 uncultured Clostridia bacterium | reverse complement strand
CAGGATTATCAGTATAAGGCTTGTACTCCTTGATACATTAACATTCTCTAATATATTGGCCCTCATTTATTCTCCCCCTATGTAAATACACTTTTTTTGTTTGTTTTTATTGATTACTTTCAAAGCTGCTTTGCTCTGTTTCCTGTCCAACTATTTCAATAGTCTCGTTCGCGCTAATAGTTTCAGCTTCAGTTTTAACTTCAGCTTCGACATCTGCTGACTCGCTGTCCACAGATTCCAGCTTAACAGCTTCAATAACTGCCTCTAGGTCTACTTTTCCAGCTTCGTCCACTGTAAGAAACTCTGCAGTTTCCTCCATAGGTGACTCATCAAGGGGTGGCGGAGCTACCACTTCAATACTAGCCTTTATTACTAATGTCTTTTCCCAGTATCCATAGCCACCAGACATAAACATTAAAGCTGCACTAATGCTTATGATAATAATTATTATTTTTGCTTTCAAAGTTATTCCTCCATATGGCTATCTAATATTTTATAAGTCCATTGAGTAAAAGGAATTTGAACATTAAATGCATAACTTCCTTCCTCAAGGGCTTCCAGCTGAATGTTAGAATTGCTGCCCGCCCCTGCATAGCTGTCCAGTTGAAACGCTATACCACTAGTTGTTGCATTATCAGCATCCCTAAAAGTGACAGGTATATTACCATCATTTCTAACCTCGTAATTAAGAGTGGTTCTATAGCCCGGTTCTACCACTCCATTTATTACCATTGTGTATTTATCCTCAAAGTACACTGATAAACTGCCATTTCCCATAACCTCATCGATTGTATAGCATCCGCTAAAGTTTGGGTCAATATATCCTGTTGAGGTAGATACACTAACACTTATTCCTAAGCTATCATTCCAATAAGCATAGCTGACTCCTAAAAAATTCATTGCAAGTATGGCTGATGTTATTATAATATGACTACCAAGACTTTTTCTTCTCTTCCTCAAATTAAATAACCTCCATCTATTGACCAAAATCGAGCATTTTGTTTGCATATATTGCCGCTTCCAAGCGGTGGTTAAGTCGAAGCTTGCCAAGTATACTACTTACATGCTTTTTCACTGTATTTTCTGATATATAAAGCTTTTTTGCTATTTCATTGTTACTCAAACCGCTACCCAGAGTCTGTAAAACTTCTATTTCTCTTTCAGTCAAATCCTTAAAACATTCATTTTCCTTGTAGCTGCTCTCCAAAAGCTCTGGCTCGAAGAACTTCCTGCCCCTGCATACTACATGAAATGCATATAGTATATCCTCCGTAAAGGCATCCTTTAATACATACCCATCTACCTCTGCTGCTTGTGCTCTCATAAAATCATCCTTCTTTATTGAAGACGTAAGCACGATAAACTTAGTACTGAGACTCTTCCTTCTTGCTAAGCCGACTACCTCCAGCCCATCTTCCTTTCCAAGCCTCAAGTCAATAATTGCTACATCCGGGCTATACCTGGAAAGCAAACCTTCTGCTTCCTTTATGCTGCTGGCTTCTCTTATCTCCTCCACATTGTCCTCACAGGACAAAATAGAAGCCAGACCCTTCCTTACCATAGGATGATCATCTACTAATAATACCTTCATATTGCCATATCCCCCCTAAGCTCTTGAGTGCTATTTGGTATAAGCACCTTTATCCTTGTTCCCTCTCCTATTATGCTTTGATATTCAACCTTACCCTTTAAGGAATTAATCAGTTGATATATATTCCTTATTCCCATACCTTCTTTTTTAGCCCTTCTCATCTCGTTCATATCAAAGCCTGATCCGTTATCGCTGATTTCAAGTGTGGTAATCTCTTGCTGTATGTGCAGAGTTGTTTTAACCTCTTTTGCCTTTCCATGGCGTACTGCGTTTCCAACACCCTCACATATAATTCTATACAGTATCTTTTTATGTCCTATAGATAGCAATTCACTGTTTCCAATAATATTAAAATCTATATCCACCTTACTAAGCTTTCTGATTTCATTTAAAAAGCTTACTGTATCTGCTGCAAAGCAGTCATCTCCGCCTTTTTTCCAGCTTAGCCCATAGATGGTTGAGCGCAGCTCCTTCATGCTACTGTCTATAGCCTCTCTTATGACATCAAGCTGCTCATACATATCCTTCGTGTCTGCTTTATTAAGCTTTTTCATTAATGCATATATGCTAAAGGAGGTACCAAACAGCCTTTGCATTACGCTGTCATGTATCTCGTTTGCTATCCGGTTTTGCTCCTCTGCTACTATCAGGTGCTCGCTTACTCTTTCCATTTCAAATCTCTCAAAAGCAATAGAGCTTAGCTCTGCAACAAACTTCAGCTGGCCTTCTATTTCCAGATCTGCTGTGCTCTCAACTCCAAGAAAGCCATAGTTTACACCGTTTGACTTTACTGCTGTCAGTATATAGCAGCAGCCGTCAAGCTCAAGCTGAACTGGCCTTTTTGAGTCGATAACAAACTGAAGCTGCTCTGGCAGCTCATCCATCAGCAGTCTGCAAATCTTGCAGCTTTGTGAAGTAAGCGCTGGCTCTGACTCATTGATGTAGCAGAAAAATACATTATTTGACCTTGTAAACTTCCTTAAACATTCCTTAATGCAGTTAATTATGTCCTCTTTATTTTGCATGGACACAAACAAATGCACTGCTTGATACAGCTCCATTATATGGCTAAGTGATTCCTTAACCTTAATATTCGCCATAGTAAGCTGAAGATTTGTATCCATAAGGATTTTTCTTTCTGCCTTTATGCTGGTTATGTATTTAGCCAAAAGCATTATGGCTATAGTCATCAGGAAGGAGCTTACTATAAGGTTCGACTCCAGATATAAAAACCTTATAAAGCTGGTAGCTGATTTGTAGGATATTATGTATGTTATCCAGGTTGAGCAGGATAAATATATAAACAGGTTAAACCAGCAATATTTTCTATTAAGCATCACAGAAGCGATAAGGATAGTGTTGAGTGCATACCATACATAGGGGTTTCCCAAGCCACCACAGGGAATGAGCAGCACCGAGTTGCCCAAAGTCTCAATAAGCAGCAGAAGCTTAATGGTAGCTACCGACTGATGCTTAAGCAGGTATAGGTAATTTAGGAGTATTGAGGAAATTGCTATGCATGTTATTATAAATAGTCTTCTCCCCAGTGAATGCTGTGTTTCACTGAATAGAAAGGCTGTAGATGTGATAATCAACGATATATATCTGTATAGAATTATTATCTTCTTTTCCTCTGACAAGTGTCTGAATTGAGTAACTTTCTTATTGATAATACTCGATACCAAAATCTGACTTCCTTTCATTACAGAATTAGCTTATCTTTTGTCCTATTTATATATATTTTATTTATTTGATTTGTCTTATATGTATTTTCTTACAGTACATATAGATTATTTCCAGTTCATCCACTTATTATTAGTCATTAGAAAAATAAAAACCAGCCTAATCTTTGACTCAGATTGGCCGG
>CALJSV010000219.1 GCA_937976095.1 uncultured Clostridia bacterium | reverse complement strand
AGGACTATTCTCTTTATAAGGCATTGCTTCAAGAGACATACCCGCTTTGAGGCACATGCCAGTAGTCTTATTTTACCATATATCCTGTTATTGCAACACTAGTTACTGTTAAATATTTAACCATTTTGTTATAAATTGTATGTAATATTATCTCGAATTATTTACAGCGTTCAGGAAATTTACAGCCTCCTCCATACACCGCCTGGAAATATCAAGCTCCAACCTCTGTTGAAATCCATGAAGGGCTTTCTTTTCCGCTTTGTCAAACAACAGGGCTTTATTATACACCTTGTTTTTGTTCAATGCCTCCACAAGGGCTAGTGTCTCAGGATGGAGGGGGTCTACCTCTCCGCTTGAAATAAATACAGGGGGAAACTCGCTTGTTACGTGTTTTGTTACGGATAGATTGTCTATGGCTTCAAATTCGTTGATTTGAGTGGTCCCCAAGAGCATTTCGATGTCACTTTTGATTGAAGGAAAGCTTCGTGTATAGCCACTGCTCAAGTCATATAACCCGCAGAACAACAAAAGCCCTTGCAGCTTTATTTCTTCATAATTATCCGAAAGACCAAGCCTATGGGCTAAGTGCTTATTGGAATGAATGCAGGCAGTAAGTCCCGCCAGATATGCACCTGCAGAATCTCCTGCCGCAATAATCTGACTGGTATTTCCATTATACGCCCTGCCATTATCCCTTACCCATGCCATGGCATCCATCACGTCTGTAAGCTGAGTATCATACTTGTATTCTGGGGCAAGGCCATAGTTGATATTAAAAACCACATATCCCTCTTTTGCGAGGTTCATGCAATACTGCTTCAGATGTGTCTTGTCTCCCGAAACAAAGCCTCCTCCATGGATATACACAATCACAGGCAGCTCCCCTTCTATATTCTCTGGCCTATAAACGTCTAAAAGCTGTCTGCTTCTGTCATCAAAATTGTAGGAAATGTTTTCTTCGACTTTAACACCTGCTGGCAGCACAGCCCTTTTCGCACTGCTGTCGTTTAGCTTATCTATCAGCTTCCATACTGCTTTTACCATGGGATGCCGTATTGGAGAGAATTTCATCCCTATGATTGCTGCAATCATAATTATTACAGCAACTCCTATCAATAACATTATTTTTGACCTCATTGCTTACCTCCTTGTTGGTAGGGGACCTCAATAGTCCCCCCAATTGCTTATCCTATGAAATGTCAAAAACTATTCTATACGCCCATTTTTAATTGTTTTAACTACATCAGCGTATTCACAAAGGTCTGTTTTATGGGTTATAAGCAGTATAGCCTTTTCTTCCTTTAGCTTCAATATGGTTTTTAATATTTTTTCTTCATTTTCTTTGTCCAAGGCGGAAGTTATTTCATCGAGAAGAAGTATGGGCGTATTCTTCAGCAGTGCCCTGGCAATGGATAATCTCTGCCGCTGGCCTCCTGATAAAGATTTCCCATCATCTTGCAGCATGGTGTCATAGCCCTTTGGCATCTGCATGATAAATTCATCGGCACCAGCAGCCTTTGCTGCAGCGATAACCTCTCCATGGCTTATTTCTTTATTCCCCCAGGTAAGGTTCTCATATATACTGGCGTTAAACAGCATTGCATCCTGAGGAACATAGGCGAATTTGTTTGTCATGGAATGCTTCGTGATAGGGGCTGCTCCTTCATCCGTAAAGACTACGTTTCCTTCCGAAGGCTCATACAACCCCATTATTGTCTTCAACAGCGTACTTTTCCCAGAACCGCTTTCTCCCAGCAGTACTGTAAGCTCACCCTTTCCCAGACTCATGTCCACTGACTTTAATACCTCTACTTTTCCATCATAGGAAAAGCTTAGCCCCTTAACCATCAGCACAGTATTTCTGCAATCTGGGCTATTAGAAAAGACGTATTTGCTTATATCCAACTCCGATTGAGGTTCCTTCATAGCCACAATAATGCGGGATGCCCCTGCCAGGTTTTTTGCATCGACGCCATATGCATGCCGCACTCGGAGAAGAGACAATCTGTTGTTTCTTTTAATCCCGCAAGGGACACCACAACACCCCAGTCCAAAAGCTTATAGTATACAAAAACTCCCCCAATAATTAAAATCAATACGTAAGAAAATGTATTAATGAAAGAAATTACACCGCTCATTTTTGAGTTCATATTGCTCGTCTGCACTCTGATGTCTTCTTCACTTTTTGCAGCATGATCAAAGCTCTTCATCTTCATTGCCCCTATGCCCAACAGCCTGTAGGTCTTGGCTGCCTTTATCATTTCATAAAAATCTGTACTATTTTGAGCTAGCTTCGCTGCAAGGCTTGAGCTTGTCTTCTTGAGTCTTTCCGAAAAATAGGATGACGCATATACCGATGATGTTCCAAAACAAAGTACTACAGCAGCAAATCTCCAGTCAATAACAAGCATCGTGATTAAACCAATTATGCCAATTACAGCACAGCGTATCAACTCAAAGTAATTGTAGTCGTATATACTGGCTAAACAGGCTATATCGTTAGACAGCAAAGATAGCAGCTCTCCGGTCGGCCTATTGTCATGGTATTTTGGGGGCAACTGCATCAGATGCTCTGTCAAGCCCGACTTTATTTCTACCATAGCTTTTTTCGAAGCCCATCCGCATAAATAGGAGCAAACAGGAGCATATAGGATCCAGGATACTCTGTTTATTGCAATCAGAATAAGAGATTGTGTAAATAATCCAATATCCCCTGAAGAAATTCCCTTGATAACACCTTTTATACCATAGGCATAAAGAGGGACTCCTATTGCCTCTACGATGTTAAATAAGAATATCAACAGGACATAAATCCGACCTCTATTACCCATCAGTCTTATAGCTTTTATAAGAAGACTCACATTATATCTTTCCAGTATTTTCACGAGATCTGCACCTGCCTTTCAAGACTTATAACGCTATCCGCTATATCCAGCAGGCTTTGTCTATGAGCAGATAAAACTACTATTTTTTCCTTTACCGCTTTCTTAATTGTCTCTACTACAATACGCTCCGTATCACTATCAAGGGCTGAGGTGGGCTCATCCAAAACCCATATAGGAGCATTTTTTAGTATGGCCTGAGAAATGGCGATTCTCTGCCTTTGCCCCCCTGAGAGATTCATGCTGCCATCACCGATGATGGTATCATAGCCTTCTTCCAGCTTTGAGATAAATTCATCTGCACCAGCCCGTTTTGCAGCCTCCATCACCTCTTCAACTGCTGCATCCGGTCTTGCCAGTCTTATATTTTCCAGGATGCTTACAGGAAACATATACATTTCTTGTGATACTACGGATATTAGACTGCTTGCATCCGTTCTATAGGGGTTGGTTCCGCATATGGAAATCTCCCCTTTCATGGGGGAATATAAACCGCACAGGAGGTCTATCAAGGTTGTTTTTCCACTGCCGGACTCACCCTTTAATGCTATGATTCCAGGTTCATCGATATGAAAGGAGATGTCCTCAAGTATAGTCCTTTCATTCGTATAGCCGAAGCAGACTTTCGATACCTCTACTGAAGGCTTCCCATCGCAATATGCCAAAGGCTCTTTATGGCATAGACTTAGTCCAGTAGTCATTGATTTTATACGATTGATTGATGCAATAGATCTATTAAGGCCATTTAGCAGAAACGGAAGATACACAGAAGGGCCGATGATAAAATCCAGCAGACTGAATACCGCAACAAAGGTTCCCACCGATAAGCTCCCCTGCATAACTCTGAAGCCTGCATATACGAGATATGTCAAGCCAGGAATTCTTGATGTTGAGTAGCAGGCCGGCTGCATTATTGCATTGTATAATGAGATCTTCATATCATTGGTGTATATATTGGCATAGGCTTCCTTTACTCTTTTTAACATCTGTTTTTCCATAGCAAAGGTTTTGATAACTGGAATACAGGAAAGCGTCTGCTCCACTAAGGATAGCGCTTCTCCCTTATAAGCTGCATTTTTAGGATAGAGCTGGTTTAGCTTTTTATTTAGGGTCATGGTAAAGAAAATCCCCAAGGGCGTGTATGCAAAGGTTATTACACAAAGCAGAGGATCTAAGAAAACCAAATATGCTATGGCACTTAAAGCCATTATTAGCTGTGATAATAGACTTATCAGGCCTCCAGAAATAAAATGAGCCACCGCATCTGTGTCATTATTTAGTGTATTCAGGGCATTCCCCGATTTAAGTGCTAAAATTTCTTTGTATTCTGCATTTACCAAGGCAGTAGCAATATCTCTTTTCATATCCCTTATACATAGAGCAGACAGCTTTCCAGCCGCTGCCTTGCTTAACCATGACAAATATACGTTTAAAGCGGTGATAGCTAAAAATATGCCAATGCTGATTAGAATTTCTCTTCTGATTCCTTTTATAGAGTTGTTGACAAGCTCTTGGGTTGCATATACCTGAAGCAGGTTTACACCAACTAACGCAAGGGACACTGCCATAGGTATAAAATACCATTTTTTGTGACTGGATACATATGAAGCTAAGAATTTGCAGGGGGATTTA
>CALJSV010000218.1 GCA_937976095.1 uncultured Clostridia bacterium | reverse complement strand
CCTCGCGACACTTGGTTACAATGATATAGCCAAACGCTACGAGGTAATACACTTAAACTATTGAACCGCCGTATACGGATCCGTACGTACGGTGGTGTGAGAGGTCGGGAAAATTATTTAATTTTCCCTCCTACTCGATTATTTATTTACCTTTTTCCAGTACCTATAAACATCTCCGTCTGTTTTGCTAACATAGTGCGAGTATTTGAAGCCTTCTTCCAAAAGTCTTTCGTTTGGCTTATCGTTTTTACGGTCATCATCTCCCATGCAGTTGATGATGTAGCCGCCGTTCTTAGTAACACGTTCTAAGCTGGCGACCTCCTGCTTTATGTCTAAGCCCATTACATAGCCGCACATGGTTATATCGAAGGTATCATCCTCGAAGGGTATTGCTTCTATTGTGCCATCGAGAACAACAACATTTGAAATCTGCTTCTTCATGATCTTATCACGCATAAATTCTCTCATACGATCACAAGGCTCGCTGGCATAAACCTTTCTTGCTACCGTAGCTGCTGCAAAGGCCAGCCTTCCTGTACCGCTGCCTATATCAAGAACAAGCTTATCAGAAAAGTCGACAATTGACAGAAGCTTATCGCTGTCCCAGTCCCTAATGTATGGGCATTTGGAATTCATGATCTCAGGCTGCAAATACACAAACATAGTGTCCATCATGTCAATAAAGCTTGCTTCACTTTCTTTAACTTCCTCAGAAGAAAGAGTGTCAGGTATAAGAGCTATTAACTGGTCAACTCTGTCCGCTGCTTCCGGACACCTATTTTTAAAGTACCAGACTATAGTGGGATTATATGCGAATATGGTGCCTAGGAGTATCCTGTACTCTTCGCTTGTATCATACATAGGGGAATCACTGAGCCCCATAAGCTGTTGAAGCATCCAACGATCCATAAGCAAAATACTGTTTATTGAGATTTCATTTGCACTTATCCAATTAAAAGACATATATTTCCTCCACATCTTATTGGAGGGCTAAAATATAGTCACCCTCCTTAATTTCGAGTAGCCTATATTTGAATTATTCATAGCATATCACCCTTTCAAAAATATTGGTGCATAATATAAAAAGGTTTTATAATGTGCACAGCTTTATTATAAGCGTTATACTCTTGAATTTCCAAATAAAGTATTATTATAATAAAGCTGTACTTATTGCTTTATATTACTTTTTCTGTAAGCCTGTATGTTATAATCATATAGAAAGTGATAGTTTAGGAGGTAGCTTATGAAGCAAATATTGATAAAAGAACTGGAGTCCATAAAGGAAGAGCTTTGGAGTATAAATGATTTTATGTATCATAATCCTGAGCTTGGAGATCAGGAAGTTAAGGCTGTAGAAAAGCTTACGGCTATACTTAAGTCTCATGGCTTTGATATTGAATGCAATATATTAGGCAAGCCTACTGCCTTTAAAGCAGTATATGACAGCGGCAGAGAAGGTGCAGTGGTTGCATTTTTGTGTGAGTATGATGCTTTGCCTGAAATAGGACATGGCTGCGGACATAATATGATTGGGACTATGGGAGCTGGTGCAGGAATTGCTTTAAGCAAGGTGCTGCATGAGACAAGGGGAAAGGTTATAGTCTTTGGAACACCTGCGGAGGAAACAAACGGTGCAAAGGTTGAAATGGCCGAAAAGGGAGTGTTTGCAGGTGTAGATGCAGCTATGATACTGCACCCGTCAGATAAGTCCTACGAAAGCGGAAGCTCTCTTGCTATGGATGCGTTGCAGTTTGCATTTAAGGGTAAGGCATGTCATGCAGCAGCTGAGCCTGAGCTTGGGATAAATGCATTGGATGCCGTAAACCTTACCTTCACCGGTATAAATGCGCTAAGACAGCATGTTACCAGCGATGTGCGCATACATGGCATAGTGGCAGAGGGAGGAATAGCTGCAAATATTGTACCTGAAAGAGCAGTTGCTCAGTTTTATGTAAGAGCAGCTAAAAGGGAGTATCTGAATGAGCTGATAGAAAGGGTAAAAAACATAGCAAAGGGTGCCGCTCTTATGACAGGAGCAGAGCTTGAGATAAGCAGCTACGAAATATCCTATGATAATATGCGGACTAACTCAGCCTTATCATCGGCATTCACAGAAAACCTGAGAAGCTTAGGAGTTAATGATATAGAACCCCATCCTCTTGCCAGCGGCTCTATAGATATGGGGAACGTAAGCCATGTGGTTCCGTCTATCCATCCATATATAGGACTGAGCTGTCCAGGGCTGCCTGGGCATACCAGAGAGCTTGCTGCACTGACTATATCAAAAACTGCTCACACCGCAATAATAAATGGCGCTGCAGCTTTAGCGATGACTGGCTACGACGTGCTTACTGACAAGGAGCTCTTGGAAGGGATAAAGCGGGAGTTTTTGAAGCAATAAGATAAAGGCATCATCCAAATTAACTGGTTGTGCTTGCTGGTATTAAGCAATTTGTGAAGTAGCTTAGAAGCTGTATGCGAAGCGAAAGAGTAATTGCACCAATGTATTACCCCAGAGTGTTGCTGCCTTGGTGCAATCTGCAGCGAGCTTACAGATTCTTAGCTACGGAACACTATTGCTTTATACCAGCAAGCACAACCAAAATAGATTTGTATGATGCTGTTTTTTATTCTGTAGGTATTGAATCAACTACCTCAATAGCTGAATTAGCTTTATGATATTCCCTCGGGGACGCTCCAAATGACTTTTTATAGGCCTTTACAAAGCTTGTATAATCTCCGAAGCCGCACTCCTTGCAGGCATCTGAAATCTGCATACCTTTTCTTATAAGCAGGTTTGCCTGTAGTAGGCGCTTCTGCTGGATATAGCTGTGAACGGTAAAGCCGGTTTGAGCTTTAAACTTATGCATTAAATTATACCTGCTCATATAGAATTTTGATGCTATGTTTTCTATGGACAGGTCTTCTGTAAGATTTTTATTTAGATATTCAAGTATTTCAGTTATTCTCTCGTCATGCTTTATGTCGCTTCTATTTGAACTTCTATCTTCTCTTAGGTAGTATCTGTTCAATGTTACTATAAGCTGTAAAAACAATGAGCTTCTCAGTATACCACAGCCAAAGCCTGTATCCTTTACTGCGGCTTCTAGGGAAAAAATGTTATGTCGCAGCTCATTTATGTAAGAGGGGTCAACCCTTAGAAGGTTTACACGCTGTAGAGCAGACAGCTCAAAGCAGCTTAAAAGCCTGGCATCCTTGCTGCTGTGCTCTTCCAAAAAATCTGTATTAACCCACAGCACTATTCTTTCATAGGGCTCGCTAATGTCTATAATAGGCATATGTACATCATTCTTATCTATAAAAAGAATATCCCAAGGCTTTAGCTTATAGGTTTTTCCTTCTATAAGATAATTAACCTTTCCGGATATGAAAATAATTATTTTATTAAAATCATGATAATGAAACTCAAATTTCAGACTCCTCTGATCCTTCAGGTGAAAAAACTCAAAATCACGATTAAGATAACCTACTTTACTTTTACTATCAGACAAATCACTCACTCATCCTTGTACATATTGCTACCAACCAGAAGCCAGAAGCCAGCAGCCAGTAGCTAGTAGTACTAGCTACTAGCTTATTTCATTATCCCATAAAAGCACTTAAACTTCTACAAGCAGTTGACTTATTATCTCTGTTCAATTATTATTTAGCCATACTTAAGTATTTTGTTTGGTGGTGATGGTTTGAACCATAAAGAAATAGTAAATAGCCTTCCTGTCACACCGGGTGTATACTTGATGAAAAACGGTGCCGGAAGCATTATTTATGTAGGAAAGGCTAAGAGCCTCAAAAACAGAGTTGGACAATACTTTCAAAGCTCCAAGCAGCATCAAAGTAAAATACTTAGGATGGTAAATGAGATCAAAAGTATTGATTATATTAAGACAGATACTGAGCTGGAAGCTTTGCTTCTAGAATGCAAGCTTATAAAAGAGATAAAGCCCTTTTATAATAAGCTGATGAAGGATACCAGAAGATATTTGTATATAGCTATAAGCATGTCAGACGAGTATCCTACTCCAGAAATATCAAGTATGGCTAGTGAAGCAGGCTTCAGATACTTTGGACCCTATACCAACAGCAGCAGCGTAGAAAAGGCAGTAGAAGCTATAAAAAGCAGCTTTGGACTTAGGCAGTGCAGTAAGCTGCAAGCCTCTAAAGCAGGCTGCCTTAAGCATCAGCTTGGATACTGCGTGGGGCCTTGCAGGGCAGAGGCATCAAGAGACGAATATATGCTGCAGTTGAGTAGGGCAATTGCCTTTTTGGAGGGAAGAGACTTAAGAATTATAAATAAGCTGGAAAAAGATATGGAGACCGCTGCTGAAAAGCTTCAATTTGATAGAGCTGCCAAGTACAGAGATGATGTTTTTGCTTTAGGTCACCTTGTAAACAAGCAAAAGGCAATATCCTTTGCAGAAAAAAACAGAAGCATCATAGCCGCCGAGGGAATAAATGAAGCCACGGTAAAGCTTTTGCTAATAAGCTCTGCTGAACTTTTATTTGAGAAGAAAATAGATGTAGATAATGCAAATAGAGATCAGCTGATAGCTGAGCTAAAACAGCATATTAGAGAGTGCTTTTTTGAGACACCTCTTTCTGAAGCAAATATAGATAAGGACAATATTGATCAGGCTCAGATAATATTTTCCTACCTTAAAGGGCATAAAGGCTGCTGCTATGAGCTTGTTTACCAATCATGGAAGAAGCCTGAAGGGGATTTGAAAATGTGCAATGCTCTAAATAGACTTATAGATAAGATTTATGGAAGATAGGCTGGTGGATTTATGGACTACAAATATCTTATGGAAATGATGTTACGGCATCTTGATGAGGGAATACTTGTTGTTGATACAGAGGCTATTGTAACCTTTTTTAATGAGCCGGCTACTAATATTTCAGGTATAACACAGAATGAGGCCATAGGGAAAAGCATATTGGATATATTCTCGGGTCTTACTGAGGAAACAAGCACCTTCTACCAGGTTTTAAGGACGGGAGAGCCTATTATCGACCATATTCAAACATATGTAAATTATCAAGGTAAAGAAGTATCTACATTAACCTCCACAATACCTCTGATAAAGGAGGGAGAGATTATAGGAGCAATGGAAATCTACAGGGATTTTACCCACCTTAGGGAGCTGACTGAAAAGATAGCAGCACTGCAGAACGAGCTTTACAAAAAAAAGCATAAGGAAAATAGCTTTAACAGTAACGGTACAGTATATACTATAGAGGATATAATAGGTAACAGCTCTGAAATAGAGCTTTTGAGGAAGAAAATAACTAAGATAGCTGACAGCAGCTCCCCTGTTTTGGTTTATGGGGAGACGGGTACAGGAAAAGAGCTTTTAGTTCAGGCTATTCATAACGCAAGCATAAAAAGAAGAAACAAGCCTTTTATTGCACAGAACTGTGCTGCCATACCAAACGCCTTGCTAGAAAGCATACTGTTTGGAACCAGTACAGGCAGCTTCACAGGAGCGAAGGAACGACCGGGGCTATTTGAGCTTGCTGATGGAGGAACATTGTTTTTGGATGAAATAAGCTCTATGGATAAAGAGCTTCAAGGAAAGCTTTTAAGAGTGCTTCAGGATGGGATAGTTCGAAGACTAGGCAGCAGCAGAACCACTCAAGTGGATGTAAGGATAATTGCGGCCTTCAATGAGGAGCCTGAGAGGATTCTGCAGGAAAAGATATTGAGAGAGGACTTGTACTACAGGTTGAATGTTATTTCACTTGGTATTCCTGCCTTAAGATACAGGCGGTCCGATATCGAGCTGCTTACAAAGCATTTTATAGAAGAAAATAATGCTATGCTTCAAAAAAAGGTATCAGGAGTATCTCATGAAGCCATGGAGGTACTTAAGTCATATGGATGGCCTGGTAATATAAGGGAGCTAAAGTATACACTGGAAAGCCTTATGAATTTTATAGAAGGCTCTGTTATTGAGGTTGGGGACTTACCTGCCAAGCTTTCAGATGGAGACAACCTAGAGAATAAGTGTGCTGGAGAAACGAAGCTAAACAGTACGAAGAGGTTATCCCTCAATATGGAGCTTGAAGCAATTGAGGTTAAGCTCATAAAGGAAGCTATAATTACTGCAAATGGAAATTGCTCAGAGGCGGCAAGGCTTTTAGGACTTCCGAAGCAGACGCTGCATAATAAAATTAAAAAGTATGGCGTCAGCTGGAGCACGAGACTGGATTGGAGTCCCAATAATGAGACAAAGTAAATAATATTGAACCATGTAGCGTCCTAGAGTTAGGACGCTATGCTATTTTTTAGGTTGGAAAGTAGCAGTGATGCTTGGTGAATAATTGGCATGTATATTGCAATAGAATTAGTAATAGAAATTGATGTGAGGCGGTGATAGCTTGAAGGGTAAGGTGTTTAATATACAAAGGTATTCCGTAAATGACGGTGAAGGCATACGCACCTCAGTATTTCTAAAGGGATGTCCTCTTGACTGCTGGTGGTGCCATAACCCTGAGAGCAAAAAAGGTATAAGAGAGCTTGTTTACTACTCAAGCAAGTGCATAGGCTGTGGTGAATGCATAAGTTCGTGTGCCAATGGAGCAGTAAGCTTGATAGATGGAAAGCTAGTGCTAAACAAAAACCTGTGCAGAATGGAGCTTAACTGTGAGAGGTGCTGCCCCACCGGAGCTATTGAGGTTGTTGGAAGGGAAATGACAGTACAGGAAGTGCTTGCAGAGGTTGAAAAGGACAGGATTTTTTTTGAGGAATCAAAGGGTGGAGTGACTTTTAGCGGAGGAGAGCCTCTAATGCAACCGGAGTTTTTGAAGGAGCTTTTATCGGTGGCACAAAAAAGAGGTCTTCATACAGCTGTTGATACTTCGGGCTATGCGCCCTGGGATATTATACTTGATATAGCTCAATATACAGACCTTTTTTTGTATGACATTAAGCTTATGAGGGATGACTTGCATTATAAGTATACCGGGGTAAGCAACAGCATTATACTTGATAACCTGAAGAAGCTTGCAAAGATCCATAACAATATACAAGTACGTGTGCCATTAATACCGGGAATAAATAATGATGAGCAGAGTATTACTGAGCTATGTGAATTTCTACAGACTGAAGGAATCAAAAAGGTTAGCTTGCTTCCATATCACAGTACGGGAACAGATAAATACAGTAGACTTGGAGAGACATACAGGCTGTATGGTCTTGCTGCTCTATCGGATATAGAGCTTCAAAGAGCTTTGGCTATGGCAAAATCCTTTGGATTAGATGCTAAGATAGGAGGTTGAGTAAATGGAAGAGACAATGAGGGGAATGAACGAAAGAATAAAAAAGCTAAGGCAGCAAAGTGAAGCTGCTGTACCTAAGCTTTCAATGGAGAGAGCACTGCTGATTACAGAGGCTTATGAAAAGTACAGCGGAAGGGTTTCGATTCCTGTGCTGAGGGCTTTAGCCTTTAAACATATATTAGAGAATAAGACCATCTGCATAAACGAGGGTGAGCTGATAGTCGGGGAGAGAGGGTCTGAGCCTCAGGCTGCACCTACCTATCCTGAGCTGTGCTGTCACACCTTAGAGGATATGGACATTATGAACAGTCGTGAGAAAATATTCTTTAGGGTAACGGAGGAAGACAAGAGGCTGCAAGAAGAGAAGGTAATACCTTATTGGAACGGAAAGTCTATAAGAGATTTTCTTTTCAACTCTATGAGTGATGATTGGAAGGAGTGCTACAAGGCAGGCATTTTTACTGAGTTTATGGAGCAAAGAGCGCCAGGCCATACTGTGGCTGACGACAAGATATACAAAAAGGGTTTCTTGAATTTTAAAGAGGATATTCAAGAGCAGATAGAAAAGCTTGACTTTAATAAGGATACCAGTGCCTATGAAAAGCATGAGGAGCTTAAGGCCATGCTTATATGTGCTGATGCCATTGTATGCTTTGCAAAGAGGCATAGTGAAGGTGCAATGGAGCTGGCTGCAAGTGAAAAGGATGAAGCAAGGAAGAGTGAGCTTATTAGGATAGCAGAGATTTGCACAAGAGTGCCGGAATATGCTCCAGAAACCTTTTGGGAGGCCTTACAGTCCTATTGGTTTGTGCATCTGGGAGTAATAACTGAGCTAAACACCTGGGATGCCTTCTGTCCAGGACGCTTGGATCAGCACCTGTATCCCTTTTATAAAAAGGAGCTTGAGGAGGGAACGCTTACAAGAGAAGAAGCCAAGGAGCTTTTGGAATGCTTCTGGGTAAAATTCAACAATCTACCGGCACCTCCAAAGGTAGGTATAACCCTTCAGGAAAGTGGGACATATACGGATTTTGCTAATATTAACATAGGAGGGATGAAGCCTGACGGCAGTGATGGTGTAAACGAGGTTTCATATCTTCTGCTGGAGGTTATTGACGAAATGCGGCTGCTGCAGCCCAGCTCAAATATACAGCTTAGCAGGAAGAATCCTGACAGCTTCATCATAAAGGCTGCTGAGGTAATAAGAAAAGGCTGGGGACAGCCGTCTATCTTCAATGCTGATGCTGTGGTTGAGGAGCTTTTAAGGCAAGGAAAGTCCTTGGAGGATGCCAGATGTGGAGGCAACAGCGGATGTGTAGAGACTGGTGCCTTTGGCAAGGAGGCCTTTATACTTACGGGCTATTTTAACCTGACCAAGGTACTTGAGATAACTCTCAACAACGGAGTTGACCCAAGGACTGGCAGACAGCTTGGGCTAGCTACGGGAGATGCCCTAAGCTTTAGTGACTTTAACGAGCTTTTTGGTGCCTTCAAAAGGCAGCTTAATTACTTTATTGATATAAAAATAAAGGGTAATAACATTATTGAGAAGCTGTATGCCAGCTATATGCCTTCTCCCTTTTTATCCATAGTAATTGATGACTGCATCAAAAAAGGCAAGGACTATAACTCCGGAGGTGCACGCTACAATACCACCTATATACAGGGGGTAGGCATTGGGACTATTACTGACAGCTTAGCAACTATAAAACACCACGTTTTTGATCAGAAAAGTATTACCATGGAGCAGCTGCTTAGTGCTCTTAAGGACAATTTTGAGGGTCAGGAGGTCATGAGACAGCGTCTTATGAACAAAACGCCAAGATACGGCAATGACGATGACTATGCTGATGACATAATGCGGATGGTCTTTGACACCTTTTATGATGAGGTAAACGGTAGAAAAACCATGAGAGACGGGACCTACAGGATAAACATGCTTCCTACCACCTGCCATGTATACTTCGGCTCGGTAATTGGTGCCACTCCGGAAGGCAGAAAGGCAGGAACGCCTCTATCCGAAGGTATTTCCCCAGTGCAAGGCATGGATCGTTTTGGACCGACAGCAGTAATAAAATCAGCCTCTAAGATGGATCATTTAAGAACTGGAGGCACGCTGCTAAACCAAAAGCTATCACCTCAGCTCCTAAAGGATGAGGAAGGCCTAAGAAAGCTTGCCGCTCTAGTAAGGGCTTACTTCAAGCTGGATGGACATCATATTCAGTTTAATGTTCTTGATGCAGCAACGCTTATGAAAGCCCAGAAGAACCCGGAGCAGTTTAAAGGGCTAATAGTAAGAGTTGCCGGCTACAGCGACTACTTTAACAATCTGAACAAAGGCTTACAAGATGAAATAATAGCACGCACCGAGCATAGGGACTTCTAATCTGTAGGTAAGTGGGATAAGGTACCAATTGGTTCATGGGGACAGGTACCTTGTCCCACTTTTCACATAATTGCTGCTGTAATGCTACTTATTGGGTGCTATAATAAATGTAAACATAATGACTGCAGTCATTATGTTGTTAATAAACAATATATTTTATTTATTAAAGGTGTACTATGCATATAGAAAAAAAACAAAATTTGAAAGTTCTTAAAGCCCTTGAAGCAAAGAAAAAGATTTATGAAAGTGCAAAGGCTCTATTTGAAAAAAATGGTTTTGAGAATGTAAGCGTGGATTCTATTGTTGAAATGGCAGGGATCGCCAAAGGTTCCTTCTATGTTCACTATGATTCCAAGCAAGCCCTTATAGCAGAGCTAATATCCTATTATGTAAGTAAATTGGACACGGATTACAAATCTCATATAGAAGCTTTTTCTGTTGATTGTAGGGTAAGTGAAGTCATTATCTCTCTTGCAGGAAAAATAGCAGATATCATATCCAATTCTATCGGGTATGACATCATAAGGGTAATTTATGAGGTATATCTTACTAGGTCAGTAGACTCCGGCGCTTTACTTGAGTATAACCGTGAGTTGTACAAGCTGTTCAATACCTTAATCGAGCAAGGTATAAAGCAGGGGGAGTTTAATGCTGATATTCCTGCGGAAATGCTTAGCAGGCATTATGTATTGGCCTTGCGGGGACTTACATATGAATGGTGTATACGTTATCCGCAAATGGATCTTATCGATTGCACGCTTAAGCACTTTGAAATACTTATAAATGGCATAAAAATACATAAATCATAAACATCCCACATTTAGAAAAACAACAGCTCTTTATGTGGTATACTCATCAATCTAATAAATCTTAAAAACAATAATACTTAAAAGTAAGATTTATATTATTAAAAAATGAGCTTTTGTAGTAGGTGAATGTTAATCGGACAAGTAATCAATAGCAAAATAAAATGTTTAGGGAGGTAGAAGCAAATGAAGAAGAGATTAGCAATAATGATGACAATTATATTTATTCTAAGCTTAGTACTTGGAGTTCCTGTGCTTACTGCTTCTGCAGATTCGATTGAAGAAATAGAAGAAAAGGTGGAGTATTCATTTATACCGGATGAGCTACAGACAGATGGTAATAAAATTGTTACCAGAGCGGAGTTCTGCCGTATTATTGTTAACCTATACGAATATCTCGAGGCTAAATCCTCTTTAGGTACCTTGAACGCAATTAAAGTGGCCTCTGATAACCCTTTTACAGATACAGATGACCCATATATACTGAAGGCTTACTACCTTGGAATTGTCACACCTGATGAAGCAGGTAACTTTCGCCCAGATGAGCCCCTTACTATACAAGAAAAAGCGGTTATGCTATACAACACATTGATTAGGCTCGACCCTACTATTGAAACAGATATAGAGCGGGAAGCGAATTTTAACGATGCTTCAGAAATAAGCTCATGGGCATTAAAGGCGATAGCTTACTTAAGTCATCATGGGATTATTGATGCTGACAATAATGGCAATATTAATCCTACAGAAACAATAACAAGAGAAGATTCTCACGATATTACTGCTTTGTTGGTGGAACATAAGCTTGCATTGGATGGCACATTGGAAAGCATTGAAGAAGAGCTTATGTATGATTTTATACCGGACGAGCTGCAGCTAAATCCTACAGCATATATCACAAGAGAACAGTACTGTGAAGTAATTATTTCTTTGTACCAATATTTAAAGGAAAAAGCCACAGGCAAACCAGTGGAAGAGATAGAGCTTCCAGATGCTAATCCTTTTAGTGACACAAATAATCCATTTGTTCTTAAAGCATACAAGCTTGGTATAGTATCAGGTATTGGAAATGGATTGTTTAATCCTAAAGGAAAGCTGACATTGCAAGAAAAAGCAGTTATGCTTTTTAATACTATGAAGACGTTGGATCCTGATATTGTAAAGGACATAGGAAAAGAGCTTGATTGTAACGATAAAGATGAAA
>CALJSV010000217.1 GCA_937976095.1 uncultured Clostridia bacterium | reverse complement strand
GGGTATCTGTTCTTTTCTGACTATTTCAAAACTGTTAGTGCGTAAACTTAGGAAGCGCCGTATACGAGAACCGTACGTGCGGTGCTGTGGGAGGTCGGGAAAATTATTTAATTTTCCCTCCTACCCGATTAATTTCTTTATAATTTCTTTATAATTTCTTTACTTTTCCTTTACTGTTGTAATTTATAATACTATCAAGAGTAAATATTAAGGGGTGACAATTCACTATGAGTACTTGCGTGCTAAGAACATTAAATATTACTAAGTACTACAATGGTATAAAAGCTCTGGATGATGTGTCTATAACATTAGAAAGAGGCAAGATATACGGCTTTATAGGTCAAAACGGCGCTGGAAAAACCACACTAATAAGAATGATTACGGGACTTGCGTTTCCCACGAAGGGAGAAATAGAGCTTTTTGGGAAGAATGGTAAGAAAGAAATTGAAGTCCAAAGAAGGAAGATTGGAAATATGGTTGAAAGACCTATACTTTTTGAAGATCTTACCGCAAAAGAAAACATAAGCTTACAAAGCATTCTTTACGGAGCAGGGCATAGAACAAATATAGATAGCATGCTCAGTAGAGTAGGTCTTAGCAATACTGGCAATAAGAAGGTCAAAGACTTTTCTCTGGGGATGAAGCAGCGTTTAGGAATTGCTTTGGCTATGGTTCAGGAGCCGGAAATCCTTATTTTAGATGAGCCTGTAAATGGCTTAGATCCTGTAGGAATGGTTGAGGTAAGAGAGCTTTTGAAGGAGCTAAATAGAGAGTATAACATAACTATGCTTATATCAAGTCATATACTTCTTGAGCTTTATCAGCTTGCAACAGATTATATAATAATAAACAAGGGAAAGGTAGTAGATCAACTAACCCTTGAGGAGCTAAATGATAAATGCAAAAAGTACATTCTTATAGAGACGGACGATATTGAGAAGGCTGCAGCTATTTTCAGAGAAAAGCTAAAGACCAGAGATTTCCAAATGTTACCAAGCGGCAAAATAAAATTATTTGATTATAAGGATGATATAAAATTGGTTGCCAGGCTGTTACATGAAGGTGGGGTCATTACTACGAAATTTGTAACAGTCGGCGAAAGCTTAGAAGAATATTATATAAAACTGATAGGAGATAGTAAACATGTTGAATATACTGAAATGGGATCTTAATGGTACGTTGAAGTCAAAAAAGTTCAAAGTAGTACTTATGACTATGATGATATTAGGTGCACTCTTTATACCGATTGCAGCTTATAACAATGTACGACAGGGCTTCGATGGTTTTTTAGAGGGCATTGCTTATATAAACTCGATAATATATCTTGCTGGGTCTATTTATGCAGGAATGTCTATTTCCTCTGCGTTCCAGGATAGAATAATTCAAAGTGCAGTAATGGCTGGAAATAGTAGACTTACAGTGCTTCTAAGTAAAGCAGCTGTTTATCTGACAGCACTTGTAATACTATGCGCTCTCCCTATTATTCTAATTGGCTTCATGATGTCGCTAATATATGGCTTTGGGGCTCAGCTCTCAGTAGAAATTATTATGTATATAATGAGAGTGTTTGTTTTATCGATACTTATGAATATGGCAACTATGAGTATATGTATCCCAATTTCTTTTTTAATAAAAAGCTCAGGAGTTTCTATAGGAGCAAATATTGTGGTTATATTACTTTACAATGGTCTTGCTAATGTAATGTTAGGAAGTGAAAAAGCAATAAAACTGATTTCCTATACTTCGATGGGTCAGTCATTTATGATTTTTGGAGATATGACTGGTATTAGTATACTTAAAGCAGTTGCCGTTGCGCTGACTACAATAGCCCTATGCATATATATCGCTTATAGTAGATTTCATTTAGAGGAACTGAAGTAGGTTTTCTTACCTTGTGCTTTTATTTCTCGTTATTGAGAAGAGAAACACACACTACTACAATAACTATACCTGATACCTGCAAAAGGGAAAGTCGTTCACTTAGGAAGAAATAAGCAATAAG
Source organism: uncultured Clostridia bacterium (assembly GCA_937976095.1). Lineage (GTDB taxonomy): Bacteria > Bacillota > Clostridia > Lutisporales > Lutisporaceae > CALGKJ01. The sequence goes on along the minus strand of CALJSV010000217.1, from coordinate 520 downwards.
GGCTGACGCAGGTATTTCTATAGATGTTATTATGGATGTAGACATCGGACCTATCCTTTTGATTGCTTCATATAAAAGGGTTAAGGGGATTATTTCGCAAAAGAAAGCTAGTAGTGCAGCACTTCTAATAGCGGTTGTAGTAATTTCCGGTATTTTAAATATAAAACTATAGTTAAAGATAAGAAGGACTATGAGAGAGAAAATTGTGGTATAAAAGGTGATTACAAGACCTGGAATTTCTTCCACTATGCCTTCTGCATATATGTTCATAAAGGAGTAGAACACTGCTGCCAGTAGCCCAAAGGCAACACCGAGATGGCTTATGGCTGTGCTTTGAGCAAATATATCTATTACAAGAATACAGCCCAAAAAAGTACCTATTATTGATATGACCTTTGTTTTTGATACAGCTTTTTTAAATAAAATAAATGAAGCAGAGGCTACCATTGCAGGATAAGTAAATAAAAGCATTGTTGCAACTGCTACATCCAGATATTTAAAAGAAAGATAGAAAAATACG
>CALJSV010000216.1 GCA_937976095.1 uncultured Clostridia bacterium | reverse complement strand
TGTTGGAGATGAGCTGGCTGCATCAGGCGAGCTGATGTTTGCAATAATAAATTCGTAACAAAAAGCTGTGAAAACAAGGAAGGTTTTATATTCCTTGCATACCACAGCTTTTATTTACTTAAGAGCCTTAATTATGCTCTCACATATAACCTCTCCCATTTTCATTACGAGGTTTAATCTTACGTTGTGCATATTAAGAAACTCGTCTTTTTCTGAGCAATCAACCACACCGATTACGGAAACATCACCAACGGGAGGTAATATCTTTCCAACACCCTTGCCAGGATAAATACAGCCCTTTTTTGCCTGGATGCTGCCGACGAATTCCTCTTCGCCCAAGCAGGCGTCCACGGCGATGATTGAGTGAGATGGATATTCTTGATGTATATGACTAAGATATTTTCTGAGATTAACTGCATGAACAGGGTTTTCTAAGGTTCCGAGCACAGGCAGCTTCAAGCCGTGCTTAACAAGTAGTGTTCCAGTCACCGGTCCTAAGCAGTCACCTATATATCTATCAGTTCCTATACATAAAACAAGACACTTTCTATCTACTTGGGATCTTACAAAATCACTTAGTATAACTGAAGCATCGATATCTGTATAAAAAGCTCGTCCACTTTCTACAGACTTATCATTTTCACTGAACAAGAGCATCCCTCCCAACTTAGAAGCTTTATTTATATAAAATATATAAGCTGGGGACGCTAATTATTACTCTAATTTGATTTTAAAAATTAGCATAAAGTGGCATATTATTGTATGAGAGTCTCCACATGTTGTAATTGCTTATAGAATTAGAAAACAAGCATAAATTATATTATAGTGGAGCATAATATATGTACAGTGCGATAATCAAAAAAAATGAGCTGATATGGTCTAAAACGGCCATTGATAACATGAGGAGATTTGTATTATAATAAAAAAGTCGCGTCGGGGTGTAGCGCAGTTTGGTAGCGCACGTGGTTTGGGACCATGGGGCCGCAGGTTCAAGTCCTGTCACCCCGACCATCAATAAATTAAATATGGCCCATTGGTCAAGCGGTTAAGACACCGCCCTTTCACGGCGGTAACAGGGGTTCGAGTCCCCTATGGGTCACCATTAATTATGGGCGCATAGCTCAGCTGGGAGAGCACCTGCCTTACAAGCAGGGGGTCACAGGTTCGATCCCTGTTGTGCCCACCAAAAAAAGCTCGATTTGCTCGAGATTCAAAATGGGGAATTTCCCGAGTGGCCAAAGGGGGCAGACTGTAAATCTGTTAGCATCGCTTTCGGTGGTTCGAATCCACCATTCCCCACCATTTTAAATCAAAAACGCTGGTGTAGCTCAATTGGTAGAGCAGCTGACTTGTAATCAGCAGGTCGCGGGTTCGAGTCCCATCACCAGCTCCATTATATTTTTGAAACATGACCGTATCCGATTAGGGTACGGTTTTTTGCTGATTATAAGAGGTGATCTACCGATTGGGCATGTGCGAAGCACATGTAGCTCAATTGTGTAGAGCAGCTGACGGCCCAACGGAGTTGGGTAATCAGCAGGTCGCGGGTCGGACTTTTCAAGTCCGCCGAGTCCCATCACGCTTGTCGTTTCGACAAGAGCTCCATTATATTTTTGAAACATGACCGTATCCGATGAGGGTACGGTTTTTAGTTTTTTGAGTAGATATATTTTTTATGGTTAAAATAAAATCATATAAATATATTATCTCATAAAAATGAATATGAAATCGACTTTTTTCTACGTTGTTTATTGACAATGCATACTGATTGTGGTAGGATATGACTTGACAATTTAAAGAGATCCTTATCAAGAGAGGTGGAGGGAAGGGCCCTATGAAACCCGGCAACCGGCAGTGGTACGGTGCCAATTCCTGCGAAGCAGTTATTGCTTTGAGAGATGAGGGAGATGATTATTAAGCTCCTTCGACAGATGGGGTTTTTTATTTTGCAAAGAATTTGATTAGGAGGTACAAAATGATAAGAAAGCTATTTACTTCAGAATCCGTTACAGAAGGACATCCAGATAAAATCTGTGATCAGATTTCTGATGCAGTATTAGACGCTATACTTGAGCAGGATCCAATGGGGAGAGTTGCTTGCGAAACCTCAGTAACAACAGGCTTAGTACTTGTAATGGGTGAAATCTCAACTAACTGCTATGTTGACATTCCAAAGATAGTTAGAAGGACAATAGAGGAGATAGGTTATACAAGAGCAAAGTATGGCTTTGACAGCGATACCTGCGGTGTTATAACTGCAATAGATGAGCAATCAGCTGATATAGCGCTTGGTGTTGATAAGGCTCTTGAAGCCAAGAAGGGTGAAATGAGCGAAGAGCAAATAGCAGCTATAGGTGCAGGAGACCAGGGTATGATGTTTGGCTTTGCCTGTGATGAAACTCCAGAGCTTATGCCACTACCGATAGCTCTTTCACACAAGCTGGCTAAGAGACTTTCACAGGTTAGAAAGGAAGGAATCCTTGACTACCTAAGACCTGACGGAAAGACTCAGGTTACTGTTGAGTATGATGATGGAAAGCCTACAAGAGTTGATACAGTAGTAGTATCCTCACAGCACAGCCCAGAGGTTGATCATGCTACAATAGAAAGAGATATTATTGAACATGTTATAAATGTTATTATTCCAGAAGAGCTTATGGATAAGGATACAAAGATATTTGTAAATCCAACAGGAAGATTCGTTATCGGCGGACCACACGGTGACTCAGGTCTTACTGGTAGAAAGATAATAGTTGATACATATGGCGGATACGCAAGACACGGCGGCGGAGCATTCTCAGGCAAGGATCCAACAAAGGTTGACCGCTCAGCTTCCTACGCTACAAGATATGTAGCTAAGAATATCGTTGCTGCAGGACTTGCATCAAAGTGCGAAGTACAAGTAGCTTACGCAATAGGTGTAGCAAAGCCTGTATCAGTACTAGTTGAAACCTTTGGCACAGGTAAGCTGCCAGATGAAGAAATTGCAAAGATCGCTATGCAGGTATTTGACCTGAGACCGGCAGCAATAATAAGAGACCTTGGCCTCAGAAGACCAATCTACAGACAGCTGGCTGCATACGGTCATATGGGAAGAACAGACCTTGATATCTCATGGGAAAAGACAGACAGAGTGGATGAGCTAAAGAGATTAGCTGGATTATAAGATTAAATGCACCTCGATAAATGGGGTGCATTTTTTTGTTGTTTTAAAGTCCGAACATGTGTACTATAATGATAAGTAAGACACTCTAAGTTTACTCCGTAAACTAAGAGTCTCTAACTTATTTGGAACAAGCGTTGCTTGTTCACTGCTACGTGGGCCAGAAGCTAGAGGCTAGCAGACAGTAGCTAGCGGCAATTACCTACAAGGAGTTGTTCTCATGGATGAAATCATCGGTGTTGTTTTAGAAATAGTTTTTCGAAATGACCAAAACGGGTATACAGTACTGGAGCTTGAGGAAGCTGGGGAGATGTTTACCGTCGTTGGCTGTTTTTCATATATAAATGTAGGTGAGCGGATTAAGGCTTATGGAAAGTGGATTCAGCATCCGGACTATGGCAAGCAGTTTAAGCTTGAGAACTATAGTATTGTAGCGCCGTCAACTCTCAGCAGCATTGAGAAATATTTGGCTTCAGGGCTGATTGCGGGTATCGGGCAACACACTGCAAAGAAGCTTGTGGAGAAGTTTGGACTTGATACTCTTGATATCATACAGTACAACCCTGACAGGCTTACTGAGGTAGAGGGCATAGGAGGAAAGAAGGCTCAAAAGATAGCAGAAGCCTTTCAAGAGCAAAAAGAGCTAAAGGACATAATGCTTTTTTTGGAGCAATATGGGATAGGTCCAAGCTATGCAGTAAGGATATATAAAGCCTATGGACAGGCGACAATTGCCGAGATAAAGGAAAATCCCTATAAGCTGGCTGATGATATATTTGGAATAGGCTTTAAAATGTCTGACAGAGTAGCACTTACAATGGGAATATCACATAGCTCGGAGTATAGACTGTCCTCAGGCACGAAGTTTGTCCTAAACGACTTCCACGCAAACGGACATACCTATGTACCTGAGGGTGAGCTGGTTTCGGCAGCCTCAAGCCTTTTAGGAGTAGGAGAAGGGCTGATTGCAGATATAATAGTAAAAATGTTTATAGAAAAAAAGCTGGTGGTAGAGCAGCTTGGAGATATAAGGGCGGTGTATTCGGTACCCTTTTTTAAGGCAGAAGCAGGAGTTACAAGAAGGCTGATCCAGTTTGCAAGAGGAACAGTACCCGAAATAAATATTGATATTGATAAAGAGATAACCAAGCTCGAGCAGGAGGAAGGCATAGGTCTTGCCGAAAACCAAAGACTGGCCGTAAAGGAGTCAATACAGCAGGGCATACTTGTTATTACGGGCGGACCCGGCACAGGCAAGACTACTACAATAAGAACAATAATAAGGCTTTTCGAAAAAAACGACCTGAACATCATGCTTGCCGCCCCTACGGGAAGAGCAGCAAAGCGTATGCAGGAAGCAACGGGCAGGGATGCAAAGACAATACACAGACTTCTGGAATATGGCTTTGGTGATGACGATGAGGAAATGTTTTTTCAAAAAAATGAAGATTCTCCTCTAGAATGTGATGCAATAATAGTTGATGAGCTTTCGATGATAGATATATTGCTTATGAACAACCTGTTAAAAGCAATTGCTGACGGAACCAGAGTCATACTGGTAGGCGACGTTGATCAGTTGCCCTCTGTAGGCCCTGGAAACGTGCTGAGAGACATTATCGAAAGTGGAGTAGTACCTGTGGTAAGGCTGAACGAAATCTTCAGGCAAGCCGGGGAAAGTATGATAGTAGTAAATGCACATAAGATAAACAAAGGAGAGCTTCCACTTCTGAATGCCAAGGATAAGGATTTTTTCTTTATAAGGCAGGAGGAGCAACAAGGCATAGTGGGCACCATAATTAACCTTTGCAGCGAGCGTCTGCCTAACTTCTCAGGTCTCAACTTTTTTGATGGCATACAGGTGCTTTCGCCGATGAAAAAAGGCGACTGCGGTGTAATAAACCTTAACAACAGGCTGCAGGCTGTACTTAACCCGCCTGAGCACAAAAAAGCTGAAAAGCAGTACCGTGATGTGACCTTCAGGGTTGGAGACAAGGTAATGCAGACTAAAAATAACTATAAGATGAAGTGGCAGAGCATCTTAAATCTGGAAAAAGAAGGAGAAGGCATCTTCAATGGAGATATGGGAATGATCATCAATATTGATAATGAGGAGCTTTTTATAGAGGTAGTTTTTGATAATGACAAGCTTGTCAGATACGACTTCGCGCTTTTAGATGAGCTTGAGCTGGCTTATGCTCTGACAGTGCACAAAAGCCAAGGCTCAGAGTTTCCTATATTAGTAATGCCCATAACCTTCGGTCCTCCAATGCTTCTAACAAGAAACCTACTGTACACGGCTCTGACAAGAGCCAAACAGCTGGTAGTGTTAGTCGGAAAAGAAAAATATATATCTCAGATGATAAACAACAATTTTATAACAAAAAGATACTCGGGACTAAAGGGTAGACTGCTGAAGTTTGCAGAATTATAGATAGTAGGGAACAGGGACCAGGGACCAGGGACCAGGGACCAGAGATGGGTTACATTCACCTGTTCCCTGACACCTGACACCTGTTCCCTATAACCTGTTCCCTATCCCCGAAAGGACGTATATGCAAAAACTGATAAATCAATTTTTCGATATTCTATACCCAAAGAAGATCTACTGCCGCCTTTGTCGCAGAGAGGCTGCGGATGTGGTGTGCTCCTTTTGTCTTGGGAGCATCAGGTACTTAGAGGGGAGGACCTGCTTAAAGTGTGGTAAAGGTATCAGTGACATGCATAAGGAAAGCTGGTGCCCTGACTGCCTGACAGGCAAGCATAGCTTTGATAGTGCTTTCTCCTGCTTTGAGTACGAGGGTGCTGGCAAGGAGCTTATACATAAGCTTAAATATGAGGGAAGGACAGAGCTTTCTAAGCTGCTTGCGAAGCTTATGTACTACCGCATCAGGGACGAGGGGCTTAATGTGTCTGCAGTTATACCGGTTCCCATACATGCTAAAAAGCTTCAAAAAAGAGGTTTTAATCAAGCCCTTTTAATAGCCGAAGAGCTGAGCGCAATGCTGGGAGTACCATTGGCAGACTGTCTTATAAGAGATAAGGATACAAAGGAGCAGTACGGTCTTGACAGGCATAGAAGGGCTTTCAATGTAATTGATGCATTTTCTTGTGATTTATTGTATAATGTAAGTAACTATAAAGTATTACTGCTTGTAGACGATGTGTATACGACAGGCAGCACTGCGGATGAGTGTGCGCGGGTGCTGAGGGGACAAGGTGTGCAAAGCATACACGTGATAACTGCAGCAACTGGAAGCAATACTTGATTTGAATTTTTACGGAGAAATTCACAGCAAAACCTAAAATAGGAGGTACTTGTATGGGAGATATTAGAAACTGCCCTAGATGCGGAAAAATATTTGGTTATATAGGAAGACCTATCTGCAACAGCTGTATGCAGGATGAGGAAGATGAGTTCAAGAAGGTAAAGGAATACGTATACGAAAATCCTGGAGCAAATATGGCCGAAGTATCTCAGGCTACTGAGATTTCAGTAGACAAAATAATGAGATTTTTAAGAGATGAACGTTTGGAAATTACTGGAGACGACAGCAACATGATACTTGAGTGCGAAAGATGCAGCAAAGCAATAAAGACCGGCAGGTTCTGTGATCACTGCAAGGATGATATGGCAAGTGGCTTTAAAAAGGAATTCGGAATCGGCAATAAGCCAGAGCCGCGCCAAGAGCCAGACAAGAAAAGTGACAGGGACAAAATGTTCACAGCTACAAGAAGAAGGTAGTTTATATATTTTCAAAAAAGCAAGACATTTTAGCTTTTCGCTGAAGTGAGCTTGCTTTTTTAATTCTTTTTTAAAAAACCCTAAACTTACATATAATACATACCGATAAAATAAATGAAAACAAAGCAATAAAAAGAGGTGTTATCTATGGGCATCAATTTTAACAAGATTGGTGGAGTAAACAAGGTATACAACAACAGCAAGGTTGAAACCAAAAAAAATGTAGCTGCTTCAGGCAAGGTTGAAGGCAAAAGAGATGAAATACAGATATCCAAGGAAGCTATGGATTTCCAAACAGTTATGAAATCCGTAAAGCTGGCTAAGGAATTGCCGGAAGTTAGAGAGGATCTTGTAGCTAACATTAAGGAAAAGCTGGAAAAGGATACCTATGAGGTTGACAGCAAAAGCGTAGCAGAAAAGTTACTCGCCAGAAAATTTAATATTAAAATATGATATTGACCACAGCAGTAGGCCTTTTATAGAAGCACTCTCTTAAAGAGTGCAAGCTATTAACCTGGCTGTGGATTTTTTTTCAGTGAAAGAGGGTGAGAAGATGATAGAAAGGCATATTCAAAACGTAATCAATATACTTAAAAAGGAACATGACTTTTATAAGGACTTACTTGAGCTGTCAAAGTCAAAAAAAGACATAGTAATAGAAGGCAGGGTTGCAGACCTTGATAAGCTTGTAAAGGTAGAGCAGAATATGATTTTTGACATAGGACAGCTCGAGAAGATACGCGAGCAGGAGGTCGGTCAGATATGCTCAATCATGGGACTAAAAAGAGATGAAGCTACTATTACGGAGCTTTCGGGCAAGCTGGATGCAAAGTATAAAAACGAGCTGGCCAAGCTGCAGAAACTATTATCAGACACCCTGGGTGAGCTGAAAGAGGTAAATACCCTTAATGGCAAGCTGATTCAGCAATCGCTGGAGTATATAGACTACTCAGTAAATATAATAACAAGTGCCAGTTCGGCACCGAGTTCTTTGTATGATGATATAACGGACAATAGAGGTAATAGTAACAAGAAAAGCAATAGTAGGATGTTTGATACTAAAATTTAAAGAATTATAGTTTGGGGAGATTTTTATGAGGTCGTCATTTGGAGGCTTAAATATAGGTATGCAGGCCATCTTTGCTCAACAAAGGGCATTGGATGTAACTGGTCATAATATCAGTAATGTGAATACGACCGGCTATACCAGACAGAGTGTTATACATACCTCTACACAACCCTTTAACATGGGGAAGGGTGGCAATAACAGGATGATGCAAATGGGTACTGGCGTAGCAGTGCAGGAAATTCGCCAGTATAGAGACCTGTTTCTTGACGAGAAGCTAAGGAGAGAAAACAAGAGCCTTGGTTATTGGCAAGCTAGACAAGCTGGGGTAGAAGAGCTGGAGGCAATATTCAACGATAATAGTGAAGAAGGAATTCAAGCTATGATGGATAATTTTTGGGGCTCTTGGTCACAGCTTTCAAAGCCAGGTGGAGGTTTAACTGCTAGAGCTCTGGTAAAGGAAAGTGCCCTTGCTTTTGTAGAAACCGTAAAAAATGTAGACCTTATGCTCACTAACTTTAGAAAAAATAGAGACAATGAGATAAAGGAAAAGGTGTCTTATATTAATGACACAGCAAAAAGGATAGCTAAACTGAACTACGATATAAAATGTGTAGAGGCCGGCGGAGCTAGAGCTAATGACTTCAGAGATGAAAGAGATCGGCTAGTAAACGAACTGTCTGTAATGGCAAATATACAAGTAATTTATGATAAAACTATAAACATAGCCTTAGAGGGCAGACTCCTTGTCACTGACACTAACTATGAAGAGCTAGTGACAGTTCCTGAGAATGACTTGGATGGTTTTTCTTCTATAAGATGGAAAAACACCATGGAAGAAATACAAATCAGCAGCGGCAGCTTAAGGGCTATAATTGACACAAGAGATGAAATGGTAGATGGTTTTAGAAGTAGATTAAACGAATTTGTTAAAGGTGTAGCACAGGAAATTAACAATATGCATATAGAAGGCTATGGCAATAAGGATGACATTCAAAGGTATATGTTCGTCGTAGAGGGTGACAGTACTAACGGAGATGTTGATTTGTTTAATATTTCCTTCAATACTGAGCTGGCTGATGTAAATAATATTGCAGCAGCGCTTTCGCCTCCGCCAGGTAACTATGAGGATAATAGAAACTCTCTAAGAGTATTTGATTTAAGGCTTAAGGATGTGTTTTCGACAGAAAAGTA
>CALJSV010000215.1 GCA_937976095.1 uncultured Clostridia bacterium | reverse complement strand
CATAGTACCAAGAGAAACGAGCGAGAAATACTAGATTATTGTCTCGAAGGTCTCACAACTTGGGAAGGACTGAACGGGACCCGTTTTGAAATTCAATATGGAATCTTCGGATAGCCATATTCAAAATTAGAAACTACTCTTAAGTGGTGTAAAGAGCACTTGGGATTATGGGTACTCGAACCGCCGTATACGAGACCCGTACGTACGGTGCTGTGAGAGGTCGGGGAAATTATTTAATTTTCCCTCCTACTCGATTAATATACGAAAGGGAATTGAAAATGAGTTATGAAAGCTTGGAATTTTTATATGTAGTGTTTGTGCTTTCACCAGCTTTTACTATGATACATGAGTTTGGACATGCACTGTTTGGATTGTTAGCAGGTGGTAAAATTGAATCAATAGTTATCGGTACTGGCAAAAGGCTTTTTAACCTGGGAATAGTTCATTTTAACATATTATTTTTTTTAACTGCAAATTGTAGGATTGTAGATATGAAAAGAACTTCAAAAACAAATAGAATTCTATTTTACCTAGGTGGGCCATTATTAAACATAGTAAGTGCCGGATTAGTATACTTCATAGCAAGACAACTTGGTGTAAATAATCGACTTATTTTCTTAACTTATATGCTGTTCTTGGTAGTAGGAATTGGAAATCTTATTCCTTTTGAAACAAAAAAAGGTGCTAAGAGCGATGGCATGAGGATTTACAGTATTTTAAAACATGGTGTAACACAACAGGGATAGAAATATGCTTTTGAAGTATATGCTAGTCTGAGCCCATACTACAGAAGGTTTTATTTATATAAATGGATGTATATGAAATCAAATTAAGGGATGAAGCTATTAAATAAGTTATTGGAGAGCTTAAGTTAGTTGAGACAACGAATAGCATTGGTATATAGCATACAATACCATTTCGGGGGCACATATGATAAAGGATTTTATAAAAAACAATATAAAAGGGCGATTCAAAAAATACATATGCATAAAGCAATACGACATAACGGACTGCGGTGCTGCCTGCCTAGCTACCATATCAAAGCAGTATGGGTTAAAGATACCCATTACCAAGATTCGTGAGGTAGCCGGTACTGATAAGCAGGGCACAAATGCCTATGGCCTTATCAAGGCTGCCGAGCAGCTTGGCTTTTCTGCCAAGGGGGTAAAGGGCAACAAAGAGGCTTTTTTCAGCGAGTTTCCACTACCCTGTATTGCACATGTAATAGTTGACGGAGCACTCCTTCACTATGTAGTAGTTCATAGGATTACCAAAAAGCAGGTAATAGTAGCAGACCCTGCAAAGGGTATTGTGAAGTACACGCCGGAGGAGTTTTTCGAGCAGTGGACCGGGGTGCTTATATTCCTTGTACCTACTGCGAAGTTTAAGAAGGGCAATGAGACCAAAGGAATATTCAACCGCTTTTTTGGACTTTTAAAGCCTCAAAAACAGCTGCTTTTGCATATTTTCTTTGCGTCACTAATTTATACAGTCCTTGGAATACTCGGCTCTTTTTATTTTAAGTTTATGATGGACGAGATACTTCCATATAATCTTATGAAGACACTGCACATCATGTCCTTGGGAATTATACTACTTAATGTATTTAAGATACTTCTAAATGCCTTTCGATCCCACCTGCTGTTATATCTCAGCCAGAGGTTGGATATATCCCTAATACTGGGCTATTATCAGCATGTGCTGGAGCTGCCTATGGGCTTTTTTGGGACAAGAAAGGTAGGGGAGATAGTATCTCGCTTTATGGATGCCTCTAAGGTAAGAGAAGCCATATCCGGTGCTACACTTACTATTATGATAGATACCCTTATGGCTATTGCTGGAGGTATTATTCTTTATACCCAGAGCTCCTTCCTGTTTGGGATATCCCTTATAATGGTAATAGTTTATGGAGGCATAGTTCTTGGTTTTAATAAACCCATTAAGGAGATAAACCGCAAGCAGATGGAGGACAACGCACAGCTTACCTCATACCTGGTGGAGTCGTTAAATGGCATAGAGACAGTAAAATCCTTTAATGCAGAGAGAAAAACCACCCTCCAGACAGAGACTAAGTTTGTAAAGCTTCTAAGAAGTGTCTTTAAAGGCGGCTGGATCAGCAACCTGTCAGGCTCCCTCACAAGCACCACTGCCTCTATAGGAGGAATAGCAATACTATGGGTAGGAGCATATCAGGTCATAGATGGCAAGATGTCTGTAGGTCAGCTGCTGACCTTTAATTCGCTGCTGGCATACTTCCTTGACCCAATAAAAAACCTCATAGATCTTCAGCCAATGATGCAGACTGCTATAGTTGCATCGGACAGGCTTGGGGAGATACTGGATCTGGAGCTTGAGAAGGATGATAATGAGCATAAAAAGCTGAACCCTTCTAATCTCAAGGGGAATATAGAGTTCAAAAACCTTGACTTCAGGTATGGCACAAGGCAGCTGGTACTTAAGGGCATAAACCTAACCATAAAACAAGGTGAAAAAATTGCACTGGTAGGAGAAAGCGGCTCAGGAAAAACTACCCTTGTAAAGCTGCTAATGAGCTTTTTTCCTTGGGAAAAGGGAGATATACTTATCAATGGCTATAACATAAAGGATATCAACCTCGAACGGCTGAGGGAAAAGATAGCCTACATATCCCAAGATATATTCATGTTCAGCGGAAGCATAAGAGAAAACCTTTCACTGGGCATGGAGGATATCACTCTAGAGGATATAATAGAAGCAGCTAAGCTTGCAAAGGCCCATGATTTTGTAAATAACTTTCCTCTAAGATATGAGACAAGGCTTGAGGAAAACGGAACCAACCTCTCAGGAGGACAAAAGCAGAGGCTTGCCATAACAAGAGCAATACTCAGAAAGCCAGATATCCTTATAATGGACGAGGCTACGAGCAACCTGGACTCCATAACTGAAAAGGCAATAGAGAGAACCATAAATGAGCATACAAAGGATATAACCACCATAATTATAGCTCATCGTCTCAGTACAATAATGAGCTGTGACAAGATATATGTTATGGACAAGGGTGAAATAGTAGAAAGCGGAACACACCAGCAGCTTACTAATAAAAAGGGCTACTACTATAGCCTTTGGAAAGAGCAGCTGCCGGGTGAAGCTGAGCTGGAGGTGGCTGCAACCCTAGAGGTTGAAACAGCTTCAGAGGGTGCAGCAATAATAGAGGGGTGTATAGCATAGATGAAGCCCATAATTTTATATATAAGCGAAATCACTGATAGCCGGGAGCTTCTGGAAGCAAAGCCAAGTCCGGCTATTCCGGTATTTATATACCTTATATTATCCTTGATAATAGTGACGACGACATGGTCCTACTTTGGTGAAATAGATGAGTATGTCAAGGCAAACGGTATAGTAAGACCCAACGATAAAATCGGTGCCCTGCGAAACATGATAGCAGGGAAAATTGACAGTGTGCTATTTGAAGAAGGTCAGCAGGTTAAGGAAGGGGATATACTATACGTTATAGAGCACGAAAACCTGATTTTGGAGGAAGCAGCCCTTAAAGCTGAGCTTGATAGATATAGCACAGAGCTAAACAGCCTGATAAAGCTCAAAAAGAGTATAGCAGACGGCAAAAGCTACTTTGATATGAACAACGAAGCAGAAAAGGAATACTATGAGAGGTATCAAAAGTATCTCACAGATGTAAAGGTCAATAAAGAGGGTGCACTAACCGACCTGCTTAGATCGGTTAATAATACGGAGCTTAATATTAGTAGTCTCAATGAAAGAAAGCAGCATACATTAAAGGAGCTTGAGAAGCTGAATACTCTAAAGCAATCAGTACTGGAGGGCAGCAATGCCTTTGTTGATATAAGCGATCCTTACTATGGGAAATACATAGAATACACGCTAAATATTAAAAAGCATGAGGATATTATAAAAGAGCGAAGTGACAAGTATGATATAATTTCCCGTCTTTTAGAAGCCGGAAAGACACAAAGTGCAGCATCAGTGGATGTGGATAAGACTGTTCAAACCCTCAACAACCTCTATCTACTTAAGCAGTCAATCACTCAGGCCAAAAACCTGTTTACTGATACCGGCAATCCTTACTACAATCAGTTTAACGACTACAAGCTGAGCACAAAAAGGCTGGAGGATAATATAACACAGAAAGAAAAGGCTTTGGAGAGCTCCAAAAGACTCTATAAGGTAGGCAGCATATCAAAAAAAGAACTGGAAAACGCAGAGCTTCAGCTAAGTAGTGCTAAAGCGGAGCTCGAAAAGTTTAGAAATGACTATTGGCTGAGCATAAACGAAAAGATAAACCAAGCCTCAGGTACTGCAAATGACCTGGAAAATGCGAAGCTTATGATAGAGAGTGCAGAGCTTGACCTAAGCAGGTATAAGAATGATTACTGGCATCAGCTTAATCAAAAGCTGGCCGATAATAGCAAGCTTATAGGAGAGCTTGAGATAAGCTTGAGCGGTGGAAGCAAGGAAATAAGTCTATATGACAGTATGAGATCAAACATAAACACTTCTATTAAAAAGTATAAGCTTGATAATCTTGTTCAGCTGAATGATATGATAGACAATATAGATAAGCACGTCGAGAAGCTTACACAACAGCTTGAAGAGGTAAGGCTGAGTATAGGCAATTGCATAGTAAAGGCTCAGATAGCAGGGACGATAAGCGTTATGCAGGATATCAACAGGGGAGATCTGCTGCAGAGCGGAGTAGAGGTAGCCAGCATAGTGCCTGACAACAACGGTGAATACAGAGTACAGCTTTTTGTATCTAATAAAGACATCGCAAGCCTAAAGCTGGGGCAGGAGATCAAGTATCACTTCCTTGCGCTTCCCTATAGAGAGTATGGAGAAATAACAGGTCATATAACAAAGATAGGCACTGATGCAAGACTGGAAAGGGAGAAGGGCATAAGCTACTACCCTGTGGAAGCAACAGTAGAGAACAAGCCCGTATACAGCTATAAGGGTGTAAAAGCTGAAATAAAGGTGGGTATGGCCTGTGAAGCACAGGTTATCACAAAGTCCAAAAAAATTCTGTATTGGCTGCTGGAAAAGGTAAATCTAAGAGACTAGCAGCAGCCTGGAGGTACTATGAAGATAAAGGGATTAACATCAGTATTATTAATAATGTGCATAGCTCTGAGCCTGCTATCCATAGTTTTTGCAGCAGGACTTCAGACTACCAATAAAAGGCTGCATGAGCTGCAGGCTCTAATTGAAGGCAACAACAGAAGCATAAGATCAGTAGAGCTTCAAAATAGCTCAGAACACTATGAATACAGAAAAGCAAAGGTACAAGCAGCTCTATACAATAAGCAAGCAGCACTATACAGCTACAGCAGCGGCCTTCATTCAAAGAAGAAGGAGCACGAGACAGCTCTGGAGAAATACAGGTTTCAAGCAGAATACTATAATGTATGCCTGCTCATAAAGAATCTTACGGTGCTGAATTCTGAGCTGGAGCTAGTTACAGAGCAGCTTGAGGCAGAGCAGGAAAAGCTGGATTTGGGACATTCTACAGAGCTTGCTGTAAAAGAGCTTCAAGGCATTAAGAGAAGTCTTGAAGATGCAATAGCTAAGACCAATAATACAATTGCTACAACAAAAAACAGCTTAAAGAGCCGACTCAGTATAGGCTTAAATGAGAGCTTCAGCCCGCAGTTTGAGCTGCCAACTACAATAACAAATGTAAAAAGCTACACAGTAAATGCGTTGACCACAGCAGTTTTATCCAATAATTTAGAACTAAACACAATAAGCAATAGTATTACAGCACAGCTAATACTCATAAGAGACTTTGAAGCTGTACTTAATATAAATGACAATGAGCTGCTCCTTGCAAGGGCAGACTTTGCCAAAATGCAGCTTGAGGATGAAGCCCTAAGAAGCAGGCTTGAGCTATATGTAAGACAAAAGCACTATGAATATACAGAAGCATATAGCAGCATCAATACCCAGCTCCAAAGAAAGCAAGTCCTTCAAGAAAAGCTTGTGGTACTGGAACAGGAATATAGCGAAGGGGTACATAGCGAGCTGGAATACAAGGCAGCAAAGCTTAGCATAGATAAACAGCTATATGAGGTGGAAGTATCCATGGTAAATTATCTTAATGCGGGAGTAATACTTGATCTTGTAAATAGTGGTATCTGGGTAAAGTAATATAAGACCTATAAAGTTTGACAAAGCATTGATTTTTTAATATTATTAAATAGAATATACATAAGTGCTATCAGAAAGGTGGTGTAAGGGTTGAGCATATGCACAGTTGACACAAAACAAAAAATGGCAACTATATACAAAAAGTCCCGTAAGTCGCATTTGAAGGCTTCATATAGGATAGGTCTGTCCTTTTTTAATAACTTATGTCAACTGGTAGAATATGAACCTTTACGCGGAGCTTTTTAATAAATAAGCTTATTGAGCCATAGGTAAGGTTTGTTTTACCTATGGCTTTTTATTTTGCAAATTTGAGAGGAGTAATGGATATGATAGCATTAGCAATAAAAAATTTAGAAAAGTATTACGGAGCTACAAAGGTTCTGTATGATATATCACTGGAAATAAACGAAGGTGAAAAGGCAGCCCTAATAGGCACAAACGGCTGCGGGAAGACTACACTTTTTAAGGTAATTGCAGGCATGGAGAAGCATGACAACGGCATGCTGGCACTGAAAAAGGGTATAAAGGTAGGATATCTAGAGCAGATTGCCGGGGATTACACTGATAAGACTGTATATGAGGTGCTAATAAGCGGCTTGCAGGAGCTTATGGATATGAAAGCAGAGCTGGAGCAGCTGGAAGCGGAGATGGCCATAGAAGCCAACTCGCAAAGGTTGGATTCGCTGATGAAGCGATATGGACTTCTGATGGAGCGCTTTGAAGCTATGGACGGCTACAATATAGACAGCAGAACAAGAGAAATAGCAGAGGGTCTGTCGATAGCAGAGGAGCTTTTTGATAGAAGCTTTGAGCTTCTCAGCGGCGGTGAAACCACAAGAGTGCTTTTTGCCAGAATGCTGATATCCCAGCCAGAGCTGCTTTTACTGGATGAGCCTACGAACCACCTGGATATAGACTCTGTAGAGTGGCTGGAGGGTTTCATCAAAAGCTATAAGGGCACTGTACTTGTAATATCCCATGACAGATATTTCTTAGACAAGGCTATAAGCAGGATAATTGAGATGGAAGAGGGACATTGTGAAAACTACAACGGCAACTACAGCTACTATATAGAGGAGAAGGAACGAAGGCTCTTAGTAGAGTTTGATAACTATCAGGATCAGCAAAAAAAGATAAAGCATATGGAGGAAGCCATAAAGAGATTTAGGGACTGGGGCAACAGGGGTGACAACGAAAAGTTCTTCAAAAAGGCTGCTTCGATTCAGAAGGCTTTAGACAGGATGGATAAGCTAAAAAGGCCCATTCTGGAGAGGCGTAAGACTGAGCTTAGCTTTGAGCTGAACCAGAGGAGCGGTCAGGAGGTAGTGATTTGCGAGGAGCTATGTAAGTTCTATGGAGATAAGATGATCTTTGACAATGCTGAAATGAAGCTTAGGTACAAGGAGAAGGTATGTATAATAGGACCTAACGGCTCGGGCAAAAGCACGCTTTTAAGAATGCTTCTGGGTCAGGAACAGCCGGATAACGGTATAGCGAGGCTTGGCTCAAGTGTTAGAGTTGGCTATCTGGAACAGGCTGTGCAATTTGAAGACGAAGGACTTACTATACTGGAGGAGTTTAAGACCAAATTTAAGATAACCGAAGGCGAAGCCAGAAGTACTCTCGCAAGGTTTTTGTTCTTTAAGGATTCTGTCTTCAAAAAAATAAAGGATATAAGCGGAGGAGAAAAGACTAGACTGAGGCTGGCAGAGCTTATGTTTGAGGATGTAAACCTTCTGATACTGGATGAGCCGACCAATCACCTTGATATAGATACCAGAGAGTCCCTGGAGGAGACCTTGGAGGCCTTTGAGGGAACTATACTCTTTATATCCCATGACAGATATTTTATAAATAAGATTTCCAGCGAACTTTATAGCATAGAGCAGGGCAAGCTTGTAAACTACTGTGGAAACTATGATTATTTTAAGGAAAAATATATAAAGCCCGTAAAGCAGGCAATAAAAGTAAATGAGAGCAAAAAGCCTGAAAAGCCCATGAGTCCTGCAAAAAAAACGGCAGAGCAAAGGTATGACAGAGAGGCAGAAAGTGCAAAGCTTGAAAAGGAAATTGACTTTTTGGAGGATGCTATAAAAGAAGTTAAAGCACAGCTGAACGACCCGGCAAATGCAGCTGACTATATACTTTTGCAGGAGCTGAACCAAAATATAAACGAGCTTGAGGAGAGGCTTATTACCCTATATGAGCTTTGGGAAGCAAAATCTCTTTAAGAGCTTAAAGAAATTTTTACTTAAAAAAGAAAATAAAAATTTAATAGAACCAATTAGTCTGGGCAATCATATACTGTATTAGGGCAAAATTCCTAGAATAATAGAACATGCTTGCTTCATGGATTGGAGGTATGATTGTGAAGATTGGAGACATAGTCAGAATCGACGATAGGACAGAGTGGCAGGGCATGTATGGGATTATTGACAAGATAGAGGGAGAGATTGCATTTGTGTACTGTGTCAGCAGACCGGAAAGATTGCATCCTGTACCTCTCAATTTCCTTGTTGCCGGCGACTTTAAAGGATAAATAAGTATTATATAAAAGTAAAAGGTCTCACTATATCAAGCTTGCTTGATATAGTGAGATTTATGCATTCTAACCTTTTTGCTTCTTTAATGCCCCGTTCCAGGTCTCGAAAGTAGGAAAGCCCGTATTAATTGCATCTGTGTATTGAGCTTCCTCTTTATTATAGAAGATGGTATAGGTAATGTTGTTCCAGTTGACAAAGCCTTTTTCCAGTGCTGCATAATACCTGTCTACCCATGTTCCTGTATTGATATAAACCAGCTCCCTTTGACTGCTTTGGTTCCTATTCTCTACATTAATAGGCAGCTGCAAGGGTACATGAGTGTGTCCAAAGGCTACATAGCAAAATTGTGAGTCCAGAGACTTAAATGCATCAGCCGCACCTCTGGCAAAGGAGCTTTTAAAGCTTGCTGAAGCTGAATCCGCAAGCCTGAGAACTCTACCGAGATTTTTAAGACTAAAGCTTTGAAGCATATATAGTACCAGCCTAAGCGAATTGGTTTTCGCGGAAAACTTACCCACTATGCTGTGCTGCTTCATCCAAGTCCTTACAAAGTCGATATGTCTGAAATCCTTAACTGCGGCGGTTAAGCAGTCCTCAACAATATCTGCAAGCCAGTCATTTCCTTCGACCTGGTAAAAAAGCCAATTCATGATTGCAGACATAGGTCTGACGCTTTGTATCTCCTGAAGGTTTCTTTGCAGTATTTCTCTTTCGTCCCTTCTCAGTGCTTGAACCCTTTCATGCTTCATAATCATATATGGAAGCTTTGCTACAAGCTCAGTAGCTATTACATCACCAATGGGAATTTTCAGATAGTCCTCATCGGTAAAGCTGCTGCTTCCTTCATAGTTAAAAAAGTCGTACTCATGTCCGTGACGGGCAAAAAGCCCATAGTGCTTATCTATATAATAATGGAGTGGTGCATTGTTTGAAGCATTTAGTGCTTTTTGTGCCTTTTTATACAGGGACGGGAACTGCGCACAGAGTCTGTCATGGTTGCCAACTACATAAATGCGTTCCGGCTCAGCCCTGAAGCCAAAGCGGCCTGCTAGGTTGCCAGATAAAGCCTCAAAGCTCTTTTTGTTTTCGGGATGTCTAAGAATAGCATCCATAATGGTGTTTGCATGCTTCTCCAGCTCCAGCCTGTCTTCCTTGTATCTAACCCCCCAGGGGCGGCTGGTCATAGGCACTTCAAACCACTTCTCTGTTCTTAGAGGATCAAAAATATCACCAAGAAAAACAAGCTTTATTTCGCTGGCCTTTACATTAAGTGCTTTTTGCCTTACATCAGACATAACCTCTTCAAAGGTCTTTGACAGTATATTATGCTCTCCGGCAGTTCCATCCATAAAGTGCAGATCGCTTAATAGAACAAGCATATAAAGCACCTCGATTACGATATTAGGTATTTCTACATAATATTCGTTGACTATGCAATAATGCCTGTATACTTATTAAGAACATGCAATTATGAGCTTCTTTGCTTCTTTAGAGCTCCGTTCCATGCTTCAAAGATTGGGAAGTCTACATTATCTATATCAGTATACTGAGCCTCTTCTTTGTTATAAAAGATGGTGTAGGTTATACTGTTCCAATTGATGAAGCCTTTATTTACTGCTGCCTGATACTTGTCTATCCATGTGCCGGTATTTATATACACCAAATCTCTCTGACCTGGAGTATTCATAGCTTCCACATTTATGGGTACCTGTACGGGCATATGCGTATGACCATAGGCTGCATAGTAAAACTCCGAGTCAAGCTCCGCCAGGGTATCTGAGGCAGCCTTAATTAGAGGGTCCTTATACTTTGTCATAAACACATCTGCAAGCCTCAGTACCTTTTCAATCTGTCTCAGCTTGAGCTTTTCTAAAAGGAATAACACCAGCATTATAAGGTTGGCATTGCTTAAAGGCCTAAAAGGCTGCCTGTGCTTACGGAACCACTCTCTGACAAAGTCGATTTTCCAGATATCCTTTACTACTGCTCTTATGCAGTCATTCATAATATCTTCCAGCCAGTCGTTTTTTTCAATCTGATAAAAAAGCCATTTTATAGTAGACGAGAGAGGGCGTACACTCTCTATTTCCTGAAGGTTTCTATGCAGTCTTTCCTTCTCGTCTTGAGGAAGCTCTTGCACCTTCTCATGCTTCATTATAGTATATGGAAGCCTTACTATAAGCTCTGTAGTTATTACTTCACCTATAGGAATGCTTAAGTAATCCTCCCTAGTAAAGCTGCTGCTACCCTCGTAGTTAAAGAAATCATACTCGTGTCCGTGCCTTGCGAAAACTCCATAAGCCTTATTGATATAGCTGTGAATAGGTGCTGCATTAGAAGCTTTTATAGCGTCTCTGGCCTTTTCAAATATTGAGGGAAACTCTGCACAAAGTCTGTCGTGGTTGCCGACTACATATATCCTCTCCGGCTCAACGTTGAAGCCAAAGCTTTCTGAGAGGCTCCCCGAAAGCACCTCAAAGCTTTCCTTATTTTCAGGATGATTTATTATGGCATCCAATATGGCAGCTGCATGAGACTCCATCTTAAGCCTGTCTTCGTCAGTCTTAACGCCCCAAGGACGGCTATTCAAGGGAACATCAAACCACTTTTCACTACGAAGCAGGTCAAATATATCACCAAGAAAAACTAGCTTTATCTCACTAGCCTTAACGCTTTGCGCCTTCATCCTTATATCACACATTACCTCATAAAAGGTCTTTGCCAATATGTTGTGCTCTCCGGCAGTGCCATCCATAAAATGCAGGTCACTTAGTAGAACGATCATAATATTTATCCTCCGTACATATTGGGTAATTATGATGTTATTCTATAATTTTCTTATAACTCCTTCTGTAGAGATATCAAGTGAAAAGCTATTAGGTTTATAAAGCAGTAAACCCCATATAGTAAAGTAAGCATATTGCTTTACCATAGGGGGTTTTTTAATCAAAGATAGAAACAAATAATTTTACTATTTGAACACTTTTTAATATCCCTAAATCACTCGTATTTATTTAACTTAATACCTTTATGCACATATGCTAAAGATATGGATAACTCAATTAGAAAGACTATCCAAATATAAGAAGGTATTAACTCAATACCAGATAGTATACCAATTGATCCAGTGGCCTTTTTATATGTGTAAAGAAAATCGCAAGCAAAATAAGTAATTATGAACTGTGCAAAAGTTATAAATAGAAGTTTAATACCAAATTTTAACACAAAACGCAACTCCTTGTTATACTATTATTAGTTTACTGTTATTATATCACGGATTAGTAATACATGTAATGAAAATACTTCTTTTCAGCACCCCTAATAATAATTTCGTGAATAAAAAATATAGCTGCTGGTATAAAGACACTAAAAAATTCATAAAACTGTAGTTCATATAGTATTTATATGCTACAATCTATTTGGTGACATCAAAATACATAAATGGGGGAGGTTGACAAAATGAAAAAAGAATATGCAATCAGATTAATTATACTTATAGCTGTTGCAGTTATTACGGTAGGATACGGTATATATACATTTAAGGATGCCAGAGGGGCAGAACTAGCGACACAAGGAGAGGGAGAAGCACAAAAGCCTATAGAAAAGCTTCAGTTGAATGATGATATAAAGAAGCTGATAAGAGCAAATAGATTTCAAGAGAATAGCAATAGTACCGAGCTTGTTGAGAAGTTTAGAGGCCATCTGTACAACTATACAGATTTTAAAGATGAGCTTAGAGAAGAGGAGATAGTACTTGATTTTGGTAATAGACCAGAATACGTCACCATAGAGCAGGCTAAAGAGGATATAGATTATATGTTTAAAATGCTGAAATTCGGCTATGGGGGCTATGGCTTCTTTGGCGGGGATGAAGCCTTTGGGAGGGCAAAGCAGGAGATATTAAAGGTAGTTGAAGGTAATTACAAGGAAATCAGCAGGTACGGGCTGGTAGAGGCAATACAGGCTTCTCTAAGCTTTATTCAGGATGGGCACTTTCAGATTGAGGGAGCTAACACATTTAAGAGAAAAGCTTACATAAACAACAATGAATACATAATCCATAAGGACGAAAAAGGCTACTATATACATGAGGGTAAGCTTAAGAATTATGTAAAAGCGATAAATGGCACTGAACCGGATGCCTACATTAAATTGTCCTTAGATACTGAAGGAAACCTGATATATAACTTTGGAGCACTTAGTGATAAGCAAACGGAAGATATTGATGTAGCACTAGAGGCAGGCAATAAAAAGCACAGTTTAAGGATAACGCTAAGTAG
>CALJSV010000214.1 GCA_937976095.1 uncultured Clostridia bacterium | reverse complement strand
TTTATCTCGTTCTGGTAAAACTGAATATGAAATTAAAAAGAAGCTAAGTGAGAAAAATATTTCAGAAGAGGCTATTGAAGGAGTTTTAGCAAGACTAAAGGAGCTAGGATATATAAACGACTATGCCTATGCCGAAAGCTGGATTAGAGCAAGGCTTGATTCGGGAATGAGCAAAAAGGTTATAAGCGGAAAGCTTATGCAAAAAGGCATAAAAAAATCAATTATAGATGATATTATTGAAAACTCAGATGTTGATGAGCTTTCAGCTGCTTTAAAGCTTGCAAGAAAAAAAATAAAAAGCTTAAAGGGAAATGAACGGGAAAACAAAAAAAAGCTTTTTGCATTTTTATACGGCAAAGGTTATAATTCGGAAACCTGCATGAAGGCAATAACTGCTTTGTATACAGAAGAAATCGAATAAATCCAATATCCATAAGTGATTTACATAATATACATTGTGTATACTAACTTGACAAAAAAATGTAAAAGTTATAAAATTATTTTATCTGGTGTATCAGATTCAATGCTTTAGTAAATAATGGAATATTATGATGAGATTATTTCCGGTTACAGCGGATTTACTATAAACTAAGGAGGTGAGATTACTATAGGAATTGGAATGCAAGTTGCAATATATATCGCAATTGCAGTAGTTACTTTTATATGTGGATATGCAGTTAGAAGATATATTGCCGAATCAAAAATTAAAGCAGCAGAACAAGAAGCTAAACGAATAGTTGAAGAAGGCGAAAAGCAGGCGGAAACTACCAAAAAGGAAGTATTGCTGGAAGCCAAGGAAGAGATTCATAAGCTTAGAGCAGAGCTTGATAAGGAAATACGTGACAGAAGAAATGAAGTTCAACGTATTGAGAGAAGGCTACTTCAAAGAGAAGAGCTTCTGGATAAAAAAGTTGATACTCTTGAGCAAAGAGAAGAATCAATGAACAAGAAGCAAAAGGAAATTCAAAAAGCTCACGATGAGGTGCAGGACATACTGAAAAAGCAAACTCAGGAGCTTGAAAGACTTTCTGGCTTATCATCTGAAGAAGCTAAAGTGTTGCTGTTAAGCGAAATAGAAAAACAAATTAAGCATGAAGCCGCAATGATGATCAGGGATGTTGAATCAAAGGCTAAGGAAGAAGCAGAGAGAAAAGCTAAGGACGTTATATCCTATGCAATTCAAAAATGCGCAGCTGATCATGTTGCAGAAACAACTGTCTCAGTTGTCCCACTACCAAATGATGAAATGAAGGGTAGAATTATAGGACGCGAAGGACGAAATATAAGAACTCTAGAAACATTGACAGGCATTGATTTGATAATTGACGATACACCTGAAGCAGTTATACTTTCAGGTTTTGATCCAATCAGAAGAGAAGTTGCGAGATTAGCACTTGAGAAATTGATTGTAGACGGCAGAATACATCCGGCTAGAATTGAAGAGATGGTTGAAAAGTCCAAAAAGGAAGTTGACAACTATATTAGAGAACAAGGCGAACAAGCAACCTTTGATACTGGCGTACACGGATTACATCCTGAGCTGGTAAAACTGCTTGGAAGATTAAGATACAGAACCAGTTATGGTCAGAATGTTCTTAAGCATTCGATAGAAGTTGCTCATCTTGCAGCTATTATGGCTGCTGAGTTGGGAGCAGATGTTAAGTTAGCTAAACGTGCAGGTCTATTACACGATATTGGTAAAGCGGTAGACCACGAAATTGAAGGTACTCATGTACAGATTGGTTCAGACCTGGCTAAGAAATACAAGGAATCAGCGGATGTTATTCATGCAATAGCAGCACATCATGGTGATGTTGAGGCTACTACAGTAGAAGCTGTTCTTGTACAGGCCGCTGATGCTATATCTGGCGCAAGACCTGGTGCACGAAGAGAAACACTTGAGTCCTATATAAAGAGATTGGAAAAGCTCGAAGAAATAGCTAATTCAATCGATGGAGTTGAAAAATCTTTTGCTATTCAAGCCGGTAGAGAAGTCAGAATAATGGTTAAACCTGATGCTGTAAGTGACGCCGACATAGTATATATAGCTAGAGATATTGTCAAAAGAGTAGAAAATGAGCTTGAATACCCAGGACAGATTAAAGTTAACGTAATTAGAGAAACAAGGGCGATTGAATACGCAAAATAGAAAAAGTGCGGATTGCAGGCAAAAGCTTGCTCTCCGCCTTTTTTATTTATATGGCGTATTTAGGCATTTTAAGGGTATAATAGGTTAGGGAACAGGGATTAGGGATCAGGTGACAGGTGTCAGGGATCAGAAAAGGCTAAGTACGAGGAGGATTATGATGAATATACTTTGTATTGGTGATATTGTTGGAAGGCCGGGGAGAGGTTATATAAAGAAGAACTTAAGCTCAATTATTAAGGAGTATAATATAGATTTTGTAATAGCAAACGGTGAGAACTGTGCTGGTGGTGTAGGAATAACAAAAAGTACCTATGATGAGCTTGTTGGGGTTGGAGTGGATGCAATAACCCTGGGTAATCATACATGGGCAAAAAAAGAGGTTATAGAATTTATAGATAAGGAAGATCGACTTGTTCGACCTGCAAATTTTCCTGAGAGCAATCCGGGTAAAGGCTATACAATAATTAAAAAAGCTGACAAGAGGATAGCTGTTGTAAATCTATGCGGCAGAGTTTTTATGGATAGTATTGATTGTCCCTTTAGAAAGATGGATAGTATATTAGCCGAGATAAAGGATAAGGCTGATATAATAATTGTTGACTTTCACGCAGAAGCGACCTCGGAAAAGCAAGCCTTTGGCTGGTATATGGACGGAAGAGTGACTGCAGTTTTTGGAACTCATACCCATATTCAGACATCTGATGAGAGGGTACTTCCTAAAGGCACAGGATACATAACGGATGTTGGTATGACTGGACCTAGAAATTCAGTTCTCGGTGTTGAGACTGATATAATAATAAATAAATTTTTGACCATGATGCCTGGAAGGTTTGAGGTTGCCGAAGGTGAGGCTATTTTCGGAGCAATAGTACTTAAGCTTGATGAATATAATACTCTAAAAGAGATAAAGAGACTTAACTTTTATGAGTAATACATATGACCGAAAAGAGTAAGCAGAATTGTCTAAATATAAATAATTTTGTCAATAAAAAGAGGATTTTGTAATATAATGTAGAATACTTGCCAAGTATTACTAATTTCAAGGGGGGACATCCAAGTGGAAGTATTAAAAGTATCAGCAAAATCCAATCCAAATTCCGTTGCAGGTGCATTAGCAGGTGTATTAAGAGAAAAAGGTGGAGCAGAAATCCAAACTATTGGCGCTGGAGCCCTTAACCAAGCTATTAAGGCAATTGCTATCGCAAGGGGCTTTGTAGCCCCTAGCGGTATTGATCTTATATGCATACCTGCATTTACTGATATTGAGATAGATGGTGAAGAAAGAACCGCTATCAAGCTTTTAGTAGAGCCAAGATAATAAACTAAGCTTTCAAATACCTGTTTTTTACAGGTATTTTTATTTTGAAGATTTTTATGCATCTGATGCATAAAAATCTTCAAAAAGTTTACACAATAACCATAGCTAATGATATAATTAATGTATTGGTATTTTTTTATCAAATGGAGGTAAATGTGCAAAAAGCTGATTTACATATACATACAAATGCATCAGATGGACTTCTTTCACCTGTTGAGGTTGTTGAATGGGCAGTCAGGAAAAGACTTAGAGGAATAGC
>CALJSV010000213.1 GCA_937976095.1 uncultured Clostridia bacterium | reverse complement strand
ATATGACCAAGCTTAAAATCAACCTTTTCTGATTCTTTAGACTTAAACTCTGTTCTATAGAAATTATCAGATTCGTAAGCAACAGATATTGTAGGGTTCTTCTTTATTCTTAAGGAGTACCACATAGTATAAGCAAGACCTACTGCTGTGAATACGAACCACATTACCATTCTGAATACTGAGCCTGAGAATACAGGAACACCTGAAACGCCTTGTGCTACTGCTAAACTAAAAGGATTCATCCATGATGCAGCAAAGCCGATTTGTGTTGCACCATAAGTGATCATTATACCGACTATGGCGTCATAGCCCATTGCAATAACCAAAGGAACAACAATCATCGCAAAGGGTATTGCCTCCTCGCCCATACCAAAGATTGCACCTCCAAGAGAGAACAATACAAATAGTAGAGGGATTATAACGATAGTCGCATTTTTGAACTTGTTGATAAGAGTTAAAATACCTGCTTCAATTGCACCGGTCTTAAGTATTATTCCGAATGCTCCACCAATAACAAGTATAAATGCTACGATACCAACTGCTGATCCCCATTTATCTCCTGATACTAATCCTTCAAACATGTAGTTAAGAACGCCGTAGCCAGGATCTTTTTGTCCAAGAACTCCGCCGTAATCTTCAGTACCAAAAAGGCCAATGCCATTTCTTACAGGGTTGCCGGCTTCGTCAGTAACTATTCGGAAGGATTCTGGAATTAGTACTGTTCTTGTTTTTTCCTTAGCTCCTTGCATGTAGGTCACATCATGAACATCAAATTGTCCTACAGGAATAAGATGAGTCAATAAAGCCGCTAAAAGAATTACGAAAAAAATAATTACGTATGTATGAGGTACTTTTAAGCCTTTATTAAGCCTTCCCTCATTTTTTGGTTTTGTTGTCATTGATATATTCCCCCTTTTAGTTTTGTGCTAATATGTATTTGCAATTATCATGCCATGTTATCAATATGCCTATAAAAATTTAATTAATAGATTAAATGCAATGCTGGAGAATAAAAGGTTGAAAGAAATTACAACAAATAAAAAAGGATGTACCGAGCCCATGCATTACTGTCATAGTGTTTTGTGCGAAATACTGGGCATGGGCATAAAAATGGATGGATGAATAGATGAGAATAAAATTAAATATACAGAATATAAGAGAGAGGTGTTTGTTTGGGGCTTAATGGGAATCCAATAACCCAATAAACCCCATATAAACTATTTGTTTGCCTCAACAAAGCTTTTTCCTTTAAGCGTTAGGTGCATACCACCCCGCCCCCTCGCCTTAATGAGTAATCCAAGCTCGGTCAGGAGGTCTGCACGGTTTCGAATCTGTTCTTCTGACATGTAGTAGAATTCTGTTGCAGAAAGCTCTGAGACAGCCTTTCTTCCGATACTTCTTCCACTGCTGTTGAAGTCATAAATAGTTCTTAGGATGAATATGAACTCATCTAAATAGCCTTTGCTATCCAAAGTCTCCTTTATAGATATACATTCATCGGATTCTGATGCATTTGGAGTGTAAAAATCTTGGGGAAGATGCTCGAGTGTTATAGTATCGTTATCACATACGGCAAGCATGTACTCTATTGTACTTTCAAGCTCTCTGACATTTCCAGGCCAGCTGTGAGCCCAAAAGGCCTTCATTACCTCAGTCGAAAGCTTCAGGTCGCGTTTGTGATTTTTCTCCATAAAGTGGTCGACAAGGTCTTCGATATCATCCTTTCTGTTTCTTAGGGCAGGGGTGTTTATATATAGCCTCTTCAGTCTATAGTACAAGTCTGATCTAAACTTTCCTTCCTGGCACATCTTAAGCAAATCCTTGTTTGTAGCTGCCACAATTCTTACATTAATAGGTATGATTTCTGTGCCTCCTACCCTCATGATTTCTTTCTCTTGTAGAACGCGAAGGAGCCTTGCTTGCAGCTTTAATGAGGTATCGCCAATCTCATCCAGGAATATTGTGCCATTATTCGCCTGTTCAAAGAGACCTATTTTTCCGCCCTTTTTTGCTCCTGTAAATGCGCCTTCCTCATAGCCAAAAAGCTCACTTTCTACAAGATCATCGGAAAGTGCACTAAAATTAACTGCTAAAAATGGTCCCGAGTTTCTCTCAGATTCGTTGTGTATAGCACTTGCAAACAGTTCCTTGCCGGTGCCTGATTCTCCGTGAATTAGTATGCTCAAATCCACCTTAGATACCTTCTGTGCAGTAATTATAGCATTTCTCATCACCGTTGAATTGCCTATTATGTCTGAAAGCCTATATTTGCCAACATGGCCTTTCTTGATTAGACTTCTTCTGATTCTATTTTCTGCATCTGCCATTTCCTTTGTATTTTTTAAGGTGCAAACTATAGAGTCTAGCTTATCTACGGAAAACTTGTTTATTACTATTTCCTCATTGTTAATTTTAAAAAGCTGCTCATCCTTAAGCTCTCTATTGTGCAGAAAGTCAAGAATATCCTTATCCTTTATGATATGGCTAATATTTTTACCCAGTACATAGGTATGTCGCAGCTTAAATATATCCTCAGACTTTTGATTAAAGACTGTAATTTTTCCTTCCTTATTAAATGCTATTATTCCATCATTTACTTGGTTAAGAACTCTGACTAAATAATCATTGATTTTGTTTGATTCGTTTATTGATTTGTAAAGCTGTCTACCCAGCTTTATTATTGTTTCCATATACTTTGCGGAGACAAAGTGCGCTTTTTCATCCAATAGGTTTAGCTTTTCAAGTATTTCAACAATAGTTGTAAGGTCGATTATTCT
The DNA here is from genome assembly GCA_937976095.1 of uncultured Clostridia bacterium. Lineage (GTDB taxonomy): Bacteria > Bacillota > Clostridia > Lutisporales > Lutisporaceae > CALGKJ01. Next base: position 4,168 of record CALJSV010000213.1, on the reverse strand, counting down.
TGGGCCTATATCTACAATTTCCTCTACAAAGTCAGGTACATAAGTAGGCTCACCAGGCGTAATTGCAATGGTTGGCTTTGAAGTAGCCTTACAACCGGGATAGTAGGGAATAAGCTTTATATGACTCATTCCAAGCTCCTTGATAAGGCCGATAACCTCGAAAGCGGTTTCATATGTGTCATTAACCAGTAGTGCGGTAGTTGCTTCAGGGATTGAGAAAAGGCGGTCTATACTAGAAATATTTAAGGAACGCCTTGCCATAATAATGGGGCATTTTGAGTCTATATAGGGCATAACCTCATCTATTATGAGCTTGGAGGAAATCACTACAAGATCAGCCTTTATGGGTTCTTTTATTCCGATGTCTGAAGCATAGCTTATTATTTCTACATAGTCTGATATAAGGGGCTGCAGCTGCTCTATAAGCTCTAATCTTGTAGCTTCAGTTCCTGTTATAAGTGCGATGCTTTTGTTCTTTCGCATATGATACCACAACCTTTCCGAAGGGCACTTTTAATTGATACATAATATTTTGGTTTATCTACATTATATATTATAATGCAGAGCAATTAAACATAAAACGTTAGAGTACTGAATGGGTGGAAATAATATTATCAAATATTTATTCAAGCAATACTATTTAGGCATGGTTCTTGCAAAGATATATAGCGTGAAAACACTTTCGGAACGAAAACACTTTCGGGACGAAAGCACTTTCATAAAGATTAAAAGGGGGACATGAAATGAAAAAAAGAATTCTTTCACTCTTGCTTGTAGTAGCAATGCTGATGACACTGAGCATCAATGTTTTTGCTGAAGGTGAAAAGACTAATGCAAAGGGAACCCTGTTTATAGTTGGTGGCGCACTTGCTAGCACCAACCAAGAAGTGTATGACAAGTTTATTGAGCTTGCAGGCGGCAAGGAAAAAGCTAAGATAGGCGTAATACCTGCGGCAAGCGGAAACCTTAACAGTTCAAAATCCTTTATAAAAGATTTAATACAATACGGTGTTCCTGAAGAAAACCTGGTATTACTTCCTATAGCAGTTCGAGATGACTCTAAGACAAAAGACGTTGACGAGTCCACTTGGATAGAAAACTCAAAAAAACAGGAAGTAGCTGACAAAATAAAAGGACTTACAGGGGTATGGTTTGTTGGTGGAGATCAAACAAGAATAACAAAGGCAATGCTTAATGCTGATGGAAGCAGCACAGTTGCTTTAGATGCAATGTGGGCAATGTACAAAAATGGCGGAGTTATAGGTGGCACAAGTGCAGGTGCAGCAATAATGAGTACTCCTATGCTTGCTGGAGGCACAAGTCTTGGAGCTATAAACAATGGATTTACAACTACATATGGAGACCAAAACTCACAGCTAAGCGGACCTGCTTATGTAGAAGCTGGTCTTGGATTCTTTGAATATGGAATAGTAGATCAGCACTTTGATGCTAGAGCAAGACTTGGAAGACTTATCGTAACTTCATACGAGTATAGAGATAAGTATTCTATGGGCTTTGGTATTGATGAAGATACAGCTATGATATACTATGGAAGCACCAATACAATAGAGGTTATCGGTAAGGGTGGAGTTACTATAGTAGATATCAGCAAGGCAGTTAAGGATGACAGAAGCAAGCAGCTTTCTATGAAGAACGTTATTCTTAACTTCATAGAGCCTGGTGATAAATTTAATGCAGAAACAAAAGATTACACAATAAGTGATACAAAGGACTTAACTAACGGCTATGAGTACTATTATGTACCGGGACCAATTATAAGCACAGGTGTATTTAGTGGCTATAACCAAGTAAAAGAGTTTATAATGTATAACTTGGTTGACAACGAAGCAGTAGCAGAAATAAAGAGTTATTGCTATGATGAAAACGGTATAGGAGCTGAGCTGTTATTCAAGAAGACAGCAGAGACAAAAGGTTATTGGGGCTATAGAAACGGCAACCAGGATGGATACTCAGCAACTGGTGTTGTACTGGATATAAAGCCTGTAAGAGTAACGATAAAGGACGCGTATCTCGAGTATACAGTTAAAACTGGAGAAGCACTTCATCAGATAGCTAAGAAATTCAAAGTGAGCATAGGCGAGCTATTGAAGCTTAACAATTTGAAGAACGTTACAGCTATAAAGCCTGGTCAGGTAATACTGATACCTCAAGAATAGTAACAATACATAAGAACCCCAAAACGACCAATTCGATATTTGGTTTGGCTGTTTTGGGGTTATACTTGTCCGAAAAGATATGATATAATTAAAAGGAATATAGCAAAAGAAAATGGGAGGATGTGCCATGCTGTATAATATAATAATTGCAGCCTTAGCTTTGCTTATCGTAGTTATCACAGTATTTTTTATTATTAGAGAAAGAAAATTCTTAACTAAACTTAATTTACAGCTAGGTACAAAGGACGTAAAGATAAAATCCTTGGAAGATATAAAAAGTTATATTTCAGAGCTGAAGGGAAGCGATACCAATACCTCCGATAGCCTTAAGGGCATTTCCAGTGAAATAATTCATCTGTCCAGCGATCTTTCTTATAGCATAGAAGAGATGAATATATCCATGAAGGAGATTGCTGCCGGAGCAGGGAACATTGCCAAAGAAGCTGATGTGCAGGCCAATGATGTAATAAAGCTTGCAGACTATATTGGTGATATACATGAAAAGTCTGAACAAAACTTAGAAAACAGTGAAAATACATATAGGATTTCCAGTGAGTCCTATAGCAAAATGCTATACAGAAAAAGCAAAATAGAGTCTGTTATCAATGGCTTTGATAACGTAATGAACAATATATATGTACTAAAGGACTCAATAAGTAAGCTCAGGGATAAAAATTCCAATATTGAGCAGATGATAGCGGGGATAAAGCATATATCCTCACAGACAAACCTTCTGGCATTAAATGCCTCAATCGAAGCTGCAAGGGCAGGAGAGTATGGAAAGGGCTTTAATGTAGTAGCAACTGAAGTAAAAAAGCTTGCGGATGAGTCTTCCAAAGTGGTTGAAAGCATAATAGGTGTAATTAGTGATGCTGCAAAGGATACTGATTATTCAAACCAGGTAATGGAACAAAGCATGAAGGAAATTACTCAGCAATATGAGCTATTAAAAAGCTCTATTGAGGATATGAATGAGATTCAGCAGGATATGAACAGTATTATAAAAGGTGTGGACGTGCTTATAGAGAATGATAGGAGCTTGGCTCAAGAGTATGAAAGCATGAACAACAAGATAGTAAGCTTAAGTGCTGCTGTAGAAAATAACAAGTATCAGGTTGCAACGGTAACAACCTCCATTAAGGATGAAACACATGCTGTTGAAAGCATGCAAAGTATATCAAAAAAGCTTGAAGATATTTCGGGGAAGCTATATAAGGATTTTCTTCAAGGTACAAGGGATGCGGATATTGTTGTAGTAGCTGTATCTGAGTATCCACCATTTTTGATAGTTGAAGATGAAGGTAGAAAAATAGGTGGAATTGACCTTGATATTCTAAGTGAAGCCTTTAAGAAAAGGGGTAAATCAATAGAATTCAAGCCAATGTCCTTTGAAAAGAGCTTAAGAATGCTACAGCTTGGATTTGTAGATGTGGTTCCAACGCTTTCTTATAATAAAGAAAGAGAAAAGTTTACAGTTTTTTCGAGCTCCTATAGAAATACGACAGATTATGTTTTTATTGCTGCCAGTGACAAAGGCGTTAGAGTTGATTCGCATAACGATCTAAGGAAGTACACTGTAGGTGTTGAGAAGGATTTTGCTTATCCAAAGGAATTTATAGAAGATAAGGAAATAAGAAGAGAAGAGAGCATAAGCGCTGAAATAATGATTACAAAACTCATAAAGGGTCAAATCGACACTGCAATTATTAATGAATTTACACTTGTGGAAATACTAAAGAAGAATAAGCTTGAAGGTAAGCTAAGAAAGCTTGAGTATAGAATTACAGATAAGACTTCTGATTCACGAATGGGCTTTTCGAGAGAAAAGAACGGTGACGGCTTGAAGGAGTTTTTTGAGCAGGGCTTTAAAGAAATAAGCCAAGATGGCACTCTGGATAAGATTTATAAAAAATATATAAAATAGTAACTTTAAAGGGCATCAGAAATGGTGCTCTTTTGCATTAGACATACATAATATTTCATATAGACGA
>CALJSV010000212.1 GCA_937976095.1 uncultured Clostridia bacterium | reverse complement strand
TCTAGCAATGGCTACACGCTGCTGCTGTCCTCCCGATAGCTGATTAGGATAGTTTCTTAGCTTATCACTTAAGCCTACTCTTTCAAGGATTTGCAGAGCTCTCTTACGGCGTTCTGCAGAAGACACTCCGGCATAAATCATCGGCAGCTCTACATTTTCCAATGCATTAAGCCTTGGAAGCAGTTGAAAGGATTGAAACACAAAGCCTATTTCCTTGTTTCTTATCCTGGCTAATTCCTTTTCATCCAAATCCTCAACATCGTTTCCGGCAAGCACATATTTACCAGTTGTAGGCACATCAAGACAGCCGATGATATTCATCAAGGTACTTTTTCCAGAGCCCGAAGGACCTAAAATAGAAATAAACTCCCCTTCTTTTATACTTAGATTAACATTATCCAGCACTACTTGGGTTTCTCCTCCAAGGTAGTAGCATTTGACAATGTCTTTCATTTGAAGTATTTCTCTCATTATTAGTTTCCTCCAGTCGCAGTATTATTCCTCTGTCTCATTGGAGAACCGAAGCTTGAGCTACTCTCCTTTTGTACTATTATAGCATCAGAAGCAGAAATTCCACCCTTTACCTCTACAAGTACACCATCTGTAGCACCTAGCTCGAGACTAGCCCTCTTTATAAGCTTATCTCCCTTTATATTTACATATGGCTTATTATTTTCATCGAATAAAATCACTGACATTGGCAGTGTGTCTATATTCTTAAGGCTTTGGTTCAATACCTTAACCTCAGCAGACATGCCTACCTTTATATCCGCATCCTCCTGAAGCTCAACTATTGCATTGAAGTAGGTGACTCCGCCCTGATATATTCCTTCCTTTGAAATGTCTACAACTTTTCCTTTAACGCTTTTATTCAGAGCATGAAGCGTTATGTCAACCTCTTTATCCAAAGAAATAGCAGAAAGGTCGTACTCATCCACCTGAATACTTAGCTGAAGGTTGTTGTAATCAACTATATCTATAAGCCTAGCCCCAGGCATAAGCTGCGCATTTAGGTCACTATGAATTTTTGCAACCTCTCCACTGATTTTTGCTTTTATTTTTTGATTAGCAGTAGTAACCATAAGGACATCATCCTCTTTAATCTGCTGACCCTTTTCAACCTTTATTTCCTTTATCTGCAATGCCTTATCTGCAAAAACTGTTTCTCTGTTTTTGACCTCAACGCTTCCGCTAAAGCTGAAATATGTGGTTATATCCCCTTTTGCTATAGCTGTTTCAGAGTAGACTGCTGTTTTTGGAGCGAATACAAACCTGCCTGCAGCTCCGATAATTAGTATTATTGCGAGAAACCATATCAACGCTTTTATACCAGTGTTTTTCTTTTTTCTTTTATTCATCATTGAACCTCCAATTTATTAATAATGCTGACTTATAAAGAATATCTCCTGAATATGAACTCAATATGAACAATAAAGAATTTGACTGCACTCTTCTGTACTTAAGCAGAGAAGAGTGCAGTCAAATTATATGATATTAACAAATGCTTTTATGTTTTCGATATCTGAGTTATCAAACTCTCTTATATCCATAGGTGCAGTCATATATACAACCTTTACAGCAATACCACTTTTTATGATTGGCAGTACTAATACTGAATTCCAGTATGGCACTCCTGTAATTTCATCAAATCCAGCAACCACATCCCAGTCTACAGAGCAAAAACTAAGCTTTTCCCGTATGACCATATCGATTATTTGTTTATTGTATTTTATATTGTTGTTTTTGCTTTCCAGGTTAGCACTTACTATCAGATCCCCAGCTATTCTATCTCCATATATATCTAATAGCGCAATATGCTGCCCCTTCGAAAGCTCTAGTATTGTATTCATAATCTTCCGTGTAACAGCTTCACTTTCAACAGGTGCTTTTATTAGCTCCAACATATCAAGCGCCGCATCCAACTTCTTTGAGCTAAGATTTGTTTCAAATATTCCTTTGTTATCCTCAATTTCTTGGTTATATTTCTTATTGGAGCTTATCTCTCCATAATCAATGGGTTTCTCAATATTCAGTACTATAATTTTTAAAATACTATTTAATGACAGTATCTTCTCAACACTTATACCATTAATCCTGTGGTTAGATTCGATAATTATATAGCATATACACTCTTCATCATTATTCAATTCTTTGGTAATCTGTGAGTTTCTGACTGTAACAGTTCCACTCCTATCGATGAGCAATTCTAAGATAGTCTTTTCTGCTATTTGATTACTGAGCTCTTTAACCCCATTGCTTTTATTATCAGCAATTATTGAGCCTTCCTGCCTTGAGCCTGGTTTAGCTATTGCAACTCTTGAACATGCCAGCTCAACAGCTAAATATCTGCATACAAGGTTTAAATTATGCTTCTTATCAAATTGCAAACCTCCAACCAGCTCTTCAAAGCTGCTTAATTGCATGTTGTTTTGGGTTCTGAAAATGTCCTTTGCAGCTTCTACAAGTACCTTTTTATGCAGCACCTCAAAGTTTGCAAAGCTTTTTTCTATTTCTTCATATGCCTCTATACTGTTGATCCTTTTTCTCTTTACTGCTTGTTTTGGCTTATTGCTGCTCAATATACCAAAGAAGTTTTCCATCGGCGATACAAATCCATGAAGCTTCATAAATTGCAGCTTAAGCTCAGCAGGTAAATTATCAAGTATATGCTTCAACTCATTAAAAGCATCCCAATAGTAGATTACAGCCCTCAGGTATTGGCTATCTTTATAAAACATCTCAGCTATTCTTATACATAGCTTTAATATCATAAAGCGGTTCCCGCTTTGCAGCATGTCCTCCAAAAGCTCCGTCAGGCTTCTTGCATCATTTTCAAAGCTGCTAAAGACATACTGCTTCATTGAATTTATAATACTCTTTTCATGTATGCTGCCCCTACTGCATGAAATATCTTTTAGTAGCTGCAAAGCCTCTTGCTTCCATCCCAAATCGAACAGCAGCATTGAAGCTCTCGCTTGAAAAAACTGAAGCTCATAGGAGTGCATTCTATCACTTTTTAGTATTTCGATAATTCTCATTAAAGCATCTTGTCCCAGCTCATTTTTTTGAATAGCATGTGCCAATATGTTATATACTTCCTTGATCTCATTAATATTTATGTCAGCGTTGCTGCCATCTGTTATCTTAGATGCAAAGTGGGCTTGTTTTTTAAAGCTTCCAATTTCAAAATGAAGCAGTATAGAATAGAAGTAATACTCCTCCGTAAGAGGGCCATAGTTTGCATCCTTCTCTAGCTCATGCTCGGATAACTTGTAATAATACAACGCTTCTTTAAAATCAAACAATCTGATGTTATTATTAATAAGAAATATATTTGCAGTTACATAAAAATTCATAAGACCGATTTTCTTAGCTAGAGGAGCTACCTTATATAGCATTTCACGACAGGCTTCATAGTTCCCGCAAATAGTGTAGTAGCTGCTCATATTAAGGTCTAGTATTACTTCTGTTCTATCATGTCCATATGCCTCGTTCATCTTTTTGCTCATAAGCAGATACTTGCCAAAGTTCTCAATATCGCCGTGTATTGCATAGCAGCCGCCGATATTTATAAGTGTTGTTATCTGGTTGATGATTCTACCTGAACTTTCATAGCACTCCTGCGCATTCATAAAGTCCATTAGTGCCTCATCGTGAAGTCCTAACTGAGATTTGAGCATACCGTTTACATTGTACAAGTCTCCTTTTATGCTTAAATTAGCCTCGCCACACATAGGCAATACACTACTAACAAGCCTATTTAGACCCTCATAATCCTTCTTAACAAACAAAACGTACGCCTTCCTGTATGATATGTTAAGGTATCCCTGCAGATAATCAACCTTTTTCAGGTATTCCTCAGCAAGCTTTATATTGCGCAAGGCTTTTTTTATCTCATGATGAACAATCTGAATCCGTATTATTCCTATCAATGCATCAACATAAAGCGCATTATTTTTAAAAGCCTTTATTATATCCTTTGCCTCAGAATACAGCTCCATAGCCTTGTCATATTTGCACAGCTCTATGTATTTTTCTCCTAGGCGAAGCATAGTAATGGCCTTATCAACACTCTTAGACTTTGGCTCATAAAAGCTAATGGCCATTTCAAGACTTTTAATCGCTTCGCTTCGATTTTTATATTTATCCATAATCTCTGCCTCTTTTAGGCAGTGGGCGATTGCGCTGCTAAAAAGACCTGCCCGCTCCAAGTGATAAATCAGCTCTTGGAAGTAGCTTGACCTATCTTTTAAAATCAAGCCTTCAAAAAGCTGTGCTGCTATATTATGAATGATTTTTCTGTTTGGCTCTTCAATCATGCTATAAAGTATGTTTTTGTATACACCGCTGGTAATCTTATAGGCTTTGTCATCTGGATAACCGTATATCCTCAATATTCCCTTATCTACCAAGGCACCGAGTAAACTCTCAATACCTATTTGAGAGTATAAGCTTTGTATTATATGCATAGCTACAGGCATATTAAAAACAGAAATGATCCCTAAAAGCTCAATCTCTCTAGACTCAAGCTGATTTAGTGTATTACGTATCAAGTGCTCTATATTATCCGGGACGTCAATAGTATCAAAAGCATCACTTATTTCCCATCCGCCGCTTACTTCATCCAGTTTTATCAGTTCATGGAGTTGAAAATTTATTATTAGCTCCTTTATAAACCTGGGGTTGCCCCTAGTCGCATTATATATTTTGTTATTTATTCTTGAAATGTCTGCTCCTGAAGGCAGCAGTGCTGAAATAAGCCTTGCAGAATCCCTGCTATTTAAGCCTTCAAGACTTATATCAACTATCCTGTTATCATATTTTATCTTGTTTAAAAGGCTTGTAAGGCTTTCATTTCTACTGTTGTTCTCATCTGAATAGGAGAGTATAAATATTATATTATCCTCCAAAAGGTCACTGCTAATTATCTGGTTAATAATACCTGTTGAGTATTCACTTGCGTAGTCTATATTGTCGAATACTATTGCTGTAGGCCTACCTTTAACAGCCTTATAAACGAACTCTAAGGTCTTTTGTATGAGCCTTTCCTCGTTGTGTATTTCCCAAATCCGCTTCAGTTCATTACTCTCTTTATTTAAATACAGCTCTGGTAGCAGCTTTATCAATACATGCTCATACTCCTTGAGCAAGCTCTTCTCAGCGACCTCCATTATACTTTTAAGTATCTTCATAATACCCCTTTTATTGCCAGAATCCTCTTCGTCCTCAAGCTCAAAGCTGTGGTATACGTCTACTCCCCTTATATTCATTAGGCTTACAGTGTCCGCTAAAAAATATGTTTTTCCTGTCCCATGCATGCCATGCACCAGAAACATTTTCTTTTTTGACTTTCCAATAAGGTTTTCATCATGAGCTTCAACAACTTCTCTAGCAGCAGCCTCATGTAAAGGCAAGGGGCGCAGGCTGTGAAGTACACACAGTTCGTCCACATTATAGGGTTTAAATGCCAGATCAAAAAGCTTATTTATGTCAGCAATCACTTCACTTATATCCTTATATGGCTTTGTCCCAATTTGATATGTCATGCGTGATGCCATTCTTATAATTTCAGTTGATGTTTGTGAAATGCTATGCTTCTCAAAATCGCAATCAAAAATGCTTATATTTTGCTTAAATAGTGCCAAAAGCATAATTCCAAGCTCGTAGACACTTCCTCTTTCATAAAACTCACTTATGGTCTTCTTTCCTCTTCCAGATAATTCTATGGAGTTTAAGCTCCGTAGTATTATACGATATCGTTCTTTATCTGCTATAACCAGTAAATTATCCAAGCTGATCTTTGGATATTCCTTTCCTATAGCTTGAAGACTATTAATAGTCTGGCATAAATGTGCGAAGTGCTCTATTCTTTCTTGTTCGCCGCAGCTCTCAAGCAGCTGTCCAAAGCTGCAATTATTATCAAAATATTCACTGGTATAAAACAACAGGCTTTCTTCTATCCTTTTCCCGTCAATGTTTTTGATTCTGTCCAGTTCAAAATCCCTTTGTAGCTGTTTAAAATTTATGCTTTTGTTAGTTATAAAATTCCTGTACAAATCTGAATATAACTCAAGACTTAGGTTTTGTGGTCTTATCAGTGTTAGTTGAAGTAGTCTGTCAGGACTCGAAATATCATATGCGACATAAGCCTCCTCCTTTTTATCCAAGGATCTAATGATGCGATATTTTCTATTTATCAGCTCCACAAAAACACCTCACTCACTTCACTTTTCTTAATTATATCACTAAATGACAGTTGTATAAATATTCAGCCAATTTGCTTTTTATCAAAAGAAAGAGCCCCCCTGTTATAAATAGGAATGGCTCTTTTTATGAGGTCGATATATACGATGAACTACAATTTATCTCCTACTGCTATTGTAATGGCTTCAAGAATGTCAGACTATCAATATTTACCCATGAGTCTGAACCAGCTCCCCAGAAGCCACCAAATATAGTCACTGAGGTGTTACTGCCAGAGTTAAAGCTGATTGTTAGCTTTGTATACTCTCCAAGCTTACCATACTTAACTTCCTTTAGAACTGTTCCATTTGAGTTTCTTACCCCAAAATATCCACTGGTAACATTACTTGAGGTCTTAATCCAGCCGCTCAAAACATAGTTCGTGTTCGCTGTTACTGTTACTGACTGCTTAAGTGCGCTCCAGCTTGAGTCTGAGGTTCTTATCCATGCATTGTTTGAATCCGTGTGGGCAGAGCCCGTTCCTTTACTTATGCCTTTGCTTGCAGTTCCTTCAAAGACCCATGGAATAGATAAGCTGTTATTTAGCTGAGCCTCAAAGCCTGTATCCTTCAGTATATACGGCTCACAGTTTAATCCGCTTACCGTCATAGTGTGCTGCTGATAGCTGTTCTCCAGCCATTTATTTAAGGTGGTTGAATAAACACTTATGCCTTTCATAGTAATTTCTATATATGACGGCTTCCAGCCATCATCTCCAACATATTCCTTATCCTTACGCAGCCAGAGCTTGCTTATTTGATATGCTCTAAAGGTAGGGTCGTTTATCTTAAAGGTATAGGTATCGTCGTCTCCCGCTTCAAAGTCATTATACCAATCCTTATCGCACAGGTATTCAACCTTTCTTCCATCGTAAAGCTCCATTCCAAAGAAGACATTATTATCTGTGCCTGACCATAAATCACTTGAGGTCTTTATACGTACCGAGAAGCTACCTATAGCTTCTTCATCTGTAGGCACTAATCCATTTACCTTCCAACTAAAGGTTGGCTTAGCAGCTGTCAACCACACATTAGGTGCAACTGAATTAACAACCTTTCCATCTACTGATATATCGACTGTAGCACAGCGCCAGTTATCATCTACTATACTGTGTACCTTTTTAACCCAAACATCAGTTACATTTGCCAGATTTAAGCGCTTATCATATATATAGAAGCTATAGCTGTCTACATCGCCCATTTCAAAATCATTATAGGTATTTATTGCATAGGTGCCATCTAGAATATCGTTCTTTACATCCATAAGATACTCATATACCAACCCATTTGAGGTCTTAAAACCAAAATATATATCATTATCAGTGCCTGAAAACCAATCGTTGCTTGTCTCAACTGTTACTGTTAATTTTTGGGTAAGCTTCAGTTCCTGAACAAACCGATATATCAAAAGTGCAAGCCCTTTTTGAGAGTTTATCATTGTTGGCTCAGCAGCCAAATTCCAGTTAGTTTTTGATTCGCTATTGCAGTATTGATAAAAGAGGTTTTTTGCTTCTTTTGCATAAACCTTTGCACTTTTATACACAAACTCATTTATATTATTATAATTGTTCAAGGTTTCTGCAAAGAAATCCGAGGCAGCTTTTGTTCTTGTACCAAGTGATGAAACTGCATAGCTAGAATGTCTTTCTTGAACATAGGTTTCAAATTCACCATGGTTATAAGGAGAGTTTAAAGCAGTATTATTAGCTCCATGGTGAGGGTTGCATAAGTCTGTAAAAAAGTGAGCTGCGTAGCCTAAGTAATAAGCTGCTTGTTGATAGCTGCCTTTTTTCCATTCAGCTACAGCCATACCTAAGTATCTCCTTGTCTGATACTCTGCATGAATTTTGGGCACGTTGGTTGAATAGCTTTTTTCTGTATCTGGATCGTAGAAATGGCTTGACCACCAGTCACCTTCACTCAGGCCTCCAAGAGCTACATTAGATAGATTATCAGGTGCCAGAGAACCCTCTTTAAGCTTTGCAATGTTGTTCTTCAAAATCTTGAAATTAGCATCATAAGTAATACTAGTGCCCAAGTCCCCCTCAAGAATCTTGATTGCCTGATCCACGATAAATGCATGTGTTGGTGTATCTGCTCCGGTAGTATGCCATGCATAGGCAGACATTGGTGCAAAAACAGCAATCACCATTACCAGACATAAAGCCATCGATATTACTCTTTTTTTATACATTTCCATCTCTCCCTTCACTATTTAGCCTCTGTTTACTGAGGTTTAGCTTCTTAAATTGATTATAGCTAAGACCTGTTGATAATTATATGAGATAGAAATATCAAATTTTTTTATGCAAAATTTGCCACATTTCGACACGCCCTGTACATTTATTTGTAAAATTCTAAATATACAAAAAAACTTATAAAAACCGTTAATTTTCAAAAAAACAAAACCACTATTATAGGACCTAGGTCCTATAATAGTGGTATTGTTAATAAAATCTATTCTATATCAGTTATCAGCCTAAAGCTATATCCTTTATCTATCAGTATCTGAAGCATCTCACTTAGGTTTTCAGCAACCACCGGTGATACAGTATGCAGCAGCGGTATGGCCCCACTATGGTGATACTTCCTGAACATGTCTAGGGCTTGATCTTTAGTTGGCTGTTTTTCTAAATTCCAATCATTAGGCAGTGCAATGCTCCAAAATACTGTCCTGTAGCCTAGCCTTCTGCATGCCCAAAGTGAATAAGAAAAGACCTCTAAAGGTCTTTATCTAATCAACTAAGTATGTAAAATATGTCCAAATCTTTTGCCAGTATTGTTTTGTGCTCCTTGCTTTTTTGCAGCTGCTCAATCACCTTATCTGACATCTTATCAAGACTTTGATACTTGCATCCCTCTAAATCGGTAGCAATACGCTCTTTAGTCTGAATGCTGGTTATACTATGCACTGTATCAAGGCTATACTCTTCATTATTACTTGTCGATACCATGCTGTAATATATCTCCAGCTCATTTATTTCATACAGCTTGCTTGTTTTTATACATTCACTGCCTTCTGCAGTTTTGCAGCCTCCTTTATTGCAGTCGCCCGACGGCGCATTCCTGTGGCAGCCGTTTCCCCGTTCACAGCATCTCATAAATAGCCTCCAATCACACTACTCTTGTACGGTCTTCTCAAGCTTTGATAGCCTCTGGCTTGCCTTCAGCCCGTTATATATCCAATATAGCACAAGTAAATGGAAGCCTGCCAGTAAAAAATCTTCGAATAATAGAGCTATAACACCATCTAATGCATAAAATATCATCCCCGCTACAAAGCTCCAATGTCTTCTTTTTTGTGCAAAGTACCCAA
>CALJSV010000211.1 GCA_937976095.1 uncultured Clostridia bacterium | reverse complement strand
GGGTCGTCTACGGTGAAGGTATTTATGCCGTAGCCGGCTTGTTTGTAGCCTTGCACTATTTCAGGCTTTACTGCAAGATAGAAAGGGTGTGCATATTCGCAGCCAAGGCTTTTCATGTATTCCCAGGGCTTATAAAGCCCTTCCATGTATAGTGCCCCTGCTTTGATTTCCTTGTTTATTTTCTTCAGCTCGTATACTGAATAATGGTTGAAGGAGGATATAATTGTACTTTCGCTTAAGCCATGATTTAACACAGTGGAAATAACCATTTCCTCCAGCTTAGGATACTGAATTATTCCGTTTTTCAGTTCAATATTAATCATAATTCCAGCTTTTTTAATAAGCTCTAAAAGCTCATCCAGCAGCGGTATTTTTTCCCCTTTAAACTCCTCCGAAAACCAGCTTCCAACATCCAGCATACACAGGTCGCTATAAGTATAGTCCTTTAAAAATCCACTTCCATCGGTTGTTCTATCCAGCCTTTCGTCATGACATATAACAAGCTTACCGTCCTTTGATAGCTGTACATCACACTCGATTCCGTGACAGCCGTGCTCCACTGCTTTTTTAAAGGCTGCCATGGTATTCTCCGGTGCTATACCGGATGCACCCCTATGTCCATAGATCAACGTCTTCAAAGCCGTCCACCTCCTACTCAGATTTAGATTCGCTATTTTTATTATACATTATTCTGATGCTTTCTTCTGCATAAATATGCCAAAAAAAACTGAAGATATAAAAAGGAAGGCTGCTAAGCCTTCCTCACAACTTATTGTTCCTGTTCTTCTGTTTCTACAGCCTCCATTATACGCGCGTATTTTTCGATTTTCTTCTTAACCTTATGGAAAATCGTCCCTTCCGGATATTCTCCTTTTTCATCAGGCTCTCCTGCAGGAATATCCGTAAGTATCTCTATGCCTTCTGCTATAGACCTTACCGCGTATACATGAAACATTCCTTGTCTGACTGCTTCCACTACCTCTTCATTAAGCATCAGGTTTACAACATTTTGATGAGGTATCATAACTCCTTCTGTTCCTTTTAGGCCTCTTGCCTTACAGGTCACAAAAAAGCCCTCGATCTTTTCGTTGACTCCACCGATTGGCTGAATCTCTCCTTTTTGGTTGACAGAGCCAGTTACAGCAATATTCTGCTTTATCGGTACCTCAGATAGACTTGACAGCAGTGCGTAAAGCTCTGTGCTTGATGCACTGTCCCCTTCAACTCCATCATAAAGCTGTTCAAAGCATATATTAGCTGACAAAGACATAGGAAATTCCTGTGCAAACTTTTCGCCCAGATAACCGGTAAGGATCAGTACACCCTTATCATGTATGCTACCGCTCATCTCAACCTCACGCTCAATGTTTACAATCCCCTTATCTCCTGCGTAGGTAGCTGCTGTTATTCTCGATGGCTTTCCAAAGGAATAGTCTCCAAAATTCATAACAGATAGTCCGTTTACCTGGCCTACCACTCTTTCGTCAGTGGATATCAGAACTACTCCTGTATCAATAAGCTCCTGAAGCTTTTCTTCTATTCTGTTGGAGCGGTAGTTTTTCTGCATTATGGCTTTTCTGACATAGGCTGACGTAACTAGCTCAGACTTATCTATCCTGGCCCAGGCATCAGCCTCATACAGGATCTCCACTATATCGTTGAACCTGGTTGAAAGCTTATCCTTATGCTCTGCCAGTCTTCTGCTGTACTCAATAACCACTCCTACAGCTGCTTTGTCAAAGTGCATAAGATTCTTCTTCTCACAATGAGAGCTAATAAACTGGCCATATTTAACTACGTTTTCTTCATCAGATACCATATCAACGTCAAAGTCTGCC
The DNA here is from genome assembly GCA_937976095.1 of uncultured Clostridia bacterium. Lineage (GTDB taxonomy): Bacteria > Bacillota > Clostridia > Lutisporales > Lutisporaceae > CALGKJ01. The sequence goes on along the minus strand of CALJSV010000211.1, from coordinate 1,435 downwards.
TTTATCTTAAACAGCTTTCTAAAATCCTCATCGTAGTGATACAAGGTATGATATATTTGAGGACTTCCAATAATTATAACTTTAACATCCAGCGGTATTGGCTGAGGCTTCGTCCCTCCCGATACTATTCCGGCAATTGAATAAATATTTTCAGTTGCTATGCTGTTGGTCTTTAGCGCACGCTTTAGACCTTCCCAAGTCTCAGGGTTTTGAATTATGTCACTCATATTAATGATAATATATCCGCCATTTGCAGCATGCAGTGAGCCTGCCTTTATTTTGGTAAAGTCGGTAGTTACAACCCCCATATTGCTTTCATACTCAATCTTTCCCAGAAGATTATAGTATTTGGGGTTAGTTTCAAAAACTACAGGAGCTCCCTTGGTTTCTTTATTATCCACAAGAAGATTTACATGGTACTTCTTGGTGAAGTTCTTATCCCTTATTCTTTCAACTAAATCCATCTCTTCAAGGCTATTATTCTCAAGCTCGCGAAAATCTGATATGTTGTTGATTATATCTCTCTGGACTGCCTGAAGATACTCCACTATATTTTTGTGACTGCTGTAACGCTCTTTAAGCTCCATAATTGGTTGTTCTACAGTAACCAATGCAATTTTGGTTTCCAGATGCTCAATCCTGTCCTTTGCAGACTTTTCCATTTCCTTTATATGCTTCATAGTATCCAGCAGCTTGTTTTGTACTACAAAGGAATTGTCTTCGAGCTTCTTTCTTTCCTCACCACTAAGAGCAATATAATCTTCCTCTTCCATTGGCTTGCCATCCTTAAGTGGTATAGAAACAAGCCCTTGCTCGCTCTTGCGCATCATAAAGCCCTTTGACTTCGCGTAGTCGTTAAACTCCTCCATAATGCCGGAGCTTTTTTCCTGGTATTCTTGAATAATCTGATTTCTTTGCTTTTCGTATTCCTCACCCTCAAAGACCTTCGGAATCTTTATTTTAAGGCTTTTTACAAGCCTCTTCATATCTCTTAAAAGCTTTCCTCCCATTCCTGCAGGCAGGTTAATGGCGATAGGCTTATCAGGCGTTTTGAAATTATACACATAGCACCAATCATCAGGCACTCTTTCATTATCGGCGATTCTATTTATTATTGAACGAGTATAGCTGCTTCTCCCAGTGCCTGTTAGACCTGAAACATAAATATTATAGCCTGGCCTTTTTATGGTTAGTCCAAACTCCATTGCCGATGCAGCCCTGCCCTGTCCTATAATACCATCTAACGGTTTCAGCTCTTTGGTAGTTTCAAAAGAGAATCTACTGCAATCGCATTTATTGGATAGCTCCTCTGCTGATAATTCTCTGAACTTGCTCATACCTCACTCTCCCCTCTAAAACTAATAAATATAGCTTTCTTAAATTTTAACATATGTATAATCATTATTCTATGAAATAATCATTATTCTTCTAAAAC
>CALJSV010000210.1 GCA_937976095.1 uncultured Clostridia bacterium | reverse complement strand
TCCTGTTTTACCTCTGTGCTTTGCCGTAAGCAGTCCAGAGGTTTTTATGATTCCTTCCTTTATCTTATCTCTACTATGGGACATTACGAAGCTTATCTTATATTCCTCCGGTACATTGTGCACCAGCTTTCTTAGATAATTTAATGCAGATATATAGTATTTGAGCGCTTCCTGATTGTTTCCACGTCTTCCATACTCATCAGCCGCTGCTCTAAATACCTTGCACTTTATTTCACTGTTGTCTATGGAGTTTGCTTGTGCTGAAAGGCTTACTAGTCTGTTAAGCCTATCGTCACCTTCAGACAGCAATGCTTCCACGAAGGCGTATTCCAGCTTAAGAACTTCAGTGTCCAGCTTTGCTATGTAGCTGCTTCCAAGCTCTAAGAACTTTTTAGCCTCCGCATTAAGCTGCTTATCTTCATATATTTCGGCAAACCTTACACAAGCTACTCTCCCCAGTTTGTATAAGTTATCCCCAAGTACTCTTTGACAGAATTTCATATGATCCTTGTATTCTACCTCTTCTGTCATCTGTATGTCTGAAAGGATCTTAATAAACTGAGCCTCCAGGTCTATGGCAATGCCCCAACTTATACACATGTCAACAGCTTTTTGTGCATAAGTTCTTGCCTCTCCAAAAGCGCCAACGACGTAGTAAAATTCGGAGATGCTCCTATAGAAATTCTCAGTTAAATTACCTGTGTCCTTAAGCTCATATATCATGTCCTTTACAGTATTAATCAGCTCTAGGGTTCTTTTATAATCCTCCATAGCTGTATATACAAGTATAAGATTTTCATGCAGCAAGCAGTTAAGCAGCTTATTGTGTGATACTCTAACTACCTCTAAAGCCTTATTGTAGTACTCCAGAGTTTCTGCATATCTGTCTTCAATCCTATATATTTCGGCAAGATTGTTATAGCAATTGCTTATAGTCCTCAGATCATTAATTTTTTCACTGATGCTAAGGCTCTTTTCATAATATTCTCTGGATTTCTGTATATCGTTGTAGTAGTCAGAATATATCACTCCTATACTGTTTAAAGCCGATGGGATATATTTATATACCCCAACTGATTCCATCAGCTCTATACTTTGCGTTGTAACCTTAAGGCTTTCTTCAAAACGGCTCTTATAGTATAAGCTCCTACCATAGGCTAGCAAAAGCCGTGCATAATACAATGTATTTTCTTGAGTTTTACTGTTTGCCAGTAGCTTTTCAAGAATTTTTATTATAGATACGTATTTTCTTCTATTAATAGCAACATCTCCAATGGACATTACCAGTTCATAAAGACCCTCAGGGTAATCTACAGACTTAAGAAGCCTTTTGGCATCCACAGCGTACCTAAAGCACTCGTCTGTATATCCAAGCCTGTATAAAAGAGTAAATTTCTTTATGTAGACATCTATTAGAATCTTTTTATCGTTGATTACTTCTGCAATATTTTCTACCACATCATAAAAGTACTGCGATCTATTCTGGTCTCCAAGCTGATCATATAGGTCTCCCAGCTTAAGACATATTGGAAGCTTTTTGCCATCTATATCCCTTTTATCAAAAAGGTTATAGGTCTGCTCTAAGAATTGGATAGCCTGTGATATCAAATTATTAGCAATCATTTTCTCAGCAGACTCTGACAAGTGTTCAATAGCCTCATCAAGTCTATTTGCCTTAGTCATATGATATATAAGCTCATCCTTGTTATCTCTATTTTCTTCTTCAAACTTCTTTTCAAGGATAAATGATGCCACTTTATGATACTCTAGCTTATTTTCCTGAGGTATCTTTTCGTACACCGATTTCTTAAGATTTAGAGAGCTGTAGTCAAAGCTTATTCCCCAGTCATCAACTTTTCTGGATAATATATTAATAGAGTTCAGATAGTTAAGCATTATAAACAATTCTTCACTATTAATGCCAAGTATGCTTTCTAATATATCTGACGAAACAGCTGTATTAAAAACAGATATTATCTCTATTAACTTCTTTTGCACAGCATTAAGCCTGTTAATCTTATTCAAGACGATTTCATCTACATTAATGGAAAGCTTAACATCGTTAAGGTCTACGCTGTTCAGTACCCATTCCCCGGCATCATTAACATAAATAAGATTATTTATATATAGAAAATATATAACCTCATAGATATAATTAGGGTTTCCCTCTGTTTCTTTGTATATGTTAGTTGCAAAGTCTAGCGGAGCCTTATCCATACCTAAAAGCAGTCTTATATATTCTGCAGTTTCATTTATGTTTAGGTTGCCAATTTCTATTGTATCCAGTTCACCACGCTCGATCAGATAGCTGTATCTTTTTTCGTAGTACTGGTTTTCTTCTAAGGTTTCTTCATCTATGCTCAGTATAAAATATATTTTTCCTTTGCTATCATTTTTTAATATATAGTTAAATACTTCTTCTGAATCCTTATCTGCCCACTCAAAATTGTTTACTACTAATACAAATGGCTTCATAAAGGATGACTCCAGTAGAAAATTACCTATTCTATAAACAAGTCTTATCTTGCTCTCCTTATCAATACTAACCGGACCGCTCTGCACAGTCTTATCCAATGTTAGCTCAGGTATAAGCTTAGCCAAGTCTGATGCATATTTATCTATCAAGTCCTTGTCCAAAAACTTTATTATCTCTCTTATTGCATGTGTGACTGTATAAAAACTATTGTTTAGGTTTTCATTCAGCTTTTCCTTTATTACCTTTATTCCTTCCTGTTCCAGTCTATATGAAAGCGCAGTCAAAAGAGCAGTCTTTCCAGTACCTATACCGCCTCTTACAACAGTTATTCTGTTTTTCTTATTATCAAAAATATAGCCCTTTACCTTATTTAGCATATCCTTAATATAGCTTTCTCTTGAAACCAGCTTTGTCATATACCTTGGAAGAACCTGTATATATCTCTTATCAACTATATTATAGCTCTTACCATAATCAGCATTGATACTGCTAATAATTTCATCAGTACTTTGATATCTATCATCAGGCTTAAGAATTGCACACTTTCTTACAATTTCTTTTATGGGTTGAAGGACCTTTTTTTCACCCTCAACCATAAAACTTGACAAAGCCTCTCTAAAATGTGAATTGCTAACGTTTGCTCCACTAAACATATAAAATAGTATTACACCAATAAGATATATATCAGATTGCTTAGTGTATTTTTCCTGCTGCATTACTTCAGGTGCTTTAAAATTTGTGTTATCCTTATCAAGCATTGTATCAGCATCTGTACCTTCAATATAAGGAAGCCCTGTTAGCTTTAGCACCTTCTTGTCGCCTTCATTTACTACCCATAGGTCCTTTGTAGTTATATTACACAACAGATAACCTTTAAGATGCAGATATTTTACTACTGAGCAAAGCTGTGCCGCAAGATCAAGCTTCTCATCCAGCTCACAGTTTTTTACATATTCAAATAAGTTTTCTCCCTCAAAATGCTCATAGGTCATATAATATCTCTCTGAAATAGCAGGCCTCATATCTATACTGTTTATTTTATTGAAGAAGTATATTTCTGCAAGATTAATGTGATTAAAATTCTTATAATCATACAGGTTTAGCTTCATATACTCAATAAATTCCTGAGTCTCCTTTTGCATGCCAAAAACTCTCATCTTTTTGATGAGATTGCTTCTGTTGCTGTCTTCAATTATATACGTAGTACCGTACTTATCTTCATTATCCAGCTTTATAAGCTTGTACTGGGTATTTATAAACTGCAACCCCTATCCCCCCATAAAAAAAGGTCTTGCAAATAGCAAAATCGTTAAATCACGAAAAATCAGACTATTTTAATTTTATCATAATACATAATAAATTAAAACACATATTTGCTATAGCTTACATTATATACCATGTAAAATTATAAAAAAGCACCTTTATAGTGCCATACATCTAAAATGTACCACACACTATAAAAGTGCTAAAGCTAAGTTAATATATTTCCGCAATAATATTGCAAAGAGTTTTGATAAAGTTAAATGCATTTGCATCAAACTCCTTGTTCTTGACTGATACAGACAGATACAATGCGCCTCTTGTCACTCCTGCCTTTATAAGTGGTATCGCTATTATTGACTGCCAATCA
>CALJSV010000209.1 GCA_937976095.1 uncultured Clostridia bacterium | reverse complement strand
AGCTTTACACAACACTTTTATATGTAGCTTTATGTGTTGTGGGTTTAAGCTTTAGCACCTAATACTAATTTATACTAAGAAATCAAAAAAGAACGTAAAGCAACAAAACATAACACAGGTGTATTTCGCTGAAAAACAATTCTTTCTTTTGTGCATATTTATAACGATTTCTTTAATATAAATATACTATAGATGACGAAAAAATACAAATAAATTTTAATACTTCAATTTTTAGTGTAATTAATAAAATTTTACAAAAACTAAATAATATACTTATCGAATATTAGATTAATGTGATTCCGCATCTACATGATTTTCCTTTTGCTTCAAAAAGCTTATAATACTGCTGGCATCTTTTTTTGATAGTTCTTTACTGTAATTCTTACCTGTCAGCTCTTGCATTAAGCCTCTTAGCTCGTCATTAGAAATATTTGAGTTTTGTGCCATTGAGAAAATAGCATTTAATTGGGCTTTTGTTGCCATTGACTGCTTTTGCGCCTCTGTATGCTCTTCATTGGAAATGCTCTCTGCAGTCTCGGTAAGGTTTTTTGCATCACCAACCTCTTCAAAACCGGTGAACTCAACTCCATAGCCTGCAAATCTCAATGCTCTGGCAATTGCCCTTGTCTCAGCAAGCTCAATTATTGCATTTGATAACACCCTGTCTCTTTTAACAGAAGCATTTCCTATGCCCGAAAAATTACCCTTTTCTGTAGTTACATGTGCCTGAATAACTACAGAATCTTCATTATAGTATAAAATGCTTGTTTCTATAGATAAAACCTTGTTTTCATCATGTGCAAGCCTAAGACGACCTCCTACAACAGGATATGTCTTTCCTTGAACCTTAACTAGTTCTTCATTTCTAAAAGAATTTAACATGCTTTCACCTCCTAATGATATTTTTGATGAACATAAAAAATATATACCACTTAAACAAAGTTATAAGTGGTATATAAAGAATCATATTACATATTTACTTTTTAATCTCATTTGAAATGTTATCTAAGGTAGCATCAATACTGTCAACCATATGATAAAGTGCATCCAGCTTGATATCTTCCTTTGAGGTTACGTACTTTTTTAATGTTTGCAGTACGTTATGCAGTTTTTGATCTACATTTTCGATTGAGTCAATTATACTGTCCTTACGTGCAATATATCTTTCTTTAACTACTTCTGTGGTATTTGATGCCGTAAGCTCTATGGTTTGATTTATTTTGACTACTTGGTTTTCAAACTGCAGCTCATTTTTTATCAGCTTAGAGAAAACCTCTAAAGCCTCTTCTTCTCCATGAGTCAGGAAAACCTTAGCGGGCTTTTTCTTGAAGCCCTTCAGCCACTCTAAAAGCCCTAACTGATCTGCATGTCCTGAAAATCCCTCTATTGAATATATCTTGCTTCTAATACTGATATCTTCACCTAAAACCTTAACGGTTTTTTCGCCTTCAATTATCCTTCTTCCAAGTGAACCCTTAGCCTGGTAGCCTACAAAGACAATACTGCTGTCCGCTCTCCAAAGGTTATGCTTTAGGTGATGCTTGATTCTTCCTGCTTCACACATTCCACTGGCAGATATTATTATGCTGCTTCCCTTTGTAGTGTTTATTGCTTTAGATTCATCAGCTGTTTCAGTGAAAGTAAGATTCGGAAAATCAAATGGATTATCACCACTTCTGATAAGCTCCTGAGTATCATGATCTAAATATTCCATGTTATTTTCAAATATTTTAGTTGCATTTATTGCTAGTGGACTATCTACATAAACAGGGATGTTTTTTAGCTTAATGGTTTTACTTTCCTTGATTTTATTTAACTCATACAGTATTTCCTGTGTTCTCTCAACTGCAAAGGATGGAATAACAACATTACCGCCCTTTTCTATGGTATCAGTAATAATATCAAGCAGTAAAAGTGCTTTATTCTTCATATCCTTGTGAAGTCTGTTTCCATAGGTGGTCTCCATAATGATATAGTCTGCTTCTTCAATTATTGATGGCTCCTGCATTAATGGAGCTTCTTTGTTTCCTATATCTCCGCTAAAGACTATTTTGATTTCTTCTCCCTTTTCTCTGACCCACATTTCAATCATTGCAGAACCAAGTATATGACCTGCATTTCTGTATCTAACAGTGATATTGTTGTTTAAATCAATCAGCTCATTATAGTTTATCCCAACAAAAAGCTTTATAGCCTCTTGTGCATCCTCAACTGTATAAATTGGTTCAACAGCATGCTTGCCTGCTCTTACTCTCTTCTTGCTGAGCCACTCAGCTTCCATCTCCTGAATATATGCGCTATCCGGAAGCATAATACTACAGAGCTCAGAGGTAGCTGCTGTAGAGATAATTTTTCCTTTAAAGCCATGCTTTACTAATTGAGGAATTCTTCCACTATGGTCTATATGAGCATGCGTCAAAAGGAGAAAATCAATATCAGCAGGGTTAAACTCAAAACCCTTTAGGTTTAACTCGGTAGCGTCGCTGCCACCCTGAAACATACCACAATCAACCAGCAGCTTTACGTTATCAACTTCAAACATAAAGCATGAGCCTGTAACCATTTCTGCAGCACCTAGAAAGCTAATTTTCATATAGCACCTCCAATATGACTTAATAAGAATTACTACTACATTATTCTACATTATTCTTAAATAATCCTTTTTTATCTATTGATTGTTGAATATTTAATGCATAGATAACTATAAAAAAATATATATTATATTGGTATGAAATATTCTTGTACATATTGACTTTAATTTTTTTAGCTATATATTCTAATTCATAAATTTATTGAAGTAGTCAATATCCCACGTATGCGTTTTCCTAAGTTCATCTTCAGTAACAGAGTAAAAATCATATAGCACCCTATTTGGTGTATCAGGTATAGGATCGTTCCATGTAGCATCTATGTATCTCCAGACTCCATTTACCCTGACTGCATTCCAGCCGTGGCTTTCAAGACCCTCTAAAGCATAACCGCGAATATATATTGTCTTAATACCCAGCTTATTAAGCAATAATGCCATTGACTTTGCATACCCCTCACAAACACCCGTTCCGTTTATGAGCACACCATATGCAGTAAAGGATTCTAATGGTATAGTTCCTTTATTATAATTATCTTCGTCATATCTTGTATTCTTAACTATATAGTCATGTATGGCTTTTACCTTCTCATCCTCTCCCATTGTATCCTTGATTATAGCTGCGATTATTTGCTCTGTTTTCTTTTCAAGCTGTTTTCTTCTATCCTTTGACTTTATAAGCTCCTCTTGACTCATAATAACCAACTCATTTATATAGTATTTCTCTCCGTTAGTACTTGTGGCACTCATGCTGTATTCAGTTATATCCTGGTATTCACCATATTCTACTGATACATCATTTAGTATAGCTTTAACTTCATTTGGATTGTAGGTTACCTTCTTATCAAATTTTATTACATTGCTATCTAAAGTCTTCATAGCGTTTATAATCGTGCTTTTTAAGTGAGCTAGCTCGTCGATGCTTAGTTCTGGATAGCTTTTTTCTTTATATGCTCCACTAACATAACTTAGGCTCAGTGAAATATCATAAGAACTATTTTCTTTATTATACATTGTCAATGCTTGACCTTTAACCCTAAATTCGTAATCTGGTATAAGTGAGGCGATATTGTCAAAATTAAAAATTCTCTCAACATCTATCCACTTATCAGTGTAATTATAGGTCAAATTAAGCTTTGTGCTTTTGACTGCCAGTTCCTCCTTCATGATGTCTATATATTGGTTTGTGTTTCCGGCAGATAGCTTTCCCTCGCCATTAGGCTTGTATTTATCTTTAAGCATGGCTTGCTTATTAATGCTTGGAAGTTTTGATATCAAATCACTGCTGGTAGTTATTACTACAGTTTGAGTTTCTTGCATCCATTTAACATCAGCCTTTGAGGTTTCACTAATAAATCTTACGGGTATCATAGTTGTTGAGCTTATAAGCTTTGGTGCTATTGGAAGTGTCAGCTGTTCACCATTAACATAAGCAATCCTGCTGCCAAGAGTGAGAACTATTATGAGCTTATCACTTACTGCTGTTACTGTATATGTATCAGCGCTCCACTCAATTGTATAGTTCATAGTCTCGAATATTTGCCTCATAGGTACTAAAACACTACCGTTACTGTTTATTGGATCTACCGCAAAGTCTATTAATTTGCCATCTATTGCTACCTTCGCTTTGCTATCTGCAAACGCTGGAACAGCCTGTACTACACTTAGTATGCATGATAGAACTAATACAAGTGCTATGTATTTTTTC
>CALJSV010000208.1 GCA_937976095.1 uncultured Clostridia bacterium | reverse complement strand
TGGAGTACCATATAAATATAACTGAGAAAACAGCCACTACTACTGCTGAACCTCTAAAGACTGACTGATACTTATTACTTTCAGAAATTAATTTTTGTACCTTTTCATCCATAAATACGGATAGGAACAAATTAAAAACTACAACAGAAAAAGATAAACTGAGAAGATAGACTGCGTAGTGACGGAAATTATGTTTAATATTCTTTACAGCAATATTAAATAAAGTCACTGCCGGCACCCCCTATTGTGGAAAGTACCTTGAGTACTTTATTATACAATTCTTTCCGTTCTCCATTGGTCCTGAGTTCTGTAAAAAGGCTTCCATCCTTAATGAAAATTACCCGGTCACAGAAGCTTGCTGACAGAGGATCGTGTGTTACCATAAGAATGGTGGCCTTATTTTCTTTATTTAGCTTCGAAATAGCTTCCAAAAGCACCTTGGCTGATTTCGAATCTAATGCACCCGTGGGCTCATCTGCCAGGATAAGCTTTGGTTTTGTAATAATTGCTCTAGCCGCTGCTGCTCGCTGCTTCTGTCCCCCTGAAACTTCATATGGGTATTTATTCAATATTTCTGTTATTCCCAAAGTCTTGGAGATTAAGCTCACTCTTTCTTCAATGTCCTTCACCTTATTAGCTCTTAAAGTCAGCGGAAGTATTATATTATCCTTCAAGGTAAGGCTATCTATTAAGTTATAATCTTGAAAAATAAAACCTAAGTTTTCTCCTCTGAAGACTGACATCTCTTTTTCCTTCATCTTAATAACATTTGTCCCATTAATCTTAATTTCACCTGAAGACGGGGTATCTATGGTGGATAAAACATTTAAAAGCGTAGTCTTACCTGAACCGGATGGTCCCATTATACCCAGAAATTCTCCTTCCTCCATAGAAAAGGTTATATCATCTAAAGCGGTAGTTGTAATTTTGCCTTTACTCCCGTATATTTTCCTCACAGCCTTAACTTCTAATATATCCATAGTTGCTCCTCCTTATATAATGAACAATAACTTTATTGTTTTTCAAATCTTCTACTATATTTAAATTATAACCGCTTGTTATCAAATACTCCATTTCGCTAAAATTACAAAATAAAAATCCTGACTTACATTTTTGTAAGTCAGGATTTATTGGATGTAATAATCATTCCATTTAGAAAAATGTATGGTAAACTTAGTGCCTTCGCCGAACACTGACTGGACACTAATAAAAAGTCCAAGCTTTACCGCCAGGCTTTGTGCCATGTAAAGTCCAATTCCTGTTGAGCTTCTATTGCTTCTTCCTGCTGTTCCTGTAAATCCTCTCTCAAAAACTCTTTTTATGTCTTCCTTTGGAATTCCTATGCCATTATCTTCTACAGTCAACTTGTATTCATCCTCAGTCTCTTCCATTAGAAGCTTTATTTGACCCTTATCATTAGTGTATTTAAGAGCATTGGATACTATTTGGTCCAAAATATAAGAAACCCACTTTTTATCCGTATCAATCATATATGAAATGTTTTCAAAAGCCACACCTATTCTTTTGGCAATAAACTGCTTTTTATGTCTCTTAACAGTGTCCTTTATAAGCTGCTCCATATTAGTTTGTGCGATAAAATAGTCTCTTGAAAAATCTTTTATCTTTGAATAGTATAATATCTGCTCAACATAATCTTCTATCTTTTCAACTTCCTCTTTTAGACTCCTCAATACTTCTTCCGAAGAATTATCTATATTTCCATCTATAACAAGCTTTGAGGCAGCCACGGGTACTTTAATTTCATGAACCCAGGTATTTATGAAGTCAATATTCTCCTTATGCTGTTCTATTAGAGAACTTTTTAAACCCACAGACTGCTCATAGGCTTTTAAAAGAAGTGTTTGGTTATACTCCTGTTCCACATTAAAGGGTTTTGGCAGATTATTTATCCATTCCAGGCTATCTTCAATAAACCTTTCTTCTAAAGCCTTATAATAACTCCTTTTTCTTATGTATTCAATACCTAAATAGGAAGTAGTCATGGTTAATGAAACAAGTCCAGCATACAGCAGATTTGAATACGTATTTTCCACACTTATGAAGCCTATGATTCCTAATAGAAAAAACATTAGAATAATATGGAATATAAAAAATGAGCCTTTATCCTTCAGGAAAAACTTTATGCTCATAATATGATATACCCCTGATTCTTTCTGTTTTGAACATAACCTTCCAAGCCTAGCTCAAGCAGTTTCTTTCGAAGCCTGTTAATATTAACTGCCAGAGCATTATCATCAATAAAGCTATCTGCTTCCCATAAGTCCTCCATAAGCCTTTCCTTACTAATAATCTTTCCTGCTCCACTCATCAGTATCTGAAGTATTTTAAATTCGTTTTTTGTTAGCTCTACCTTACTGTCTTTATAGCTTGCCGTACTGCTTCTAAGATTTAAAACTACTTCCCTATGCTCTATTATCCCGCTTTCATTGTCTTGATAGGAATAAGCTCTCCTTAAAAGGCCTTTCATCTTAGCCATCAGTATCTCCAAATCAAAGGGTTTAGTTACAAAATCGTCTCCTCCCATATTTATAGCCATTACTATATCCATGTTTGTATTTCTAGAGGATATAAATATTATGGGCACCCTGGAAAACTCTCTTATTTTCTCGCACCAATAAAAGCCATCATAAGAGGGCAAATTTATGTCCAAGAGAATAAGATGGGGGCTATATTGACTCACCGTTCCAAGGATATTATCAAAGTCTTCTATCTTTAAGGCATCAAAGCCCCATCTTTTTATATTCTTGCTGAGTTCATCACATATCTTCTGATCGTCTTCAATAATTAGTATTTTGTACATACATACCTCTTTATAAAATAGTTAGTGTTTTATTAGTTATATTATAACCTATATTGTATATAAAATGGTACTGTCCGCAATTGGTTTTGCTACTACCTTCACGAAAATCCCCTCCTACACCAAATCATAAACTAAAATCTCTGATATTTTCTTTATAAATAAAGCCTTATCTCTTTCATGGTGAAAGCCGTAATTGAAATGCTCCCAATCTTTAGTACACTCACAAATAAAGTATATTGTTTCGCCCTGGCTTCCCTGCCCTATCTCGTATGTAAAATATCTAAAGTTATCATCTTTATCATATGTAATTCCAATATAAGCTGCTTCCTGGTCTTCCCTGGCCTCAGGAATAGTGAGTATAATTCCTGTATGTTCAATATTAAACTGAAGGATGTCCAGGCTGAAGTCCGGAGGAGCCTTTCTCATTTGAGGTTTATCGATTTCAATAGTTGACCATGTCTTTTTCAAGTTCTCAAGGAATGACTCCTCATCTCTCATCAGCCTATAAACTAAAAGGCGTCCATAATTAAAAACTGTATGCGGCATATGTTGGTGGGTAAACTTGTAATAATCTTCTCTGTACCACATAAATAACACTTCCTTATTGTATTTTTACAGTGCTTAGAACTAATGTTCGTATATCTATTATATACTAGGTAAGTGATATTTTACAAGTCGAACAGAAAAAATTTTTCCAGATTTTTTGCTTTATGAAAATCCATCTGCACGCTATAGCTTATTGCTGCTACCTTCGTACAGATGAAATGTCATAAAGGCATAAAAATCCAGAGAACATGTCCCTGGATAAGTCTGGTCACCTGGGGCTTAGGAGAAGCATGGAAGTCTTCTCCTTTCTACTGATTTTAATGCAGTCTGATTGACTAAACTTCACATTATACCTATGCTTTCATTTAAATAACTCTTCAGTTTCTCAACTGTCACAGTGACCTGCTGCATGGAGTCACGTTCCCTTACTGTCAAAGTACCGTTCTCAAGGGTTGAATCATCTATTGTTACGGCATAAGGTATTCCTACAGCATCCCCTCTTCTGTAACGCCTTCCAATGTTTCCGGCGTCATCATAAGACACCATGAAATGTTTTGTAAGTTCCCTGTATACTTCCTGGGCCTTTTCAGTGTGACGTTTTTTGATGAGAGGCAGCACGTTTACCTTTATTGGCGCAAGGGAAGGATTGATTTTCAATACCTGCCTTGTATCTCCACCTTCCAGTTCTTCTTCTACCAAGGCTTCAAATAAAACGGCAAGTACAAGTCGGTCCAGTCCATAGGTTGATTCTATGACATAAGGGATGTACCTCTCCTTTGTCTCTGCATCAAAGTACTCCATACTCTTTCCTGAAAATTCCTGGTGTCTGCGCAGATCGAAGTCCCTTCTGTTATGGGTTCCGTTAATCTCTCCCCAACCAAAGGGAAACAGATACTCAATGTCGCAGGCAGCCTTTGCATAGTGGGCCAGCTTCTCATGGTCATGAAATCTTAAGTGTTCCTTTGGAAGTCCGAGGAATTCAAAGAACTCAATTCCGTAATTCTTGAAATATTCATACAGTCCGACATCATCCCCCTTCTTGCAGAAGGTCTGGTATTCCATCTGCTCAAATTCAATGGTACGGAAGGTAAAATTCCCGGGAGTAATTTCATTTCGGAAGGCCTTTCCTATCTGTCCAATGCTGAAGGGTAGCTTGGTTCTCATGGTACGAAGAACATTTAAAAAATTCAAATACTCACCCTGTGCATTTTCCGGACGAAGATAGATGGTGCTTGCAGAATCCTTGGTCACTCCTCTCTGTGTTGCAAACATAAGATTAAATTGCCTGATATCTGTAAACTTTGATCTGCCGCATTTAGGGCAAGGTACGTTTTTGTCCTTATAAAGTCTACCATTTCCTCCTGAGTCATTGCATCAGCATTTACAGAGGCATCAAAGTCACTTATTAGGTTATCCGCCCGGTGCCTTGTTTTGCAATCCCTGCAGTCCAACAGAGGATCAGTAAAGCTGTCAAGATGCCCGCTGGCCTTCCAGGTTGCTGGATTCATAAGAATATCTGAATCCAGTTCGTAGCTGCTTTCCCTTCTCTGGATAAAAAAACATCTCCATGCATCCTTTATATTGTTCTTCAATCTCGTGCCCAGCGGGCCATAGTCCCAGGTGTTAGCTAGGCCTCCGTATATCTCACTTCCCT
>CALJSV010000207.1 GCA_937976095.1 uncultured Clostridia bacterium | reverse complement strand
CCAGATACATCTCTTGTAATTGACGGATTTTCAGATTTTCTGGCAATCTTATCAACTTCATCTATATAGACAATGCCTTTTTGTGCTCGCTCTATATCATAGTCTGCACTTTGGATGAGCTTCAAAAGTATATTTTCTACGTCCTCTCCAACATATCCGGCCTCAGTAAGCGAAGTTGCATCTGCTATTGCAAATGGAACATTCAGCATCTTAGCAAGTGTTTGAGCTATAAGAGTTTTACCTGATCCTGTTGGACCGATAAGAACTATATTACTTTTTTGAAGTTCTACATCATCTATCTTAGAGTCTGAATTTATTCTCTTGTAATGGTTATAAACAGCTACGGCCATAGCTTTTTTGGCATTGTCCTGACCAATTACATACTGGTCAAGAAACTCCTTTATTTGCTGAGGCTTCGGAACATCTTGCATTTCAAGATCTACTTCCTCATCATACTCCTCATCAATTATCTCCTGGCATAACTCTATACACTCATCGCATATATAAACACCAGGCCCAGCAATCAAACGTCTAACCTGATCTTGGTTTTTACCACAGAAAGAACATTTTAACTGCTTTTTTTCATCAAATTTAGCCATCATTACACCTCTCTATCCTCTTTTGGCTAATATTGCATCAATCAGTCCGTAATTCTTTGCCTCCTCTGCTGACATAAAATAATCTCTTTCAACATCCTTTTCAATTTTCTCTAATGACTGACCTGTTTTTTCACTAAGGATACTGTTCATGATTTTTTTAGTCTTTAACAATCTTTCAGCATGAATAATTACGTCGGTTGTCTGGCCTCTGGCT
Source organism: uncultured Clostridia bacterium (assembly GCA_937976095.1). Lineage (GTDB taxonomy): Bacteria > Bacillota > Clostridia > Lutisporales > Lutisporaceae > CALGKJ01. The sequence continues at coordinate 5,375 of CALJSV010000207.1, read as the reverse complement.
CCTCCGAGAGGTTGATGAATCATTATCTCACTATTAGGCAACGCAAACCTCTTACCCTTTGCACCTGCTGCAAGCAGGAATGATCCCATGCTGGCAGCCATGCCTATGCAAATAGTAGAAACATCGGGCTTTATAAACTGCATTGTATCAAAAATTGCCATGCCTGCAGTTATTGACCCTCCTGGACTATTGATGTATAAGCTTATGTCTTTGTCAGGATCGTCAGCTTCTAAGAATAAAAGCTGTGCTACAACAAGGCTGGCAGTAACATCATTTACCTCTTCACTGAGAAATATAATTCTGTCCTTTAAAAGCCTAGAGTAAATATCATAGGAACGTTCTCCTTTATTGGTTTGTTCTACTACAATGGGCACTAAACTCATATGTATCCTCCTTGCAACTGCTTTATTTTTTAGTCTATACCTATAGTTTATGCAAAATTAATCCTCACAAACAACATAATCAAATAATTATACTTCTACACTGTTTTGAACAAGGAAGTCTATTGTCTTTTGAACAACTATTCCATCCTTTATGTACTCTATATCGTCTTCTTTCAGCGCACTCTTAAACTTTTCTACTTCTTGATTATATTGCTTTGCAGTTTTTTCTATTTCTTCATTGAAATCTTCTTCTGACGCAACGATTCCCTCAAGCTTAGCAATTTCCTCAAGAGCCAGCTGAGTCTTAACTCTGTTGTATGCCATAGGTTTGTACGCTTCCTTTAGTTCGTTTATATCCTTATTCATATATTTCATATATGACTCAAGATTTAAACCTTGATGTCTTAGCTGATAGTCAAAGTCTCTTAACATATTTGTAGCTTGTGAAGAGACCATTACATCAGGAATATTAACCTCTGTGTTTTCTACTACCTTGTTTATTACTTCATCTTCATACTGCTGCTTTGCAAGTCTTGAAGCTTCTTCTTCCTTCTTTCTTCTAATGTCAGCCTTAAGCTCATCTAGTGTATCGAACTCGCTGACATCCTTCGCTAACTCGTCATCCAGCTCTGATAGCTGCTTTTCTTTTATTTCCTTTATGATAACCTTAAACAATGCTGGCTTTCCTGCAAGCTCTTCATTTCTATACTGTTCAGGGAAGCTTACATTTACATCAACCTCTTCACCTAGCTCCTTACCTATAAGCTGTTCTTCAAAGCCAGGTATAAACTGTCCTGAGCCTATTTCCAGCTTGTGATTCTCTGCTGTGCCACCTTCAAATTGAACGTCATCAACAAAGCCTTTGAAATCTATGGTTGCAGTATCGCCTTGCTTTACAGGTCTATCTGTAACTTCAACTATTCTTGCATTTTTTTCTCTCATTGTATCAAGCTCTTTGTTTATATCTTCATCACTAACATTATACTCTTTTTTGGCTGCTTCTATTCCCTTGTATAGGCCTAGTTTTACTTCTGGCTTAACAGTTACTTCTGCCTTGAAAACAAGTCCCTTGCCTGACTCAATCTCAACTATGTCTATGTCAGGTCTGTCTACTGGATTTAGATTATGTACCTTAACTGCCTCGTCATATGCTTCTGGGCAAACCTCATTTATTGCATCTTCATAAAAAACTGCCTCACCGTAGAATTTTTCAATTATCTTTCTTGGTGCTTTTCCTTTTCTGAAGCCTGGAATATTGAACTTCTTCACATTTTTTAAGTATGATTTCATCATACCTTGCTCCAGCTGCTCAGCCGAAACTGTAATCTCCAATGTTGCAATATTATTTTCTACTTTCTCTAATCTTGAGTTCATTTGTATCCTCCTTATTATATCCTAATAATAATTGTCAATATAACATAATTAAGTATTTCCAAAATATAAAAGTTTTTAACATACCGAAGCAGCTAAAAACATAAATCTTGCATATGCTATATGTCAAATATTGGATTTGGTATTCTGTTATTAATCCACTATATTATAACACACTTTTTTGTATTATCAACAGGTTTTTGATATTTGTCAATATGCAGGTTACAATACACATGACTCTTCAATAATAAACTTCTTATTGGAAGCATCAAAAAATACATTGGCTCCTATAGGAAGAGTTATATTAGGGGTACAGTGGCCAACCATATATCCCATAACAGCAGGCACTTTTAGCTCCTCTGCTAAGTCTCCTAGCACTTCATAAAGACCGAGGCTTTTTGACTTGTTTTGTGCTTCACAGGATGCAAAGCTACAGAAAACTATACCCTTAATATCCTTTAGCTTACCTGCCAGCTTTAGCTGAGTGAGCATTCTATCTATTCTATAGGGCTCCTCACCTACATCCTCCAAAAAAAGCAGCTTGCCCTTTGTATCCAGCTCATATCTGGTACCAATCGATGCCGCAATCATTGTTAGATTTCCCCCCACAAGTTTGCCCCTTCCTTTTCCAGGAAAAACTGTTTCTACTTCCATTCCTTCGGGGTTCAGAATCTCCAACTGCTTAGCTGGTTTCATTAAAAAACTCTCAAAGTACTTCATACCAAAAGAGTCTTTACCCTTAAACATATCTGAGGTCGCCATAGGTCCATGGAAGGTAATTAGTCCGGTATGCTTGTAGATAGCATTTAGCAGCGCAGTAATATCACTATAGCCTATAATTATTTTGGGATTGCGGGCTATATTCTTAAAGTCAACACTGTCCAGAATCCGTAGTGTGCCATAGCCTCCCCGTAAGCAAACTATTGCCTGTACCTCCTTATCCTCAAACATACTATTAATATCAGCAGCTCGTTCTTCGTCAGCTCCGGCTAAATAGCCATGCTTTCTGAATAAGGAACTACCTTCCTTTACCCAAAACCCCATTTGCTTTAAATCACAGATAGCCTTCTCTATCAGACTATCTTCTAATGGCCCTGCAGGGGCTATAAGTCCAATTGTACTTAGGCTGTCAATTCTCTCAGCCTTAATCGATTCCCCCATAGCAACCTCCAAAACTTTTACCTTTTTTTCATATATATGGTTACTTCATCCCGGTTATGAAAAAGCTGCTTTATATTGATTATCTCAAATACCTCACTATATAAGGTTTTCACTTCTTTTATAGTCTTGCTGACCTTACTGCTCATTAGCTTTACTGTAACTATAGCTAAACCTCCGCTTTTTAGACTTTCAGAGCTTTTTAAAATCATTTTCGCCGTGTTTATGGGGCTCCAGCTAATATCAGAGGTAAACATGTCAAAGCTGTCCTTAGGAAGCTCCAGCTCGGCTGCATTCTCCTTTTTAAAAATCAATTTGGGATTGCTTAAAAGTCTTTGATCCATATCTCCCGTATCAACTGCAGTGACCTTTATTCCCTTTTCCAGCAGAACCGAAGTCCAGCCTCCCGGAGCAGCTCCAAGATCTAAGGCATTTTCTATTTTAGATGCATCTATATCAAATACATACATGGCTTCCATCAGCTTAAATTTTGCTCTGGAAACATCAGTGTCTTCTTTTTTGTAGTGAACCATTCCTCCTGTCCAGCTGGAAAGGTTTTGCTCTACATCACTTAACCCTACAAAGCAGGAATCTTCTGTAATAAGAATAGAGATTACCTTATTAGGATCCTTTATTACTGGTTTTGCGCTGATCCTTTCTGTTACGTAGCAGTCAACATAATGCTTTATTTCCGAGGTGCTTCCTATAGAGCTGCCCTCAATTCTCCTTATTTGAACTGCAAAGCTATCGTCTGATGCGAGCCTAACAATTATGCTATCCAGAGCTGGCGCTAGTGCTTCATTCACAAAGCTTTCATTAATCCTTATCACCATATCCACTGAAAATATATGTCTAATAAAAATCGGCTTGTTTTTTACAAGTACATTATTATACTCATATTTATCATATGATGATTCTACTGTCATAACACCATTATTATAGCTTTCTACAACAACAAGAGCCTTGTCATAGGCTCTTAATTCATCTACTGCTTGATTTATATAGTTTTGAGAAAAGGATGCAACTAATAAATTGGTATTTTTCATATGTATTCCTCACTTTATATATTATCTCTTTGGAAGCTTAAAAACCTTGATCCCTGATGAGTTAGTATTCCGGTATCTCCTTCTGCGTGGAGGCCTGCAAATTGAGAGCTTACTGGAAACTCAATACGCTCACCGGTTGTAGTTTCAAAGGTGGCATAGTAGCTGGTTCTCGCTCCCATTTCACCTCTGCCTCCCCATGTATGAGTTCTTTTAACAATCAGTTGTGCAGGCTCTGAAAGCTTTGGCGCATTGTTGTTTTTTACATACTCACTGAGGCTTTTTACAAGCACTACAATAAAAACCATAATGATGATAGAGAATACAATAAATATTGTAAATGGTATTGTGTTGAACATAAAATTATTTAATGGGCTGTCAAACATATCTGCACCTCCTAAATTAGTCAAAACCAGTCATTACATTCTTGCCGAAAAAACGTATGCTTTACACAGATACTTTTATTATATAGTACTATTTTACTTTATATTGGCTATTCTTTCCACTATATATACATAATAAATAATACTCCGCCAGCTATAAGCTAAGCGGAGTATCATTGCTTTAGTATTATCTTACTTGAGTCATGTTTCTAACCATGTCGTTAAGCTCTGTAGTAAAGTTGTTACCAGGTGTTCCTGTTCTCATTCCGTCACCTATTGTTCTTAATCTAGTTATAAAATCATTTTCATTACTTACATATACTGTCTCAATACCAGGGTTCTCACTCTTTAGTCTTCTAGCAACTTCACTTCTGACTCTTGTTATGTCTCCTGTTGTTGCATCAGTTCTTACACCACAGTATGCTGTATTTCCTGATACTACTACATTAGCATCATTAACCCCACGAACTGCTTCGCATGCTCTTTCGAGTCTTTCATTTCCCATTGTTGTTCCAGCTAGGTTATAGCCTGCTCTGTTGTTACCAAAGTTTCCTTGGGAGCCAGTATCAAGGTTATAGCCTGTTCTGCCAGGATTGTTATCCCCAGGCAGCATTGGGTATCCAACTATATTTCCAAAGCCAGTTCCTGTTCTTCCTATACCTTGATTCATATTGCCTTGTTGACCAAGCCCTGGACTTCCAAAGCCCATATCTGCACCTGTTCCTGTGAAGCCCATATCACCTGTTGCTCCACCATAACCCTGTCTTCCACCTAAACCTAGGTTTCCACCACCGTAGCCTTCTCTTCCGTTAAGTCCCATATCCCCAGTTGCTCCTTGTCTTCCGCCAAGACCTCTCTGTTGAGTTAGGTTTGGATTAGCTCTTGTAGTATCAAAGTTGTTGCCTTGACCCATAGGTCTTCTTGCTGCTGGTGCGCATGCTGATAACATTAAAGCAAATGTTAAAGCAAGAACTATTATAATAACTGTTGTTCTCTTTCTCATCTACTAATCCTCCGCTTATTTTTGAGTTAAATGC
>CALJSV010000206.1 GCA_937976095.1 uncultured Clostridia bacterium | reverse complement strand
AGGAAGATATACATGCTTGTATAAGACTTATGTTTACGACAGAAATAATAACTGCACTGCTTATGACAGGGATGCATCTACTAGGAGGCTACTATATATGAATTTTCATGGGGGCAATATATATAACTATGATAGGGAGCTTTTGGACTTCAGCTCCAACATAAATCCTCTAGGAGTACCTGAGTCCCTTAAAATAGAACTAAACAGCAGGCTTGATGTACTTACAAGATATCCGGATATCGAGTATAGAGCACTTAGAAAAAGCCTCTGCGATTATCTTAGCTTGGAGGATCAGAATTGCATAATACCTGGTAATGGAGCAATAGAGCTGATTTACAAGTTTTTTGCTTGTATGGCAGCTGAGGATATAAAAAAAGCTATAATAACTGTACCAACCTTTTCGGAGTATTCAAGGGCTGCAAGGTCCTGTGGGTTGGAAGCTTATGAGGTAGATGGCTTTACAGAAGGCTTTGAAGCGTATGATGTAGAGAAGCTTATTTCAGCTATTGAGCCTGATTCTGTTATTGTAATTTGCAATCCCAATAATCCTACGGGAACCATGATGGCAGAAGCTGAAATAATAAGGCTTGCAAAGGAATTGGCAAGCAAAAACGGATATCTTTTATTGGATGAAACCTTTATAGAATTTACTGCCGATTATCCTAAGTCCAGCATGGTGCCCTTACTGGAGGAACATAGAAATATTTTGGTTGTTAGGGCTATCACAAAATACTTTGGAATGCCCGGTATAAGACTAGGCTACACTGTAGGCTGTGACGATAGACTCATATCAGGTATAAAGTCGAAGCTGGAGCCTTGGAACATTAATGCTATTGCAGTGCTTGCAGCAGAAACCATACTTAAGGATAAGGCTTACATTAAGGCGTCAAAAGCTTGGGTTAAGACTGAAAGAAGGTACATGACTGAAAAGCTGCAAGATATGGATAAGCTTGAAGTATCTAAAGCAGGGGCTAATTTTTTTCTTATTAAGCTTTTGGATAAAAAGATTAATGCTTATTCCTTGAGAGATATGCTCTTAGAGCATAATATTCTGATCAGAACCCCTGATGGATTTTCTGGCTTGGACAGCAGCTTTTTTAGAGTAGCAATAAAGGACAGCAGCAGCAATAATAAGCTTATTGCTGCGTTGCATAAAGTATTATACAATGTATAAAGGGATACTTAGTTTGGGGGTGAGACGATGAAAAATGTCATAAGAGAATATATATTCATAACCATTGGAAACATCCTTGTAGCAGCAGGGATATATTACTTTCTTGTACCCAGCAACCTCGCGGCTGGAGGGGTAAGCGGTCTTGCAATGATTATTGCAGAATTTGCACCAACACTTCCTATAGGACTTTTAATGCTGCTTATGAATGCAGTACTATTTGTGATAGCATTTATTGTGCTGGGTTCAAACTTCGGTGCGAAGACAATATACTCAAGTCTGAGCTTATCAGGGCTTATATGGATAATGGAAAAGCTGTTCCCAATAACGCAGCCTATTGCAGGAGACATGTTTATTGAGCTTGTATTCGGAATACTTGTTTCTGCTATAGGAATGGGAATAGTATTTAACCAGAATGCTTCAACCGGAGGAACTGACATTATAGCAAAAATCATAAGTAAATACATGCACCTGGATATTGGAAAGTCTTTGCTGCTGACTGATCTCCTTATTACTATAGGAGCTGTATTTACCTTTAATGTCAGGACAGGTATGTACGCTATGCTCGGAGTAATAATTAACGGCTTTGTAATAGATAGCGTGCTGGAGGGATTAAATGCCTGCAAGCATGTGGAGATCATAAGCACCCACCCTGAAAAGATAAAGAGGTATATACTTGACCATCTCAGCAGAGGTGCAACAATATACACAGCTAAGGGTGCATTCACGGATGAAAGCAAGGAAATAGTAACCACAATAATAGGAAGACGAGAGGTCGTAAGACTCAAAAACTATATAAAATCAATTGATAAGAGAGCATTTATGACAATTATTAACGCACATGAAACACTGGGTGAAGGCTTTAAGGATATAGATCAGTGATACTAAAGCTAGGTAAGAGAACCAAACTTACCTAGCTTTTTTTAATGCCTACAAAAATTAGACCTATTTGTGAAATATGTGTGATAAATGCCTAAAATATCATAAAAAGTATAGCACAATAGTATATTATGATATATAATGTATTGTGTACAAAATACAATTGCACGTTATATTAGCAGGGGGTGGCATTTTGAATTTAGAAAGTATAGGCACTAAGGTATTCAGAAACCTTACAGCTGGCAAACTGGTGGAGTATGCACTAAAACATGAGGGAGCAATGCTAACTGATACAGGAGCTTTAAGTGTAAACACAGGAAAGTATACAGGAAGATCTCCTTCAGACAGATTTATAGTTGACTGCCCAACAGTTACTGAGCACATTAACTGGGGCAAAGTCAATGCACCGATTGACAGAGAAAAATTTTACAGGCTATATAACAAAATAACCAATTACCTATCGGACAAAAATGTTTTTGTTTTTGATGGCTTTGTTGGGGCAGATAAAAATTATAGAATGCCTATTAGGGTTGTTAATGAATATGCATTTCAAAATCTTTTTGCACAACAGGTATTTATAAAGCCAAAGGAAGCTGAGCTTGAAGGCTTTGAGCCTGAGTTTACAGTAATAGCTGCACCTGGCTGCGATGCTACCGCAGAAGAGGATGGAACTAATTCTGAGGCTTATATAATACTTGATTTTGAAAAGAGAGTAGTTATAATAGGTGGAACAAAATACTGTGGAGAAATCAAAAAATCACTCTTCACCGTAATGAACTATATACTGCCATTTAAGGAAGTAATGCCGATGCACTGCTCCGCTAACGTTGGAGAAGCTGGTGATGTGGCATTATTCTTCGGTTTATCAGGCACAGGTAAGACTACACTTTCAGCTGATAATGGAAGAAGACTTATAGGTGATGATGAGCATGGCTGGACAAATGATGGAGTTTTTAATTTTGAAGGCGGCTGCTATGCTAAGTGCATTAAGCTTTCAAAGGAAAATGAGCCTCAAATCTGGAATGCTATAAAATTTGGTACAGTTGTAGAAAATGTTGTTTGCTGTGAGTACACTGGCAAGCCTGACTATGATAGCGAAAAATATACTGAGAATACAAGAGCCGGGTATCCGGTAACTTATATAGATAATGCACTGGAGGATGGTGTAGGCGGACATCCTTCCACAATAATATTCCTTACAGCCGATGCTACAGGAGTTCTTCCTCCTATTGCAAAGCTCACCAAGGAGCAGGCTATGTTCCACTTTATGTCCGGCTATACAAGTAAGCTGGCTGGCACAGAGAGAGGTATCGTAGAGCCGACTGCTACCTTCTCCACCTGCTTTGGAGCACCGTTTATGCCGTTAAAACCGCAGGTTTATGCTGAGCTTTTAGGCAGAAAGATTGATGAGCATAACGCAAAGGTGTACCTGGTAAATACAGGCTGGAGCGGCGGACCATACGGAGTCGGAAAGAGAATGAAGCTCCCTTATACAAGAGCAATGGTAAATGCAGCTATAAGCGGAAAGCTTGAAAATGTTGAATACGAAAACGACCCAATTTTCAAGGTTTCTATTCCAAAGGAATGTCCGGAGGTTCCAAGTGAAGTATTGAACCCAAGAAACCTTTGGGAGGATAAGGAAGCCTTCGACAAGATGGCAAATAAGCTTGCTAAGGATTTTGCAGATAACTTTACAAAGTTTGCAGGAGTGTCAGAGGAAATAAAAAATGCAGGACCAAGGGCATAAATAAAAACAAAACGTTCCTTTCTATAGAGAAGGGAACGTTTTATTTTTACTATCTTTGATTTTCAGAAGCATACCTACACCAAAGGCTGCGATGCAAACTATAGTTATTGCTTTATAAAGTACAAATACATCATAGCCTTCAATAATGCTTCCGCCCATTATGCTGCCTATAAATCCACCAAGGCCAAAGCCAAGGGAGGACATAATACTCATTCCGGAGGCTTTTATTTTATCAGGAACCTCTTTGTTTACGTATTGTATTACACTAAGAATATAAAAGGGGTAGGTTATACCCTGCATTAGCTGTACCGCTATAACGGTGACATAGTCTCCACTGATTGAGCTTAAAAACATTCTGACGGCGTATAAGGCTACGGCTAAGAGATAAATATTCAACTCTCCAAAGCGCTTTATTATTCTATTGCCTAAAAAGAAAATTGGGAGCTCGCTCATTGCCTGTGCAAACCATACAATTCCTATGGTGGATACGCTGCCGCCTGTTTTTTCAATAAGCATGGGTATATATCCACCATGTGCACCCTGCATTATACTCAGGAGCATTACGGAAACGACGAATAGTGTAAACCTATAGTTTTTCATTACTGATACTAAATCCCCAAATCCTGGTCTACCCACAGTTGAGCCTTCATTATGCTTGATGCCGAAGAAGAAATACAGGGTGCAAAGCATAAAAAAGGAGTAAACCCAAAATGAGATATTTATGCCCCAATAATCAATTGCCTTTCCAAGAATTAATGCCACCAGCGCAAAGCTTACAGAGCCAAGAAGCCTAATCTTCCCAAACTGCATCTTAGGATTTTTTTCTACTATCTCATAGCAGTAAGAATCACTTATAGGAGTTATGGCGCATTGGAAGGCTACCAAAGCTACTACTGCTGCTGCTATTGCTAAAAAGCTGTTGGCGGGAATAAATAGAAAAATAACTAGTGAGCAAGCAAGCAGATTTATAATAACAGCCTTTTTTTTACTCAGGTATTTATCTGTAATATAGCCCCACAAAGGCTGTGCAATAATGCCAACAAGGGATTGCACAGCAAAAATTATCCCAATTTGAACATATGTAAGCCTTCGATTCATTAAGTATACAGCCAGGAATGGATAGTAGCATGCCATACTGCTGTACACCATAAAATAAAACAATTCAAGTCTGGTTTTAAGTTGTAGCTCTAATCTAATTTTTATCACCCCACAATTTAACGTCTATATATATTCTATCAGTAGTGACAATTATAGGACAGTATTATATTAGCTTTGTTTAGTACAAAATTTACTTCATTTGGTGGAGTTGAATGTGGCAAATGAATAACATTATGTAAAATGAAGCAATACTATTATTATCTATTTGAAGATGAATGGAGCAGTATATATGATTATTGTAACAGCAGCAGTTATTGTAAATGATGATAAGGTATTAATAGCCCAAAGGCAAACAGGCTGCAACTACGAGTATAAGTGGGAGTTCCCGGGCGGTAAGCTGGAGCGTGGTGAGACTCCTGAGGAATGTATTGTAAGAGAGATAAAGGAAGAGCTGGATATGGAAATAAAGCCTTTGGATCTTTACAATGTTGTGGACTTCAAGCACAAAGAAAAGGCAGCAAAGATGTTTGTTTTTTTAAGCAAGCTGATAAGAGGCGAAGGAACTCCAATTGAGTGCAACGATTTTAAATGGGTATCCAAGAGTGAGCTTGATATGTATCAGTTTACTCCGGCAGATATTCCAGTGGTTGAGAAGCTAAAAAGGGATAATCTCATAAACTAAAAAGCAGCCCTTATTGGGCTGCCCGCTTTGCAATAAATTGATCCTTAAAAATAGCTAATTCATATACATCAAGATACTTACCGTGACAAAGCACATCTTCCTTATGAGTTACTTCAAGCTCATAGCCGCAAGACTTAAAGGCTTCAAGACTCCTCTGGTCATTTTCCTGTACACTGACCTTTAGCTTTCTGACATTGCCCTCAAGAAAGGAAAACTCAGTAAAGAGCTCTATGGCTTCCTCTCGGTAGCCTCCTTCTACATACTCCTTATCACCGATAAGTTGGTACATATAAGCAAAGCCGTTTTTCCAGAATACAAACATTACGCCTATTGAGCCTATTACCTTGCCATCGAGGGTTTCAATCGTCAGGTGATAGTCATTGTCATCGTGCTTTTCAAAGCGTTCCTTATATTTCTTTTCCAGGTCTTCCTTGTAGGAGAACCTTGGAAGCTCTGAGCTTCTGAGCTCCATTACATGCTCTTGGTTTAGAAAGCCTGCCAAAATTGCCTGGTCATCGAAGGATTGGTGACGAAGCTTTACCAGCTTACCCTTTAGCATTTGCACTCACCTCCGTTAAATTCATCTCTGGTTATACTCATAACATGTGTATCATGATATTCGCCATTTCGATAAAGCTCATTCCTATTTATGCCCTCAAGATTAAAACCTGCCTTTTCGTAGCTTCTAATAGCTCGCTTGTTAAAGCCGAACACATTCAGCTTTACCTTTCTGAGACCTAGCTCATTAAAAAGGAAGTTTAAAAAGAGCTTCATTGCTTCAGTTCCGTAGCCCTTGCTTCTGTAATCCGGATGCCCTATGAAAATTGCAAGATAGGTAGTGCCATTTTTCCAATTAAGCCACATTGTAAAGCAGCCGCCTATATATAGACCTTCCTTGGTTTCAATTGCAAAGGTAAAGCCTTCCTTGCTTCCTACAGATCTTTCATACCAATGATCCACAAAATCCTTTATAGGTGGTATGCTCATACTCATATAATAGTTATCTGTAACCTCAGGGTCGGACTGGTATTGTACTATTAGCTCAGAGTCCTCCTTTTTCTGAGGTCTGAGATTTATTCTCTCACCACTAAACATTGACTTCACTCCCTTAAAATCTAGTAATTCATTATTTATATGCTTAGAATTATTGCCGAAACTAGCTGGGCTGCTTTTACCATGCTTTCTACAGCTATATTTTCACTGGTTGTATGAACATTGTTCATTCCTATTGCCAAGGTACATGAAGGAAGACCGTTGCCATTGAACACATTTGTATCACTTCCGCCACCTGTTGACCTGTAGCTTGGGTTCAGCCCAATGGACTTAATCGCTGCATCCACGATTTTTATGATTTCTGTATCAAGTCCAAGCTGGAAGGCCGGATAGTTATACTCTGTATCTATCTTTGCTGTAGTTGAGAACTCCTTGCAAGCCTCTTCGATGCATTCAACCATATGCTTGATTTGTGCTTCGACCTTTTCGAGCTTAAGGCTTCGTGCCTCAAACTTTAGGGCAACCGAGTCACAGACAATATTTGTAGATGTACCACCGCTTATTGCTCCTACGTTTGCAGTGGTTTCCCCATCGATCCTTAGCAGCTTCATGTTATTTATGGCTCTGGCTGCAACTTGGATTGCACTTATTCCAAGCTCGGGTGCAACGCCTGCATGTGCTGCCTTTCCAATTATTGTTGCCAAAAGCTTCATTTGAGCTGGACCTTGAACTATTACATCCCCTACCTCACCGCTGCTGTCAAGGATAAAGGCCATCTTAGAGGAAAGCCTTGAATAATCCATATATTTAGCTCCAAATAGGCCGCCTTCTTCGGCTATGGTAAATGCAAGCTCTATATCTCCATGAGGAAGATTATTCTCTTTTATATGTCTTATTGCTTCCAATATAGCTGCTATGCCAGCCTTGTCATCTGCTCCTAGTATAGTAGTTCCATCACTGTAGATTACATCATCCACAATTCTTGGGTTGATGTTCTCTCCGGGTACAACAGTATCCATATGAGCGCCAAACAGTACAGCTGGTGCTGACTTATTTCCCTTAAGGCGTGCCAGCACATTTCCTGTGTTTCCTTCGCATTTCTCTCCGGCATTATCTATAAAGGTTTCGAAGCCTAAGGCTTGCAGCTTGGAAGTCAATACCTCAGCAAAGACCTTTTCTTTTTTCGACAAGCTAGTTACCTTAACCATTTCGAAAAACTCATTTAACATTCTTTCTGTGTTCACAATCATTCCTCCCAGCAAAATAAATAATAACATTATTATACCATATTGTATAAAGTTAGAAATGTAAAAAGTGATTATAATTAATTATCAGTGAAGCAATATATAAAGTTATGGTATAATTCATACTATGATGTCGAAAAAAGAATGGCATTTTTGCTGTTTTATATATTTAAATTTTTATTCGATAAGGAGGTTCGAGGTGGAAAAGGTTCTAAAAGGAAAAGAGGTTTCCCAATTTATAAGGGAAAAGGTCCTAAGAGATAGCAGCAAGCTCAGAGCTGATGGGGTAATACCAACTCTTGCTGTTGTTAGGGCAGGTAACAGTGCAGATGACATCGCCTATGAGAAGTCGATTATAAAGGCATGCTCAGAGGTTGGCATCGAGGTAAAGTCTCACGTACTGGAAGAAAACATAAGCCACGATCCCTATGTAAGCTTTATTAAAGAAATCAATGAGAACAAAAACATCCATGGTTATATGGTGTTCAGACCACTTCCCAAGCAGCTGGATGAAAAGGTCATAAAGCACCTTATAAGCCCCAGAAAGGATATTGAGTGCATGAACCCTCTAAGCCTTTCTCGGATATTTGAGGGTGAGACAGATGTGATAGTACCCTGTACAGCAGCTGCAGTAATTGAGATGCTTAAATACTACGGGGAGAAGCTGGAGGGCAGAAATATTGTAGTAATCGGAAGAAGCTTGGTTGTTGGAAGACCGCTTAGCATGATGCTTCTTAAGGAGGATGCTACAGTTACTATTTGTCACTCAAAAACTCATAATCTTGCAGAAGTGGCATCAAAGGCGGATATCTTGATTGCAGCAGCAGGAAAGGCCAGATTTCTTAAAAAAGAATATGTAAAGCCCGGGGCTGTAGTTATTGATGTAGGTATAAACACAGATGAAAATGGCAAGCTATGTGGAGATGTTGACTATGACGATGTTTTTGAGATTGCAGGTAGGATTACTCCGGTGCCAGGAGGGGTTGGAGCAGTTACAACTGCGATACTTTTGAGAAATTTGATTAAGACTGCAAAAAAACAGCTAAAGCTTAGTTAAGCTAGAGTGAAGATTAGGAGGAGACATATGGAAAATGTATTTAATAAAATTCAGTCCGTAAGAATGGAGAATAACGAGCTAATAATTCTTGACCAGACAAAGCTTCCCAACGAAACAGTATTTATAAAGCTTGAAAAGGTTGAGGACGTTTGGGATGCGATATTTCACCTTAAGGTAAGAGGGGCACCTGCAATAGGTATTGCTGCTGCCTATGGTCTATATATTGCCATAAAGGATATCAGCACAACAGACTACGATGAATTTTGGAATGAGCTTAAAAAGGCTTCTGATTATCTCGCCAGCTCAAGGCCAACAGCTGTAAATCTTTTTTGGGCTCTAAAAAGGATGGAGAGGGTTGCTCTTGAAAACAAGGCAGAGTCAGTAAAGCAGCTTAAGGAACTGCTTTATGAAGAGGCAAGGCTTATACGAGATGAGGATGAAGCAATGTGCAGAGCTATAGGAGAAAATGCACTGACGCTTTTGAAGGATGGAATGACGGTTCTCACTCACTGCAATGCAGGAGGGCTTGCAACTGCTATGTACGGTACTGCACTAGCTCCGCTTTATGTTGCAAAGGAGCGAGGCATGGATATAAAGGTGTTTGCAGATGAAACAAGACCACTGCTTCAAGGAGCAAGGCTTACAACCTGGGAGCTTTTGAAGGGTGGCGTAGATGTTACGCTTATCTGCGACAATATGGCAGCTGTAGTTATGTCCAAAGGCTTGATTGATGCTGTAATTGTAGGCTGTGATAGAGTGGCGGCAAACGGTGACTCAGCAAACAAAATAGGAACCTATGGACTTGCAGTGCTTGCAAAGGCTCATAACATTCCCTTTTATATAGCCGGACCTACTTCTACTATAGATATGGAAACAGCGACAGGAGCTGATATACCTATAGAAGAGAGAAACGAAGCCGAAATAACCTGTGCCTTTGGCAGGAGAACTGCTCCAGAAGGAGTAAAGGTATACAATCCAGCCTTTGATGTAACACCTAGTGAACTTATAACTGCAATAATTACTGAAAAGGGTGTTCTAAGATATCCTTATAGCGAAGGACTTAAGAAGCTTTTTAAGTAATATAAGGCCGGGTTGGATTATCTCCTTCCCGGCTTTTGCTTTACTCTTCCAGCCTTGCATATTCCACAGCAATTTTTGCTGCTACCTCAGCATTGTTCTTAATTAGTGCAATATTAGTTTCCAAGCTTTCCCCAACAGTCAGCTCCTTAACCTTTGACAGAAGGAAAGGGGTCACATGCTTACCCTTGATATTACTTTTTACAGCCTCCTGCAAAGCTTTTTCTATAGCCGTGTTGATTACTTCACTGTCAGCTTCATATTCCTTGGGTACAGGATTTGCTACAATTACGCCTCCGTCCAAATTAAGATCCCATTTTGCCATAAGTATTCTTGCGCACTCAGCTGGGTTATGAACCTTGTAGTCCACACCAAAGCCGCTAGAGCGTGTATAGAAGGATGGGAACTCATCGGTTCTGTAGCCAAGGACAGGTACGCCTAAGGTTTCCAGCTTCTCAAGAGTAAGCCCTATATCGAGAATGGACTTTACTCCAGCACAAACAACAGCTACATTGGTTTGAGCTAGCTCAGTCAGGTCTGCAGAAATGTCAAAGCTTTTTTCAGCTCCTCTATGTACTCCACCTATTCCTCCGGTTGCAAAAAGCTTGATGCCAGCTATGCGTGCAAATATCATCGTAGAGGCTACGGTTGTAGCTCCTGATTGTCCTAGTGCTATTATATGAGGTATGTCTCTTCGGCTCACCTTAGAAACTTCTTTTGAGCCAGCTAGGTATTCCAGCTCATCGGGAGTGAGACCTATTTTAATCCTTCCCTTTATTATTGCTATAGTAGCAGGTACAGCACCGTTTTGGATTACTGTATCCTCTACCTCCAAAGCAGTTTTTATATTCTCCGGGTATGGCATTCCGTGAGATATTATAGTAGATTCTAGAGCTACTATAGGCTTGCAAAATCTCAAGGCATCCAAAACCTCGTCATTTATATCTATATAATCAGCAAATGTACCCATGCCATATACCTCCAATTCAGTATTTATTATAAATATATCATAAATGTAAAGCTTTCAAAACATATTTTACTAATGAAGCTCTTGAGATAAAGCTTTATATTATTAATATGATAAAAAACCTCGGGAAAAATGTCGAAAATATATATAATTGTAAAAGGTTTTATTTACATATTGTGTTATAATAATGTTAGAGATATTAATGTTTTTTAGTAGAATTTGTTGGGGGGATATAAATGAGTTTAAAGCAAGAGAATTGTATACAGGAGCATTCTTGTGAAAAAATCAAAGATATACAGAGAGAGATAGACAGCTATCAGCATTGCGTTGAGAGAAGCCTACAGGAAGCGTCAACTCTAAATGTTAAATATGAAAAGACGGTCAACGAGCTCAGTACTATTATTAATATATTTGAGTATATAAATCTTGTTACGGATTATAAAAATCTTTTTCCTATAATAAATGACATGCTGCTGGGAGTATTAGGTACAAGCACCAGCTCCATCTTCACGACAGAGGAGGATGGCTTCGAAATAGAGACAAGCAGCATACCAAGGCAGCAGGTAAAAAGAATGAGTGAGAGGGCTAATATTCTTTTTGAAATGAGAGACCAGCTTCTTGACACATATATACTAACTGAGGATATTCTTCAGGATAAATTCAGCATAGAGAGAGGTATCAAGTCAGCAGTCGTAGTACCTCTAAACAGCAAAAAAAAGCTGATGGGCATCATTTATCTTGAGCACACTGTTGAAAACTATTTTAAGGTGGATGATATCAAGTATCTTAACACCCTTGCAGTTGCAATCAGGTTGTCCCTAGAAAATGCTCAGCTATATGCTAAGCTTGAAGAAATGGCTTTAAGAGACGGCTTGACAGGACTTTACAACAGAATTTACTTTAACAAGGAAATGCAAAATTGTCTCGATAATCACCAAAAGTTCGGACTACCGTTCGTACTCTCAATTATGGATATTGATCATTTCAAAAAGGTAAATGATGAGCATGGGCATTTATGTGGAGATTTAATACTTAAGGAAGTAGCACAGCTTATAAAGGCTAGCATTAGAAAGGGCGATGTTGTATGCAGATATGGCGGAGAAGAATTCGCCATAATGTTTAAAAATACCGGTGAGCTTAAGAGTGTGATACAAAGGGTTGAAGATATCAGATTTGAGATTGAGCAGAAGGTTACTATGTATAGCAATAAGCCAATTTCCGTTACCTGCTCCTTTGGCTTGGTAAGCAGCTCGGCTTTGGGTAAGGAGGCTTCTTTGGAGGATGCAGTAAGGTGTGCGGATGACGCTCTATATGAAGCAAAGAGAACTGGAAGAAATAAGGTATGCCTTTATAAAATCGAATAGAAAGCTGTCTCGAATAGATAAAACTTCTATTCGGGACTTTTTTATATCAACTAGACAAAACAAGTAAATTATGGTCAGTAATATTGACACAGGCTTTAGCAGTCGGTTAAAATCTATTAAGTAAGCAATAAGGTGACTTTAATCTGTTGTGCTTAGCACGATGAGTTAATTCTATAAGTTTTATATTACTAAATTGAAATGAGGTTTTTTTGTGACTTTAGGAACTGATGTTATTAATGAGATTAGAAGGAGAAGAACCTTCGCAATAATATCTCACCCTGATGCAGGTAAGACTACACTTACTGAGAAGCTGCTTTTATACGGAGGTGCGATAAGACTCGCAGGCTCTGTAAAGGCAAGAAAAGCACAAAGGCATGCTGTTTCCGACTGGATGGAGATAGAAAAACAAAGAGGTATATCCGTAACCTCAAGTGTTCTTCAGTTTGACTACGAAGGATACTGCATCAACATACTAGACACACCCGGGCACCAGGATTTCAGTGAGGATACCTACAGGACGCTTATGGCCGCAGACTGCGCCGTAATGGTTATCGACTCTGCAAAGGGTGTTGAGGCTCAGACTAAAAAGCTTTTTCATGTTTGTAAAATGAGGGGAATTCCCATTTTCACTTTTATAAACAAAATGGATAGAGCCGGTAAGGATCCTTTTGAGCTCATTGAAGAAATAGAGCAAGTGCTTGGCATTCGCTCTTATCCAATGAATTGGCCCATAAGACTTGGCAACTCCTTCTTAGGGATATACGACAGAAAGCAGTCTCAGATGGTAATGTTTGACGGAGGCTCACATGGACAAAGCATGGTAACGTCCTCTAAGGGAGATGTAAATGATGCAGTATTTACAGATTTACTTGGGGAGGATGCTCATGAGAAGCTTAAAGAGGACATTGAACTTCTTGACATGGCTGGCGATAGCTTTAGCATAAATGGAATATTAAAGGGAGAGCTTACTCCGGTTTTCTTTGGAAGTGCAATGACAAACTTCGGAGTGCAAAACTTTCTTGAGGAGTTTCTGGGAATAACAACTGCGCCTCTGTCAAGAATGTCTGATAAAGGCGAGATAAACCCTGAGGATCCTAAGTTTTCGGGCTTCGTATTTAAGATACAGGCAAACATGAACCCAACCCACAGAGATAGGCTTGCATTTATAAGAATTTGCTCAGGTAAATTCTCAAAGGGTATGAATGTCTTTCATGTTCAGGCAGGTAAAGAAATAAAGCTTTCTCAACCGCAGCAGTTTTTAGCTCAGGAAAGAGAGATAGTTGACGAGGCATATGCCGGTGATATAATAGGTGTCTTTGACCCTGGCATATTTAATATTGGAGATACACTGTCGGAGGGTAGTGAACGCTTTAAGTTTGAAGGCATACCAGTGTTTGCGCCTGAGCATTTTGCAAGAGTTTATACAAAGAACTCCCTAAAGCGCAAGCAGTTTATAAAGGGTATTATGCAGCTGTCTGAAGAGGGAGCTATACAGATATTTCAGCAGTGGGATAGCATCTTACAGGAATTTATCATAGGAGTAGTCGGCGTCCTTCAGCTGGAAGTACTTGAATACAGACTAAAGAACGAGTATGGAGTAGATATAAGCATCGAGCATTTGCCATTTAAGCATATTAGATGGGTCAAAACAGAGGGCTTTAATCCAGATAAATTTAAGATTACAAGCGATACAATGATTGCTAAGGACCAGTCAGATAACCCAGTGCTCCTCTTCCAAAACGAATGGTCAATTCGTACAGTATCCGAGAGAAATAGCGGAGTTGAACTGGTGGACATAATCAACAGATAGTTCTTATTGACAATTGGGCAAGAATACCATATCATTAACTTGTTACTGAGTTTTTAATTCTTAGTTGCACATATTAAAGGGGAGTAGCTGCTCATATAGAGTCAGTAAGGTCAACAACACAGCCGTATAGGCCTGGCTTTACTGTGATAGCTTAGTTATCAAGCAAGACCTTTAGCACATTTTTGTGCTGAAGGTCTTTGTTATTTTTTTGGAGGGGAGAGAATATAAAATACCTTTAAATGTAATAAATAAGTGATATAATGGAAAATATATGAAGGCAGCACCAAGGGATTTGCAATGATCAACATTTATTATTATCAAGGGACGAATAATACAGCTTAGGGAGGAGAAGTCATGAATCAGAACTGGTATAACAAAAGCATTGAAGAAGTATCTGCAGAGCTGGAGGTAGATATAAGTAAGGGTCTCAGCAGTGAAGCTGCAGATAAAAAAAGAGATAAGTATGGCAGCAATGAGCTTAAGGAAAAAGCTAAGGAAACGATTTTTGTAAAAATACTTAAGCAACTTAAGGATTTTTTAGTCATCATACTTATTGCAGCGGCTATAGTGTCAGGTGTAGTGGGAGAGGTTAAGGATGCTATAGTGATTATTGCTATAGTTGTTATAAATGCTATACTGGGTGTTGTGCAGGAAGGAAAGGCAGAGAAGGCTCTTGAGGCATTAAAGAAAATGTCCTCACCAAATGCCAGAGTATTTAGAAATGGCAAGGTAGAAATGCTGCCGGCAAAGAGTCTTGTACCCGGCGATGTGATATATATGGAAGCAGGAGATAATATACCTGCAGACCTCAGACTTTTTGAAAGTGCAAACCTTCAGATAGAAGAGGCATCACTTACCGGGGAATCTGTACCGGTAGATAAGGATGCTGCCAAGCAGTTCAATGGAGAGGTAGCTATAGGAGATAGAAAAAACCTTGCTTATATGAGTACTATAGTAACCTACGGAAGAGGCAAGGGTATAGTAGTTAGTACAGGCGGCAGCACAGAAATAGGGAAGATAGCAGAGGCTATTCAATCCTATGGTGATGAGGTGACTCCTCTTCAGAAAAAGCTTAACGAGCTTGGAAAGTGGCTTGGAGCTGCATGTCTTTTTATCTGTGTATTAGTATTCGGAATTGGAATGCTAAGAGGCGGCAATATGCTGGAGCTTTTTATGATCTCAGTAAGTTTGGCGGTTGCAGCAATCCCTGAAGGACTTCCTGCAGTAGTGACAATAGTACTTGCCCTGGGAATGAAGCGAATGGTAGAGAGAAATGCAATAGTTCGAAAACTGCTTGCTGTTGAGACTCTTGGCTGCGTAACTGTTATATGCTCAGACAAAACCGGTACATTGACTCAAAATGAGATGACTGTAGTAAGAACCTTTACAGATGACAAGATCATAAAAGTAACTGGGCAGGGATATAACCCTTCAGGAAGCTTTGAACTTGATGAACGCAGCATAAAGCAGGAGGCGGAGGATGGACTACGGCTGCTGCTGTCAATAGGTGTGCTTTGCAATGATTCTACCTTGGAAAAGAAGGAAAATGATGAAAACCTGTGGGGCATCGTTGGAGATCCTACAGAGGGTGCTCTTATGACAGCTGGTGCAAAAGCAGGCTTTGTTAAGGCCGAAATGAACACAAAGTATCAGAGGCTATCAGAAATACCCTTTGACTCTACTAGGAAGATGATGACAACCTTCCATAAGGACTTTATGGATAAAAAGGTAGTTTCCTTTACAAAGGGTGCACCAGATATAATAATAGGAAAATGCAGCAGGATTCTGCTGAACGGTTCAGTACAGGAAATGACACCAGCTCTAAGAGATAGAGTGTTTGGGGTAAACAGCCAGTTTGCCAGCAGTGCACTAAGAGTACTGGCATTTGCATATAGAGATTACGACAAGCTGCCGGAGGAAATAAATTCGGACAGCATCGAAAACGATATGATCCTGGTAGGACTAATGGGTATGATAGACCCTGCAAGGGTTGAGGCAAAGGAAGCCATAAGAATATGCAGAGAGGCAGGCATTAAGCCTGTCATGATAACAGGTGACTATAAGGATACTGCAGTAGCCATTGCTAAAGAGCTTGGTTTAATGATCGGTGATGATAGGGTTATGGCCGGTGAAGAGCTTGATAAAATATCTGATGAAGAACTGCAAAAGCAAGTTGAAGAAATAAGCGTATATGCTAGAGTATCACCAGAGCATAAGGTGCGAATAGTTGAAGCGCTGAGGAGAAACGGACACATTGCTGCAATGACTGGTGATGGAGTAAACGATGCTATGGCTCTTAAGCGATCCGACATAGGGGTTTCTATGGGGATCACAGGTACTGATGTTGCAAAGGGAACAGCAGATATTATACTTATGGATGATAACTTTGCAACTATTGTCGCTGCTGTTGAGGAAGGCAGAATAATATACAGCAACATCAGAAAGTTTGTTTTCTTCCTGCTTTCATGTAACGTTGGGGAGATTTTGATAATTTTCTTAAGTATACTATTTAACCTTCCTGTACCTCTTGTGCCAATACAGCTGCTATGGGTAAACCTGGTGACAGACAGCTTCCCGGCACTAGCGCTTGGAACAGAAAAGGGCGACCCGGACATTATGAAGCTTAAGCCTAGAAATGCTGAGGAGCCAATCCTAAACAGACTTATGCTCAGTGGAATAGCAGTTCAAAGCTTGGCATTAACTGCTGCAGTTTTAGGTGCCTTTATATGGGCTTTGAACAGGTATGCAGGAGGCTTAGCAGCGCCTGATGCAGAAGGACTCATTATGGCAAGGACAATTGCGTTTACTACTCTGATATTGTCTGAGCTTGTTAGAGCATACTCCAGCAGGTCTGAAAGGTTTTCTATTCTGAAACTGGGGGTCTTTAGTAATAGAACATTAGTAATTGCATCAGCCTTCTCCTTTACATTGATGCTGATTGTGCTTTATGTACCTTTCCTACAGAACATATTTAAGACATCGCCTCTCAGCATAGCAGATTGGGGAGTAGTAATATCTCTATGCTTACTGCCATTGCTTGCAGGAGAGATCAATAAGCTGACACTAAAGCTTAGAAGCAAAGAATAAAGCAAAAGAATAACAGCCATGTCAAACAGCTAAGCTGCTTAGACATGGCTGTTGCATTAATAGAAATATGAAATAATATTTGCAGTTGAAGCGTTTATTACTTGCTTATATTGTTGGTGGCGTATAAAATAATTTTATAAGCTGCAATTGGATGTGATAATAATGTTTCCTATGACACACGTTTGGTTCTGCAGACAGGTTTTAGGTAGTCTTAGCAATAAGGAAATTTTGGGAGCTGTTTTTCCTGACATAGTTATTACTAAGTGCCTCGCTCATGAGGAGACGCATAAACCAGGCTGGGGACTATATGATTATATAAAGCAAAGATATCCAGAAAATGCAAAAACAGCAATGGCCATAGCAACTCACACTGTTTTTCCGGAGGGCTTGGATTACTATGGTGATGAGAATTATGGCAAAGGTACTAAGGGATATTGCTTTCAAAAAGGCGAGCTTATAGTTGATAAGGTAGTTAAGTGCAGGATTCCTGAGGAATTCGGCTTATGGAAGGCACATAATTTTATCGAAATGAGCATTGAGCTTGAGATACTAAAGAGAGTGCCAGAGCTTAGGACTCAGCTTCATGAAGCCTTTAATGACGAAGGCTCAATAGGGGAACTGTCTGAGATGCTCGGCGGATACATGAGCATAAATCCTTCTCAACTGGCAGAGAGCTTTAAGGCCTTTTATGGATTTATTGAGATTAAGGATATAAATAGTACTTCACTGGCAGAGAAGTATAACCAGCAAATGCTGTCAAAGCATGGAATATCTATAGATATAGTTGCAAGTGCAGCTTTAATAGAAGGCTCCAGACAGCTAATAGCTGAAGATATCATGCAATTCATGCAGATATGTGAAGCCAGGGTTAAAGATATGCTTGAAAGGAGAGGTGTAAGTGAGTAACTCTATTTATGTAATTGGACATAAGAACCCTGATACGGATTCAATTTGCTCTTCTATAGCGTATTCATATCTAAAAAACAGCTTAAGCAATACAACTGCTTACGTTTCAAAGCGTATTGGAGAGATAAACGGAGAGTCCAGATTTGTTCTTGACTATTTTAAGGTAGAGGAGCCATCCTTTATTGAGGATGTAAAGACTCAGGTTAAGGATATAGCAATTAAGAGGATACCATCAGTCCACCCCAGTATTTCCTTAAAAAAGGCATGGGAGATAATGAAGGACTGCAACATTACCACGCTTATGGTTTCTGAGGACGGAAGAGGCCTTCTGGGTATTATAACAGTAGGAGACATAGCAGAATCCTATATGGATATATACGATAACAACATATTATCTATAGCCAGGACTCCATACAAAAACATTTTAGAGGTCTTGGATGGTGAGCTGATAGTTGGAGATATCAATGATAATATACTAAACGGACAGGTATTAATTGGAGCAATGAATCCTGAGGTTATGGAAAACTATATAAAGCCAAAGGATATAGTGATTTTAGGGAATAGATACGAAACGCAGCTTTGTGCAATTGAGATGGGAGCTCAATGCTTGGTAATTACAGGCGGACTTCCCGTAGCAGCCTCAATAAAAAAGTTTGCTCTTAGCAATAACTGTGCAATTATCATTTCACCCTATGACACCTACAAGGTGGCAAGATTCATAAACCAAAGCTTACCCATTGGATATTTCATGAAGGCTAACAATCTGACAGTATTCAGCATGGATGACTACATAGATGAAATAAAAGAAGTAATGGTCAAAAAGAGATACAGAAACTTTCCGGTCACAGACAGTGACGGAAGTATAGTGGGACTTATCTCCAGGGCTTCCCTTATTGATTCGGATCGCAAAAAAGTCATATTGGTGGATCATAATGAAAGATCACAGGCGGTGGAAGGACTTGAGGAAGCAGACCTTCTTGAAATCATAGATCACCACAGGATAGGAGATATTGAGACTACCGGACCTGTTTATTTCAGAAATCAACCATTAGGCTGTACGGCAACAATTGTCGCAAATATGTTTAAGGAAAACAATATAGACCTAACACCTCAGATAGCCGGTATCTTATGTGCTGCGATATTATCTGATACCTTGATGTTCAGATCACCTACCTGTACTGAGATAGATAAAAGAGTTGCTGAGCACTTATCTGTGGTGGCAGGGATAAACATGGTTGATTTTGCCAAGACGATGTTTAGAGCGGGGTCGGACCTTATCAACAAAACAGACGAAGAGCTATTGTACCAGGACTTTAAGGAGTTCAGGGCAGGGGATCTGAAGCTGGCTGTAGGCCAAATCAATTCAATGGACTCAAAGGAGCTTCAGGACATAAAGGAACGTTTGCTTTTGCACATGAAAAGGGTTTATGCCGAAAGTCTGAAGGATAGAGATATGCTTCTTTGTATGCTTACAGATATAGCTAATGAGACAACAGAGCTTCTTTTTGTTGGTAACAGGACAGATGTTATTATTGCAGCCTTTGGAGCATCAGTGAATGACAGCTCAGTGATATTGCCGGGTGTAGTATCAAGGAAAAAGCAGATAATTCCGCCTATACTGAATTGTATAAATGAATAAATAATATTTGGGGGAAAACATAATGGGGATATTTGAGGTCGTAATTCTGTGTGTTGCAGGGTTTACAGCTGCGGCTGTCGACTCGATCGCCGGTGGAGGGGGACTAATAAGCCTTCCAGCACTAATGGCTGTAGGTGTTCCGCCACATGCTGCTTTAGGCACCAATAAGTTTGCAAGTACTTGTGCTTCTTTTACCAGTACTGTGACCTTTGCTCGATCAAAAAAGATATATATGCCGCTTATCAAGTATCTCATACCCTGTACTTTGGTGGGCTCTGCCATCGGGGTAAAAACAGCCTTGAGAATTGATCCGGGTTTTTTGCAGATGCTTATTCTGATACTGATTTTTGCTGTAGCTATTTACACTATTGTTAAGAAAGATTTAGGTGCAGAGGATAAGTTTGAAGGTCTAACACGCAGGAATATAACCTATGGTTGCATGTTTGCATTTGCTTTAGGCTTTTATGATGGTTTTTTCGGACCGGGAACAGGGTCCTTTCTGATATTCTTGTTTATAAGCGTTTTTCGTTTTGATTTCACTGTCAGCGCAGGGAATGGCAAAATCTTAAACTTTACAAGCAATATTACTTCTTTAATATTATTTGCTATTAATGGTCAAATAATGCTGGCAGCCGGAATACCAATGGCGCTATCGATGATAATTGGTGCTAGGATTGGTACGAAAATAGCCATTAAGAATGGGGCGAAGATTATTAAACCCATATTCATTACAATTGCAATGGGGCTATGCTTAAAGCTGATATATCAGGCTATTTTTTAAAAAAAACAGTATCTGAAGAATTCTTCTTTGGGAATTATTCTTTCAGATACTGTTTTTTATTAATTTTGCTTTTCGGCTGCTTTCTCAATATCATCTGCAATTTTTAAGATAACTTCAGACTTTGCATCAATTATAGCAAAGTCCTGCTTTGCTAAAGCTTCTCTCAAGTCATTTATCGCAAATTCCAGCTTGTTCATTTCTGCCATGCTTTCTTTCTTGAGTTTAGGCTTTGTTAAAGTCCATATACTATCCATATACTTCATGGTCTCATTTGCTTTTTCATAGTCCTTCATTTCGCTTGTAAGACGGATTTTTT